>CAZFHV010000030.1:13531-22783 GCA_964519095.1 uncultured Chromatiaceae bacterium | reverse complement strand
GCAGGATGAGGCCATAGGGGGTGATGTCGGCCAAGGTGATCTGGGTCTTACCCGTGAGGGGGTGATCGAGGGGGGTGATCAGGGTGGGATGGTAGGTGACGATGGGTCGGTAGCTGATGTCGTCCGGCACATCGAGCATGGAGCCCACCGCCAGGTCCGCCTCGTCGGCCCGTACCATGGCCAGGCCGTCACGGCCGGTGACGTTGTGGAGCTTGAGGCGGACCCCGGGGTACTGCTCGGCGAAGCGCCGCAGGGGCTCCGGCAGCACGTAGAGGATGGTGGACTCCCCGGCGGCGATGTTGAGCTCCCCGGTCTCCAGCTTGCCGCAGTTGATGGCGAAGGTCTCCTGGAGCTTGTCGATCCCCTCCACCAGGGGCTGGGCAAGTTGGAAGAGCATCTCCCCCTCGGGGGTGAGCTTGATCCTGGGGCCCCGCCGCTCGAACAGCAGGGTGGCAAATTCCCGCTCCAGGGCCTGGATCTGCAACGAGACGGTGGGCTGACTGAGGAACACCCGCTCCGCCGCCTCGCTGATGCTCCCCGCCTGGGCCGCATGGCAGAAGGCGCGCAGTTGCTTGAGCCGATTCTGTTTGTAGTAGACCGGTTGGCTGGCGCCCATCGACGCCTCCTGGTGTTGAGCCCCTCGGTCATTCTACTCGGATTGGCCCCTGGAGTTGGGGCGCCGGAGCGCCGGGTGGCCCGCAGCCGCGCGCCTTGATAGGCCCTCCGGGGGCCTCCCTTGAGGAGCTCGATTACCCAAATTTCTTGGCACCTTTGGCGGGGGCTGGTGCGACGCGCCCCAGGCTGGGGAGAGCGTCGTTGCCCCGCGCGGCGCCCGATCGCCGGTTTGCGGGTGGCTATCCCCTGTTGCGCGAGCCAGCCCCCGGGTAGCCCCACCGGGCTTTTTCCGGCAAGCTTAGGCGAAGATAGGGTGGGTCAGCCTGGCGGCGAGAGCCCTGACAAGGCCCTGAGTCGCCGGTGCCGGGCCCCGAGAAGGGGGTGCTCGCCGGGGGAGCGGCCCGGTCTGGGGCGGTACTGGGTGTCCCTGGAGTGCTGTGCCAGGCCCTTTGTCTTTGTCAGGTCTTTCGCGAGGTTCAGTCCAGTGATTCAGACGGAAGCTAGCCGCGGGCTCTCCTTGGGGATCCCCCTCCTGACCGTTCTCGCCAACTACCGGCTCAAGTGGCTGGGTGGCGATGTCCTGGCGGGGCTGACCGCCTGCGTGGTCATGATCCCCTCTGTCATCGCCTACGCCGAGCTGGTGCACATGCCGCCCATCACGGGGATCTATGCGGCCCTGGCCGCCTCCCTGGGCTATGCCCTGTTCGCCTCGTCACGCCATGTCATCGCCGGCCCGGACGCCGCCATCGGGCTGCTGGCGGGGACGGCCATCCTCCCTTTGGCGGCCGGGGACCCGGCGCGCATCCCCGCCCTGGCGGCCACCCTGGGCATCCTCTCGGGGCTGATCCTGGTGCTGGCCGCACGCCTGCGCTTCGGGGTCATCGCCGATTTCCTCTCCCGCCCGGTGCTGATCGGCTACCTCAACGGGGCCTCCCTGATCCTGGCCGCCACCCAGTTGGGCAAGCTCTTCGCCATCAAGACCGACGGGGAGGACTTCTTCCCCCTGGTGTGGCAGGTCATCAGCCAACTGCCCCAGGCCCATGTACCCACTTTCCTGTTCGGCGCGGCCCTGATCCTCCTCATGATGCTGCTCAACGCCAAGGCGCCGCGCATCCCCAGTGCCCTGGCGGTCTCGGTGCTGAGCGTGCTCGGGACCCAGTTCATGGGACTGGGGGAGATGGGGATAAAGCTGGTTGGGGAGGTCCCCACCGGTATCCCGGCCCTGGCGATACCGGTATTTCACTGGTCGGACATCAACGCCTTGGCGCCGGCGGCCTTGGCGATCGCCTTCCTGGCCTTCTCCGATGGCATCCTGCTCGCCCAGGCCTTCGCCAACAAGAACCGCTACGAGATCAGCCCGAACGCGGAGCTGACCGCGCTCGGGTTCTCCAACCTGGGGGCAGGGCTCTTTCAGGGGTTTCCGGTGTCGGCCAGCCAGTCCCGTACCTCCATCGTGGACGCGGCCGGAGGCAAGAGCCAGGTGGCGCAGCTGGTGGCGGCGGGGGGGCTGCTCCTCGCCCTGTTCTTCCTCACCGGTCTGATCGGGATGCTCCCCAAGGTATCCCTGGGGGCCATCCTGATCGTGACCGCCATCGGGATGTTGGAGATCGGCGCCCTGCGGGAGCTGTTCCGCATGGATCGCTTCGAGTTCTTCATCTCGCTCGCGGTCACCGGCGCCATCCTGGTGGCCGGGGTGGTGCCAGGGATCATCTTTGGGCTGATCGTCTCCCTGGTGGGGGTCATCGTGGAGTTCGCGCGCCCCAAGGACGCCATCCTGCGCCGCGCCCGACCGGGGGGTAAGTTCCAGGATTTCGGCGCCAGCCACCCGGGGGGCGAGCCCCCTTCTGCGCAGCCCAGCCTCTTGGAGGGCCCTTCCGCTTCCGGTGACCTGGCTCAGCTCCCCGGGCAAACGGTGCCGGGTTTGCTCATCTATCGCCTCTACGGGCCCCTGATCTTCGCCAATGCCCGCTACGTGATGGACCGCCTGGAGAAGCTGGTGGCGGAGACCGAGCCACCCCTGAAGTGGATCATCATCGACGCCCAGGCGATCACCGACATGGACATCACCGCCGCCCAGCGCTTTGCGGACCTGCACCGAAAATTGGAGGAGGGTGGCATCGATGTGAAGATCGCCGATGCCACCTACCCCCTCATGGCCCAGCTCGAAAAGGTGGGGCTCTCCAAGACCATCGGCACCCAGGAATTCTATATCTCGGTCAAAAAGGCCGTGGAGGCCTACGAGGCCCTCCAGCGGCCCCTCCAGGAGATCCGGCTGGTGGTGCGGGAGGCTGACGCGGAGCCCTGCGAGGTGGTGTTCCAGCGCGAGGGCACCAACATGACCGCCACCTGCTCCTGCCAGCACACCGACACAGACAGCCTCTGCTCCCACCGCCTGACCCTCCTGCGCGGGACCTTGGGGGACCTGATCCTGGTGGAGGGAGACGAGCAGGACCTGGAGCAGATCCCCCTCATGCTCAAGGGCACCGACGTCGAGCAGGCCCTCAAGGCCCTGGAGGAGGCCGAGGACCTGATGAAGGAGGCCCACGAGGAGTATCGCGAGGCCAAGGAGCAGATGATCGATGCGATGAAGGACTGAGGCCCCCCCGGGGACCTCTGCCCCGGGCTATCCCGCCCGCGTCCGCCAGCTCGCCAGGATCCCGTAGGCCATGACGATGATCATGGGCACCAGGGAAGCGAAGGCGATCAGACCAAAGCCATCGATCATGGGATCCCGCCCCGCCGTGCGCTCCGCCAGCCCCACCCCCAGGGCGGTGACCAGCGGGACGGTCACCGTGGAGGTGGTGACCCCACCGCAGTCGTAGGCGATGGGGATGATGAAGCGGGGCGCCAGCTTGGTCATGGCGATGACCAGCAGGTAGCCCGGGATGAGCCAGTAGGCGATGTTGGTGCCGTCCAGGATGCGGGCGCACCCGAGCACGATGCCGATCCCAACCCCGATCGAGACCAGGGAGCGCAGCCACATCGCCTTGAGCTGGCCGACGCTGACCTGGTCGGCCTTGATGGAGAGGGCGATCAGGGCCGGCTCCGCCATGGTGGTGGCGAAGCCGATGAGGAAGCCGTAGAGGTAGAGCACCCACAGGGGGACGCCGTCGCCCATCAAACCCCGGGTCATCTCGTCGCCCAGGGGGAAGAGACCCACCTGCAACCCCTCGTCGAACAGGTAGAGTCCCAGGGCCACCAGGAGCATCCCGGCGGCCAGGCGCTTGGGGTTGGCCAGGGGCCGCCGCAGGATGACGTAGCTCGAGAGGAGCACCACCAAGATGATCGGCAAGAGGTTGCGGAGCATGAGCAGGAAGTCGGTCAGCATCGCCCAGGCGGTGTACTGGTGCTGGTCCTCACTGGGCATCAACACCACCGGCGTGCCCTGCTCGGGGGCGACGAAGAACAGCACCCCGTAGACCTGGATGATGATCATGGGCGCCAGCGCCCCAAAGGCGATGAGGCCGAAGCCGTCGAGCAGGGGACTGCGACCCCGGATGGTCATGGCCAGTCCCACCCCCACGGCGGTCAGCAGGGGCGCGGTGACCGTGGAGGCCACCACACCTCCGGAATCGAAGGCCAGGCCCACCAGTTGCGGGGGGGCGACGGTGGTGGCGAGGATGACGACCAGGTAGCCGGGGATGAGGTAGTGGGCGATGGGGTGTCCGCGCACCAGCCGCCAGACCCCCACCATCACCGCCAGCCCGACCCCCAGTGCCGCCACCAGGCGCAGGGTCAGGGCGCTCAGGCTGCCGCCGGATACTGCCTCCGCCTTGTAGGCCACCGCCATCAGGGCCGGCTCCGCGGCCACCGAGGCGAAGCTGATGCAGAAGACGAACAGCATCAGCCAGAAGAAGGAGCCGCGGCGGGAGTAGCCGAAGGCGAGGGTCTCACCGGCGGGGAAGATAGCGGCGTCGAGCCCCTTGACGAACAGCGCCAGCCCCAGTAGCACCACGGCGAAGCCGCCACCCAGCGCCAGCGGGTCGTCCGGCATGCGCTGGATGAAAAATGCCTGAAAGATGGCCACCACGACCAGGGTGGGGGCCAGGTCCCGGCCTGCCTCGTGCAGCAGATCGGTGGCGGCCCGCATCATCGAGGAGCTCATGGCGTCACCGGCTCCCCGGCCCAGCGGCCCCTGGGCCGATGGGGCGGATCACCCTCGCGTCCGAAGCCACCGCCTGGTCAGCCGGCCAGGCCTGCCTTCTCGGCCGTCGGCGCAACCCTCCCATGCCCCGCCCTAGCGCAGCATGCCCTTGAAGACGAGATCCGCCAGGCTCACGGTACCTATGACCTTGCGCCCTTCCTCCACCGGGGCACGGGTGATGTTGAAGCGGGCGAACAGGCGGGCGCAGTAGCGGATGTCCATGTCCGGATGAACCGTCAGCACCGGCTTGGTCATGATCTCGTAGACATTCACCCGCTCTGGGGCCCGATCCAGGGCCAGCACCTTGCGGGCGATGTCGGAGATCCCCAGCATCCCCCACTCGTCGTTGTCGTGACGCTTGCGCACGATCAGCATCTTGGTCTCCGTATGGCGCATCGCCTTGAGGGCGTCCGCGACGGTGGCCATGCCGTCCACCAGGTCGAACTCCGGCTTCATCACCTCGCGCACTTGCACCAGGGGGCCCTGTGTCATAGCTCTTCCTCCACAACCCGCGTCAACTGACGGATCTGATGGCTGATCCCCACCGCATCCTCCACGTCGATCTGGAAGGCGATGCCCTTGCCCTGTCGCTCGTCGAACTGCCCCGCCTTGGCGATGGCCTCCAGGACCCCTCGGCTGAGGTGCTCCTCAACGAGCAGAAGCAGTACGTCGCGCTGGGTCTCCAGAGTGAGACCGAAGAACGTCTTCGGCCGCTGCAGTCCCTCCCCCCGCGCCTGATTGATCACCGTGACCCCGGTGGCGCCGCTGTTGCGGGCGGCCTTGAGCACGGCCTCCGTCTCACTGTCTTCCACGAATACCAGGATCAGCTTGAAATGCATGTGGGACCTCAAGGCTGGACGATGGATGGTTGCTTCGCATCCACCGGGGCCGCAGGCGCCCGGACAGAGGCACCGATCCCGGTGGGCTGACTCACAGAGACGAGCATTCTGGGTTTCCGACCTGGCACGAGCAAATCCTCACGGAAGCAAAGACCAGAATAAATTTTTTGTCAACGGAGTGTAACGGCGAACCGCTCGGATTGCATACCCCCGGCTCGGGTGGGACGGATCCGACGTCGGGGGCCTTTAGGGGCTGAATAGGGGGGCAAGCGTCATGCAGACGTCATCTGGACGTCTACCCTCATCGAAGGCAAACTAACCCTTCGGCTTCGCGCCAGCCCGACCGACCGCGAGGTGCTTTCATGGCCGTAGAGTTGCAGCATCTGATCGACCGACTCCACCGGGAGGGGATCGAGAAGGCAGACCAGGAGGCGGAGCAGATCCTCGCCCAGGCGAGGCAGCGCGCCGCCGCCCTGGTGCAGGAGGCAGAGGCCACCGCCACGGGGCGTCTGGAGCAGGCCGCGCGGGACGCCCAGCTTTACCTGGAGCGGAGCACCCGCACCCTGGAGCAGTCGGCGCGGGACCTTCTGATCACCGTCGGTCAGGCCGTGGAGGGAATCGTTCAGGACATCGTTGCGGAGGCCACCGACGCCGCCCTGGACCCCGACACCCTCAAGGCGATGATGGTGAAGATCGCCCAGGCCTATGCCGAGCGTAACGGCACGGAGCGCCGCATCGAGTTTCTGATCAGCGAGACCGACGGCCAGGAGATCCTGGACTTCTTCGCCGAGCAGTATCGCCGGCACCTGGTCAGGGGGGTGACGGTCACGCCCGACCGGGGGCTGATCCGGGGCTTTCGGGTGGTCCTCGAAGGCGAGCGGATCTACCACGACTTCACCAAGACCGCCATCGC
The DNA here is from genome assembly GCA_964519095.1 of uncultured Chromatiaceae bacterium. Taxonomy (GTDB): domain Bacteria; phylum Pseudomonadota; class Gammaproteobacteria; order Chromatiales; family Chromatiaceae; genus JAEHCY01. The sequence goes on along the minus strand of CAZFHV010000030.1, from coordinate 16,272 downwards.
GGAGGCCCTGGCCAACTTCCTGCGGCCCCACCTGGCGGAGATCGTTCACCGGGCGGCGCGCGAGGCGGGCTAGCCAATGCCCTATCACTACCTGGTGGCGAGCCTGCCGCTGTTGTCCTTCGGGGAGCCGCCCCCTTTCTCTTCCCGGGAGTTCCTGGCGCGCTGTGCCGGGGTGCTGGATGCGGATCACCTGGAAGCCCTGGAGGCCCTGTTCGCCGGTCGGTCCCTCGGCGGGGGTGCCGCCGCCGAGGATTGGAGCGCGAGGGAGACTCAGCTCCGCAACGCGGTGGCACGAGCCCGTGCCGGCCGGCTGGGGGTCGATTCCCGCGGCTTCGAACGGGATCACAGGGGCTATGACGTCCTGCTGGGGCAAGCGGTGGCCAATGCCCTGGGCAAGACGCCGCTGGAGTCTGAGCGGGGGCTCGACCGGGAGCGCTGGCGCATCGCCGAGGAGCTGACCTTTCGCGATCCCTTCGGCTTCGGCGCGGTGCTCGGCTTCGCCCTCAAGCTGCGCATCACCGAGCGCTGGGCGGGGCTGAGCGACGAGGCGGGCATGCGGAGCTTCGAGACCCTGCTCGATCGCATGACCAAGGTGCCAGAACCGATCCCGGTGGCGGAGGTCGCCCCGAGCCCGGCCCCGGGTCACCAGCTCGTCGTCGTGGGTGAGTCATGAGTGAGAGCACGGGCAAGATCATCGGCGTCAACGGCAACCTGTTGACGGTAGAGTTCAGCCACGCGGTGGTGCAGAACGAGGTCGCCTACGCCCTCGTCGGCGGCGCCCGCCTCAAGGCCGAGGTCATCCGGGTGCGGGGTCGCTACGCGGAGCTCCAGGTGTTCGAGGACACCACCGGCCTCAAGGAGGGGGACCAGGTGGAGTTCACCGGCGAGCTGCTGGCGGTGGAGCTGGGCCCGGGGCTCCTGACCCAGGTCTTCGATGGGTTGCAGAATCCCCTCCCCGAGCTGGCAGAGCGCTGTGGCTTCTTCCTCCAGCGGGGGGTGTACCTCCAGGCCCTGCCGCGGGAGCCCCGCTGGTCCTTCACCCCGCGGGTGGCGCCGGGTGCGCGGCTGTCCGCGGGGGAGACCCTCGGCACCGTGCCCGAGGGGATCTTCGAGCACCGCATCATGGTGCCCTTCGGGCTGCGGGGCTGGCTCAAGGTGGAGGCCATCGCCCCGGCGGGCGACTACCGGGTGGAAGACCCCATCGCAGAGCTGCGCGACGCGGATGATCGCCCGATTCAGGTCAGCCTGATGCAGCGCTGGCCGGTGAAGATGCCGATCCGCGCCTACGCCGAGCGGTTGCGCCCCAGCGAATCCCTGGTCACCAAGGTGCGCATCGTCGACACCTTCTATCCGGTGGCCCGCGGGGGCACCTATTGCATCCCCGGCCCCTTCGGTGCCGGCAAGACCGTGCTGCAGCAGATCACCAGCCGCCACGCGGAGGTGGACATCGTCATCATCGCCGCCTGCGGGGAACGGGCGGGCGAGGTGGTGGAGACCCTGCGGGAGTTCCCCGAGCTGACCGACCCCCGCACCGGCAAGCGCCTGATGGAGCGCACCCTGATCATCTGCAACACCAGCTCCATGCCGGTGGCGGCGCGGGAGGCCTCCGTGTACACGGCGGTGACCATCGCCGAGTACTACCGCCAGATGGGCCTCAACGTGCTGCTGCTCGCCGACTCCACCTCCCGTTGGGCCCAGGCCCTGCGGGAGATGTCCGGTCGCCTGGAAGAGATCCCCGGCGAGGAGGCCTTCCCGGCCTATCTGGAATCGGTGATCGCGGCCTTCTACGAGCGTGGCGGCATCGTCCGGCTGAAGGACGGCGGCCTGGGGTCGGTGACCATTGGCGGCACCGTGAGCCCCGCCGGCGGCAACTTCGAGGAGCCGGTCACCCAGAGCACCCTCAAGGTGGTGGGGGCCTTCCACGGTCTGTCGCGGGAGCGCTCGGACCAGCGGCGCTACCCCGCCATCCACCCCCTGGAGAGCTGGAGCCAGTATCGCGGGGTGGTCCCGGCGGAGCAGGTGGCCTTCGCCCGGGGGTTGCTGCAGGCGGGCAACGAGGTCAATCAGATGATGAAGGTGGTGGGTGAGGAGGGCACCTCCATCGAGGACTTCGTGGTCTTCCTCAAGAGCGAGTACCTGGATGCGGTCTACTTGCAGCAGGACGCCTACCACCCGGTGGACAGCGCCACGAGCGCGGAGCGCCAGCGCTACCTGTTCGAGCGCATCGACCGCCTGCTGCGCGCCAGGCTGCGCTTCGGGAGCAAGGACAGCGCCCGGCGTTTCTTCCAGCGGCTGACCCAGCTCACCAAGGACTGGAACCGGGTGGCCATGGGGGCGGCGGAGTTCCCGCTGCTCGAGCAGCAGATCGCAGAGATGCTTCGGGAGGTGAGCGCCGGTGCATAAGGTGTATCAGGGGATAGAGCGCATCGCCGGCAACGTCATCACCGTCCAGGCCACCGACGTGGCCTACCGGGAGCTGGCCCAGGTGACCTCGCGGCAGGGGACCTCGCTGGCCCAGACCATTCGCCTGGAGGGCGGGCGGGTGGACCTGCAGGTCTTCGCCGGCAGTCGGGGTATCGACACCGACGCCCAGGTTCGCTTTCTCGGCCGCACCATGCAGGTGCCCTTCTCCCATGCCCTGCTGGGGCGGGTGTTCAATGGCAGCGGCGAGCCCCGGGACCAGGGGCCCCGCATCACCGAGAACCAGATCGACATCGGCGGGCCCGCGGTCAACCCGGCCA
>CAZFHV010000030.1:0-13486 GCA_964519095.1 uncultured Chromatiaceae bacterium | reverse complement strand
GGTGGAGTCCCAGAAGCTGCCGATCTTCTCGGTGGCGGGGGAGCCCTACAACCCGCTGCTGGCACGCATCGCGCTCCAGGCCGAGGTGGACGTGATCATCCTCGGCGGCATGGGCCTCAAGTACGACGACTACCTCTACTTCCGCGACCTCCTGGAGGAGCAGGGGGCCCTGTCCCGCTCGGTGCTCTTCATCCACACCGCCTCCGACCCGGTGGTGGAGTGCCTGTTGGTGCCCGACAGCGCGCTGGCGGTGGCGGAGCGCTTCGCACTCGAGGACAGGCGGGTGCTGGTGCTCCTCACCGACATGACCAACTTCGCCGACGCCATGAAGGAGATCGCCATCACCATGGAGCAGATCCCCTCCAATCGCGGCTACCCCGGCGATCTCTACTCCCAGCTCGCCGCCCGCTACGAGAAGGCGGTGGATTTCGATACCGCGGGCTCCATCACCATCCTGGCGGTGACCACCATGCCGGGGGACGACGTGACCCACCCGGTGCCCGACAACACCGGCTATATCACCGAGGGGCAGTTCTACCTGCGCAACGGCCGCATCGAGCCCTTCGGCTCCCTGAGCCGCCTCAAGCAGTTGGTCAACGGCAAGACCCGCGAAGACCACCGCACCCTCATGAACACCCTGATCCAGCTCTATGCCACCTTCAGGGAGACCCAGGAGAAGCAGTCCATGGGCTTCCGCATGAGTGCCTGGGACCAGAAACTGCTCAGGTATGGGGAGCGCTTCGAGAACGAGATGATGGACCTCAAGGTCAACATCCCCCTGGAAGGCGCCCTGGACCTGGGCTGGCAGATCCTGGCCGACTGCTTCGAACCCGCGGAGACGGGGATCCCCTCGGGGCTCATCGAGCGGTTCTGGCCCCGCCGTTAAGCGAGGGGGCGGGATCAGGCAGCCGGCATGGCCAAGATCAAGCACACCAAGAACGAGCTCAAGGCCCAGCGGGACGCCCTGCACCGCTTCCAGCGCTACCTGCCCACCCTGCAGCTCAAGAAGCAGCAGTTGCAGCTGGAGGTGCGCCAACTCGAGGCCAAGATCCTGGCGGAGCGGGCGGAGGAGGCGAAGGACCAGGCGGAGCTCACACCCTGGGTGCGCCTGTTCGCGGAGCCGGTGGCCTGGGAGTCGTTGCTGCGGGTCCGGCAGATCCGCATCCAGCAGGGCAACATCGCCGGGGTGGCGATCCCGGTGCTCGAAGGGGTGGAGTTCGAGCGCCACCCGCCGGATCTCTTCGCCACCCCGCCCTGGATCGACGCGGGGGTGGCCATGTTGGAGCGGCGTATCCGCCGGCGCCTGGCCCTGGAGGTCCTCGAAGAGCAGCGCCACCGCTTGGCCGAGGAGCTGAGGACCACCAACCAGCGCGTAAACCTCTTCGAGAAGGTGAAGATCCCCGAGGCGAAGGAGAACATCCGGGTGATCCGCATCTTCCTCGGCGACCAGATGGCCGCCGCGGTGGCACGCTCCAAGATCGCCAAGGCCAAGGCGGTCGAGCAAGAATCCGCGGCCTAGCCCAGACCGCCGCCCCCCATGATCGTCCCCATGCACAAGGTGACCCTCCTCTGCCCGGAGGCCGATCGAGCCGGTGCCCTGGAGGCCCTCCGCGAGCTCGGGGTACTGCACCTGAGCTGGGAGGAGCGGCGCGATCAGCTGGACATCGAGGGCGCCCGCAAGCGGCTCACCCAGGTGCGGCGGGCCATTGAGCTTCTCCCCAAGGTCCACGAGGGCAAGCCGTCCGGCCAACCCGCGGAAGGGGTGGTGGCGGCCCTGCTGCGGATCCGTAAGCGGCGGCGGGAGATTGGCGAGGAGCTGGAGGGTCTGGGGCGGGAGATGCGGCACATCGAGCCCTTCGGCTCCTTCTGCCCTCAGGCGGTGGCCAGCCTCGCCGCGCGTAGCCTCTCGGTCCGCCTCTTCCAGGCCCCGCCCAAGCACTCACCTGCTATCCCGGCGGATACGCTCTACTTGGAGACCCGCCGCACCGAGACGGGGGTCTGGTTCGCCCTGCTCGGCTGGGGCATCCCGCCCGCGATCGATGCCCAGGAAGTCCCCTTGCCGTCCCTCTCGTTGGCGACGCTCCGGCAGCACCAGGCCGATCTGGAGGCGGAGCTGGCGGCGCTGGCGCGGCAGACCGCCCAATTCGCCGGCGACCGGGTGGCCCTGGCGAGGCTGGAGGCCGCGGCCGAGGACGCCCTGCAGCTCGCCGAGGCCCGCGCCGCCCTGGGATCGGCGACCCCCTCCCTCGCCTACCTGCAAGGCTTCTCGCCCGCGACGGAGGCGGAGCGGATCCGCGACCTGGTCAAGGGGCAGGGCTGGGGGTTGGTGCTGGATGAGCCGGACGAGGAGGATCGGGTACCCACGCTGATCCGCAATCCCCGCTGGCTCAAGCCCATCGAGGCGGTCTTCGACCTGATCGGGATCCTGCCCGGCTATCGGGAGATCGACGTCAGCCTCTGGTTCCTGCTGTTCTTCAGCCTCTTCTTCGCCATGCTGGTGGGGGATGCGGGCTACGGGGCGATCTTCCTGGGTCTGACCCTCTGGGCCCAGCGGCGCTTTCCCCAGGTGGCGCCCCACGTCTTCACGCTGCTCAAGATCACCAGCATCGGCACCATGGCCTGGGGGGTCCTGACGGGCACCTATTTCGGGATCCCCAACCTCCCCGCGCCCCTCAGTGCCCTGAAGATCGACTGGCTGGGCGACGAGGACCACGTCAAGGAGCTCTGCTTCTGGATCGCGGCGGTGCACCTCTCCATCGCCCATGTCTGGAACATCGCCCGTATGATCCGTACCCCCCAGGCCCTGGCCCAGCTCGGTTGGCTGTGCGTGGTCTGGTTCATGTTCTTCGGCGCCCGCAGCGTCGTGCTCAACCTGCCGTTCCCGCCCCTCATGCCCTGGGTTTTCGGCGCCGGTGTGCTGCTCATCGTGCTCTTCATGACGCCGATGAGGGATTTCAAGAACGAGTGGTTCAACCATGTGATGCTGCCCCTGAACCTGGTCAGCAGCTTCGTGGACGTCATCTCCTATATCCGCCTCTATGCCGTGGGCACCGCGAGCTACGCCATCGCCTCCACCTTCAACGGCATGCTGGCGCCCCTGTTCGACGGCTGGCTGAGCGGGGCGTTTGCCGCCCTGCTGCTCTTCCTTGCCCACGGCGTGAACATCATCCTCTCGGTGATGGGGGTGATGGTCCACGGTATCCGACTCAACACCCTGGAGTTCGCCAGCCACGCGGGACTCCAGTGGAGCGGCATCCCCTATCGGCCGCTCCGCCGCCGGGTGCCGGCGGCCTGAGGGGCTGGCGGTGGCGATCCCGATTTGACACCCTATCGACCGATGAGCTGACGAGAGACGAACGATGGATGCAGAAGTAATGGTGAGCTTGGGGCGCCTGGGGGCGGCGGCGGCCGTCGGCCTGGCGGCGGCTGGTTCCTCCCTCGGCGTGGGGGCGGCCGGCCCGGCCGCGGTGGGCGCCTGGAAGAAGTGCTACGCCCAGGACAAGGCGGCCCCCTTCGTGCTGTTCGCCTTCATCGGGGCGCCCATGTCGCAGACCATCTACGGCATGATCCTGATGGGCTGGATCAACACCGCCCTGGACGCCGCCCTTGCCGCCCACCAGGCGGTCAACTGGGGCGGCATGCTGGGTGCGGGGATCTTCGGCGGCCTGGGCATGGGGGTGTCCGCCTGGTACCAGGGGGTGATCGGTGCCGCCGCCGCGGACGCCATGGCCGAGACGGGGAAGGGCTTCGGCAACTACCTGATGACGCTCGGCATCATCGAGACCCTGGCCATCCTGGTGCTGGTATTCATCCCGCCGGCCTTCCGCCTGGCGGGTGGGCCCTGAGGGGGCCCCGCCACCGCGCCTCCCGCGGGGCGCCCCTGCCCTAGGTCAGGGCGTGGCGCCCTCACCGAGCAGCCTGCCGTCGGGGCCAGGCCGGATCCCGTAGTAGTCGAACCGGCCACCGTGATGTTGGCTGATGGTCTCGGCCAGGTTGCCATTGAAGCGGGGGTCCTGGGGCCGCTCGTGGGAATTGACGTAGGCCGCGACGTCCCAGGCATCCTGGTCGCTCAAGATCGTGCCCCGCCCCAAGGGCATGTTGCGCTTGATGAAGGCGGCAGCGGTATCGATGCTGTGCATGCCGGCCCCCCAATTGTAGGAACGCGGTCCCCACAGGGGGGGGAAGAGCTGGGCGCCACGCACCCAGGCCCCCTGGCCGTCGGCACCGTGACAGAGGGCACAGGCCCTGCCGTAGACCCTGGCCCCACGCTCGGGGTCGAACCCTCCCTCGGGTAGTGCAAGGGCGGGATAGCCGCGCCCCGGCATGGTCTGGTCACCGGTGGGGGCCCCGGTGGCGAGCCAGTAGATGTAGCTGATCAGGGCCACCAGGGGCTCGCTTTCCGCGGCGGGGGCCTGGCCAACGGCGGAGGCTTTCGCGTTCATGGAGTAGGTGAAGCAGCCCTGGACGCGCTCCGTGAGGGTGCTGATGCGCTGGTCCTTGGCGCGGAAGGCCGGATAGGCCACCCAGGCGGCCCAAAGCGGCGCCGAATCGGCCAGGCGGCCGGCGTCGAGGTGACAGCCGCCGCAGGTCTGGGTGTTGCCGACGTAGGGCGCGGAGGCCGGATGGGTGAAGGTGTGGGTGAAAATGGCCTCGCCCAAGCGGATCGCCTCGCCCATGGGACCGCTCGGGATCGCGTCGCGCGACGGGGGGCGGAAGGCCTTGTCGGCCCCCCCTGCAACCCCTTGGGGCACTGGCCCCAGGTGCCGAGGCAAAGCAGGGGGCGGGGCTGAGGTCCCGGGCGAGGGGGTCGGGGCCTGCTTGGCCGGGGAGGCCTGAGCCGCCAGTGGTAGGCCCGCGTAGTAGGCGGCGACGGACTTGGTCTCCTCGAGGTCGAGCCTCGCGGCGATCGGGGCCATGAGGCCATGGGGATCCGCTCCCCGCTGACCCTGGGCCCAGGCCGCGATCTGTGCCACCAGGTAGGAATAGACCTGACCGGCTAGGGGCGGGAAGACCTCTCCGTACCCGAGCCCGTCGGCGGCGTGGCACTGGCCGCAGGCCGGGAGGGCCCGGTTGCCCCAGTCGCCGACACTGGCCAGCTCTTGCCCGAGCGCCGCGGACTGCTCCGAGGGGGCCCTGGCATGGGTGACCGGCGGGAGGGCGGCGTAATAGGCCGAGACCGCGGCGATCTCGGGTTCCGTCAGGGGTTGCGCCATGGGGGCCATCACCGGGTTGGTGCGGCCGCCGGACTGGAAGGCCCGCAGTTGCCTGGCGAGATAAGCGGCGTCCAGCCCGGCGAGGCGCGGGAAGGCCCCGCCCTCGTCGCCGCCACCGTTCTGCCCGTGACAGGTCGCGCAGGCCACCGCCCCGGGGGCCGCACCCTGGGTGGCGATGCGTGCTCCCAAGTCGTCCGCCCGGAGGGGGGCGGCGAGCAGGGGGATCCAGGGGATCGCGGCCAAGAGGAGCCTTGTCGTGTGGTTCATGTGCTGGGTCCGCCTTTCAAGAGGACTGGTTGCTGTCTTCTGCCCGGGCGCTCGCCGTATCGGCTGAGGCGCGGTGGGCACCGGGCCGGGCCGATTGTGGCACGCACCGTCGTTCACCGGAAACCTCCGCCCCGTGACCGCCTATCCTCGGGCACACTGCTGAGAGGGTCCCCGAGCCCAAGGACCATCGGCTAATCCAGATTGGGGGAGGGATCGAGCCACCGCGCTGGATCGATTCCCCGATTCGCCCCCGGGGGGCAGTCCCAACACCATCGGACCCCCTGTCCGCCGGCTTCTCCGCCCTGGGCAGGGCCAGGCATCCCTCGTTTCTCCGCCCACGGCTGCCGGTCAGACGGCAAGAAACTTCTTGACAGGATATCCAAGCCCCGCCGACTCTTATCCGACAAAATCACTAGGAGATAGCAGAGGGACCCTGGCCCGCCAGGCCGCGCGGCTGCGACTCGGGCGCCAGAGCACCCTTGCCCTCCGACCTGCAACCACTCAGGTGCCAAGCCATGCGTACCCGCGCCCCCATCGCCCTCCCCTATCTGTCGCTCCTTCTCTGCACCTCACACCCCATCCAGTCCCTCGCGGATTGCTCGGCCGTGAGCGGCAATCCGACGGTGAGCTGCTCGGGCAACCTCCAGGACGGGGTCAGCTTCGCCATGGGCGCCGGCCAGCCCTTCCCTCCCCTGTGGAACCAGATGGTGGTGCAGGGACTCACCGGCGACATCGCACCCACCAATTACAACCAGACCGGCATCCTGTTCGCCAACTACGCCTATGGGGGCGATTCCGGTGCAGCCGGGGACGATGCCGTCCCGCTGACCCTCTCCTACGACGGGGGCCCTTACGCGATCCAGGGGCAGGGCGGAGGCATCGTGGGGCTCACCTTTGGCGGTGCGGGCAGTGGTGTCAAGGGCAAGGCGGGTGCCGGCGGCGACGCCGGCGGGGTCACACTGAACTTCACCAGTGGTTCGGTCACGACCACTGGCCCCGAGGCCTCGGGGCTGTTCCTCAACAGCACGGGCGGTCAGGGTGGGAGTCCCACGGGGACCGACGGGGGCACAGGCGGCAACGGTGGCGGCGGAGGCACCATCCTGGTCAACGTCACCCAGGGGAGCTTCAGCCAGCAGCTTGGGGGTTTCGGCGCGATCCTCGCCCAGACCGCCGGGGGCGCGGGTGGAGTCGGAGGGGAACGCACGGCTTATTTTGGCGCGGCGCACGGCGGCGTTGGCGGCAACGGGGGCTCCGGCGGATCCGTCACGATCAACCTCGGCGCCGTCACCATCAACGAGACCGGCGGCACTGGCGCCGCGGTCCTCGCCCAAGGGATCGGGGGTGCCGGGGGCACGGGGGGCGAGGGCTGGTCGGACGTGGCGAATGGCGATGGGGGGGCCGGAGGTGCCGCGGGCGACGGGGGTGCGATCACCATCACCTCGGGCACCGCCGCGACGCCGGGTGAGCTGAAGATCACCACCACCCAGGCCAACCAGCACGGCGTTCAGGCGAACAGCGTCGCGGGGATGGGTGGCACCGGCGGATTCGGTGACGCCGCGCTCGGAAGCGCGGGCAAGGGTTACGGCGGAAACGGCGGACAGGGCGGGGCCGGCGGATCCGTATCCATCGACCTGGTCGGGGCCAGCATCCAGACCGCGGGGCAACAGGCACTCGGGGTGTTCGCCCGCAGCTATGGGGGTGCGGGCGGTGAGGGCGGCGCGGGCAACGGCGCCAAGGGGGTCGGGGGCTCGGGTGCCGGCAGTGGGCCGGGCGGTAGCCTCGACGTCACCTTCTCCGGGACCCTGTCCACCAGCGGTGAGGAGGCCAACGGACTCTTCGCCCAGAGCATCGGAGGCTTCAGCGGCAATGGGGGGACGGCGAGCGGCTTCGTCGCCTACGGCGCCGGTTCCGAGAGTGCCGGCGCCGGCGGCGCGGTGAGCCTGACCACAGGGGGCAGCAACACGACCATCACCACCAAGGGCGACTGGGCGGTGGGCCTCACGGCCCAGAGCGTGGGCGGTGGTGGCGGTAAGGGGGGTAAGGCGTCCGGAATAGTTGCCCTGGGCGGCTCCGGCTCGGCGAGCGGCGACGGGGGTGCGGTGACCCTGACCAACGCCGCCAGCATCACCACCAGCGGTCAGGGTGCTCGGGGCATCTCCGCAGGTAGCCAGGGCGGTGGTGGGGGCGAGGGCGGGGGTGCCGGCGGCATCGTATCGATAGGCGGACAGGGCGGGGGCGGCGGCAACGGCGGGGCGGTCACCGTAACCAACAGCGGCAACATCTCCACGACCGGCGACCGGGCGGACGGCATCTTCAGCGGCAGCCAGGGGGGTGGCGGGGGCTCGGCGCATTCCACCAGCGGGCTCTTCACCTTTGGCGGCAGCGGCGGCGGGGGCGGCGCTGGCGGCGCGGCGAGCACCATCAACAGTGGCAACATCTCCACCGGCGGGGCCAACGCCGACGGGGCCGCCGTGCAGAGTATCGGGGGCGGTGGCGGCAAGGGCTCCAATGCGGTGGCGGTCTCCGGCGTGGTCAGCCTGGCCATCGGCGGCAGCGGCGGCAATGGGGGGAACGGTGGGGGCGCGGCCTACACCGACAACGGCGTCCCCGGCTACCAGATCTCGACCGCCGGCGACTGGGCGCGCGGGGTTTTCGTCCAGAGCGTCGGGGGTGGCGGTGGTGACAGCGGCAATGCCATCTCGGCCAGCGGATCGCCCGCCTTCGATATCGCCATCGGCGCCAGCGGCGCAGGGGGGCCGGGCGGCAGTGGCGGCGACGCCAGCGCGAGTGTGGCGGCCTATGACGTGTCGACGGCGGGTATCCTCGCGACGGGGGTCTTCGTGCAGTCCGTGGGCGGTGGCGGCGGCTCCGCCGGAACCACTGTGGCCGCAGCCGAGGGCGCGGTGCTGAGCTACGACGTGGCCGTCGGCGGCCAGGGCGGTGCCGGCGGGTCCGGGGGCCAGGCGAGCCTCGCCGCCGCCGGGGAGATCGAAACCCAGGGCGTCCTCTCCCACGGCGTCTTCGCCCAGTCGGTGGGGGGCGGCGGCGGTCATTCCGGGGCCACCGTCACCGGCTCTGCGGTATCGGGCCTGACCCTGTCCGCCAACCTGGGGGGCGGCGGCGGTAATGGGGGGGCCGGGGGTGTCGTGACCGCCGCGGCCACGGGCCTGGTGGAAACCCACGGGGACCTGGCCTACGGCGTCAATGCGGCGAGCATCGGCGGGGGTGGGGGTGCCGCCCATTTCGCCGGGAGCTTCACCGGCGTATCCGGTGCCGCGATCGCGGCAAACGTCGGCGGGGCGGGCGGCGGTGGCGGCGACGGCGGCAGCGTTAGCGTCACGACCGAGGGGATCCTCTCGACCGCCGGCCTGGGTGCGGTGGGTGTGGCGGCAGCGAGCATCGGTGGGGGCGGCGGCGACAGCGGCACCACCCTGACCGCGAGCGCCCTCTCGGGCGGTGCGGTGGGGATCAGCGTGGGCGGCAATGGCGGCGCCGCCGGAAGCGGTGGCACGGTCAGCGTCACCAACACCGCCAACATCACCACCAGGGGCATCCTGAGCGAGGCCATCCGCGCCCATTCCATCGGTCGCGGCGGCGGCAATTCCGGGACCCTGGTGACCGCCAACGGCCTGTCCCTGGGCGACATCGGAATCGGTGTCGGGGGCAACGGCGGCGCCGGGGGTGCCAGTGGCGACGTCACGGTCACGAACCAGCCGGGGCTGGCCTCGCAAGGGACCCTGTCCACATCCGGGACCTTCGCCACGGCCATCGACGCCAAGTCCATCGCCGGCGGTGGCGGCAACGCCAAGGGCTCGATCACGGCATCGGGGCTCACCATGGGGTCCCTCACGGCAACGGTGGGGGGCGACGGCGGCGGCGGGGGGACCGCGGGCAAGGTAACGGTCAACAGCAACGGGGCGGTCGGCACGGGGGGGGACCTGGCCTACGGCATCCTCGCCCAGAGCCTCGGGGGCAGTGGCGGCGAGGGTGGCTTCGCCATCGAGGCCGGCTTCACGGGCGGGGAGGTCTCGGGGAGCCTGAACGTAGCCCTGGGCGGCACCGGCGGTGGGGGCAGCACCGGTGGTGCCGTACAGGTCAGCACCCAGGGCTCCGTCAAGACCCAGGGGCTTGGCTCCCTGGGGCTGGTGGCCCAGTCCATCGGCGGTAACGGGGGTGTGGGCGGCGGCATCTACAGCGGTAATGTCTCCCTGAGCTCGCAGGCCTCGGGGCAAGTCAACCTCGACCTGGGAGGCGACGGCGGCAGCGGCGCCATCGGTGGGGCGGTGACCGTCAACAACGCCGCGGACATCGAGACCCAGGGCTTCTTCTCCTCTGGGATCCTCGCCCAGTCCATCGGTGGTAATGGGGGGCTCGGGGGTAGCGTCTATACGGTGGTCACCACTGTCACCCCCGGATCGAACGTGAACCTGGGTGGGAGTGTGGGGGGCTTTGGCGGTGCCGGCAATCACGCCGGGACCGTCGAGGTCGACAACAGCGGCGCCATTACCACCACCGCGGGGGGTGCGACGGCGATCCACGCCCAGAGCATCGGCGGCGGTGGCGGGCGTGCCGGGAAGGCGGCCAATATCAATATCAACCTCACGGGTGGCGGCACCGGGTCGAGCTTCAATGGGGCCTTCGATCTCAACGTCGGCGGCTCGGGTGGGGCCGCGGGCGACGGCAACAGCGTCACGGTCAACAACCAAGGAGCCATCAGCACCGCCGGGGCCAGCGCCAAGGGTATCGTCGCCCAAAGCGTCGGGGGCGGTGGCGGGGATGGGGGCACCGCCTCGAGCGACTCCATCGGGCTCAACGGGGTGTGCAAGCTGGCCACCGAAGGCAGCTACCTCTGCAGCACCGCCGAGACCCCGGAGGAGGTGACCCAGGTCAGCGCGTCGCTGACCATCGAGATCGGCGGCAAGGGCGGTGCGGCCGGCAACGGGGGGGCGGTGAACGTCGCCAACTCGGGCGCCATCACCACGACCGGCGCCCTCGGGCACGCCATCGTCGCCCACTCCCACGGGGGTGGCGGTGGCGATGGCGGCGAGGGTGCCCTGGGTGTCGCTGCCTGGACCACCAACCAACTGCTCCAGGCCCTGGACAGCGTCTCGGAATGGTCCACGCAGGTATCCGACTTCACCAGCGTGGGTGTGGGTGTGGGCGGCTCCGGCGGGGCCAATGGCAACGGGGGTAACGTGACGGTGACCAACTCGGCCAGCCTCTCCACCGCCGGGGACCACGCCTTCGGCATCCATGCCCAGTCCGTGGGCGGGGGCGGGGGCAATGGCGGGGCCGGCAGCACCGGGTTCACCACCAACGTCACCGTGGGAGGTCGCGGCAGCGGCGGGGGCAACGGCGGCAGCGTCAGCGTGTCCAGTCCGGGGGCCATTCAGACCCAGGGCAGGGGCAGTGTGGGCATCTTCGCCCAGTCGGTCGGGGGCGGCGGGGGCACCGCCGGGGACGTGGAGATGGGCTTCACCACCGAGAAGCTCAACCTCGGGGTCGGGGTTGGCGTCCAGCAGGCCGCCGGCAACGGTGGCGATGGGGGGGCGGTGAGCGTCACCAGCGGTGCCATCACCACCTCCGGGATCGCCGCCCACGGCATCGTCGCCCAGTCGGTCGGCGGCTCCGGGGGGATCGCAGGCAACTCCGGCCTCCTTGGGGGCGGGCCGCTGAGCTTCGCCGGCAGCGTGGGGGATCCCGGTAACGCCGGGACGGTGAGCGTCACCCTCAACGGGGCGGTCAGCGTGTCCGGGCAGGACGCCCACGGCGTCTTCGCCCAGTCGGCCTCGGGCAAACGGCCCGGCGACACCAGCGGCGACGTGACCGTCAATGTCAATGCCAACATCACCGCCAACGGCCTCGACGGCCGGGCGATCCTGGCGCAGAGCGCGAGTGTCGGCGACGCCCAGAACGGAACCATCGCGGTGAACATCGCCCCAGGTGTCACCGTGGCGACGGGCGCGAGCGGGAACGAGACCCTCTACATCCTGAACGGCGCCAACAATCGGATCACCAACCAAGGGACCCTCTCCCAGGCCAACGGAGCGAGCTACGTCATCCGTGCCGATGGGGTGGCGGCCACCAGCGTGGACAACAGCGGCACCATCACCGGATCCATCTTGGGGGCCGCGGAGGCCGCCTCCCCCGCCGCTCGGCCCCTTACCGGGGCTGGCGCGGGCGCCGAGACACCGGTGAGCGCTTCCAAGATCGACCTCCTCAACCGCTCTAGCGGCGTCCTCAACGCCGGGTCGCTGCTCGACGTCCGCACCCTGACCAATCAGGGCAGGCTCGCGGTGGGTGGGGCGGACAAGGTCGGACCCACCCGGCTCACTGGCGACCTGGTCCAGGGCAGCAGCGGCATCCTCGCCCTGGACCTGGATCCCGGCCGAGGCACGGAGGGGACCGATCGGCTGAGCATCGGCGGGCACGCCGACCTCAAGGGACAGGTGGTCGTCAGCCTCTTGGATGCCTCCCGACCCCTCACCGGGCGGCAATCGGTGCAGGTCCTGTCTGCGGAGGGGGGGCTGAGCTACAGCGAGCTGGCGGTGCGCCGATCGGCGGTCGCCCAGTACGCCCTGCACGAGCCCACCTCGGGAGCCCTGCACCTGAGCTACGACATCGACTTCGCCAACCCCGGTATCCTGGCGGAGACCAACCGCAACCAGGACGACATCGCCCGCCACCTCCACGGCATCTACCAGGCCGGGGCGCTGGACAGCGACCTCGCGCGAACCCTGGTGGCCATCGAGGACACGGCGACCTACGAGCGTGTCATGAACAACCTGGGCGCGGAGATCGCCGTCGACAACCAGCTGGTCACCCTGCTCTCCGGGATCGGATTCAACGACGCCCTGCTGAGCTGCGCCGGGCGCACCGGCGACTACCGCTTTTTCGACCAGGGTCAATGCGGCTGGATGCGCGTGAGCGGCCAGCATTTCGACCAGCGCCAGACTGGCGACAACCTGGGTTTCGACGCCGACACCTGGCAGATCGCCGCCGGCGCTCAACTCGAGGTGGGCAGCGGCTGGTACCTCGGGGGGGCGCTCTCGTACGAGGGCCGCAACCTCAACGCCCACGACAGCAACGCCGGCAGCGACGGCGGCCAGTTCCAGGTCGGTGTGTCCGCCAAGCGCCGCTTCGGTGCCACCGAGCTGTCCGGTGCCCTCGCCGTCGGCTACGGCAGCTTCGACATCGACCGCTCCCCCTGGGCCGGGACCTCCCTGAGCGGCACCCAGCACCTCTGGCGCTATTCGGCGCAAGCGCGGGCCGCGCAGCTGTTCGAGCTCGGTCGCTGGACCCTCAAGCCGCGCATCGACCTCGGTGTGGATTACCTGTCCATGGACGGATTCAGCGAATCGGGCAACAGCCCCTTTCGCCTGCGGATCGACGACCAGAAGGGCACCTACTTCAACGTGCAGCCCGCCGTCGATTTCCTGACCGAAATCGAGACCCAAGAGGGTCTGCTGATCCGCCCAAGGCTCACCCTGGGGATCACCCAGTTCTTCGGCGGCGCCGCCCCCGAGGTGTCGGGGCGATTCGCCGCTGCACCGGGCGATGTCGCACCCTTCCACACCAGCACCGCTTTGGACAAGACCCGTTTCGACCTGGCTGCCGGGGCCGATTTCTTCACCCGTGACGACTGGGTGATCCGCGCCGAGTTGTTCGGCAGCTTCTCGGACAACAGCCACGGCTACGGCGGCGGTCTGAAGGTGCAGAAGCTGTTCTAGTGCTTAAATGCGTAGATTCGGGATAGTATTTCGGAGTTGTGACCCCCGTACCTCGCGCTTTCGCCATCGGAAGGGGGTGGCGGTAGGGTTGTAGGCGGCAACGAAAGCCTCAATGGCTTGGTGCAACTCGGTGATGCTCTTGAAACCCGCCCCTCGCAGGGCTTTCCGCGAGAGGATGCCAAACCAGCTCTCCACTTGGTTGAGCCAACTCGCTGAGGTGGGGGTGAAGTGGAAGAAGACATTGGAATGCTGCGCAAGCCAATCGTGGCATCTCTT
>CAZFHV010000029.1:8077-23038 GCA_964519095.1 uncultured Chromatiaceae bacterium | reverse complement strand
GCCCCGCGGCGGCGGGGCGCTGGCCTTTGAATTGGTCGGGGACCGCCCCGATATCCTCCGAGCGGGCCGCGGAAACCCCTACGCCCTCCGGATCGCGGACGCGCCTGTCGTGCCGTACCGCCAGTCTGCCCGCTGAACCCCCAACGGACCTTGAAGAGGATCCCATGGCTCACAAAGAAGGCGCCTCCGCCTCCTCGCTCCACCCCACCCAGATCCTGCCCGTGCTGCCCCTGCGGGACGTGGTGGTCTATCCGCACATGGTCATCCCCCTCTTCGTGGGTCGAGACAAGTCGATCCAGGCCCTGGATGTGGCCATGCAGAGCAACAAGCACATCCTGCTGGTGGCCCAGAAGAGCGCGGAGATCGACGATCCTTCCATCGGGGACATGCACTCCGTGGGGACCCTCGCCAACATCCTGCAGCTCCTGAAGCTCCCTGATGGCACGGTCAAGGTGCTGGTGGAGGGGGTGCAGCGGGCGCAGATCGAAGGGTTTTCCACCAGCGACAAGTATTTCTCGGCCTACATCCGCGGCCTCCAGGACGAGGTGCGGCTCGACGAGCGGGAGCTCGAGGTGCTGATGCGCTCGGCGGTCTCCCTGTTCGACCAGTATGTGAAGCTGAACAAGAAGGTGCCCCCGGAGGTGCTCACCTCGCTGGCGAGCATCGATGAGCCCGGTCGCCTCGCCGACACCCTGGCTGCGCACATGTCCCTCAAGCTCGACCAGAAGCAGCAGGTGCTGGAGATGGTCGACGTCCAGGCGCGCCTCGAGCACCTCATGGGCCTGATGGAGGCGGAGAGCGACATCCTGCAGATGGAGAAACGAATCCGCGGGCGGGTCAAGCGCCAGATGGAGAAGAACCAGCGCGAGTACTACCTGAATGAGCAGATGAAGGCCATCCAGAAGGAGCTGGGGGAGATGGAGGACGCGCCCAACGAGCTCGAGGAGCTCGGCAAGCGCATCGAGGCTGCGGGCATGCCCAAGGAGGTCAAGACCAAGGCCCAGGCGGAGCTCAACAAGCTCAAGCTGATGTCGCCGATGTCCGCGGAGGCCACCGTGGTGCGCAATTACGTGGACACCCTGGTGAGCGTCCCCTGGAGTAAGCGCACCCGCATCCGCAACGACCTCAAGGCCGCCGAGGAGGTGCTGGAGCGGGACCACTACGGCCTGGAGAAGGTCAAGGAGCGCATCCTGGAGTACCTGGCGGTGCAGCAGCGGGTCCGCAAGCTCAAGGGTCCCATCCTGGGCCTGGTGGGCCCACCGGGGGTGGGCAAGACATCCGTGGGTCAGTCCATCGCCCGGGCCACCAACCGCAAGTTCGTGCGCATGTCCCTGGGCGGGGTGCGGGACGAGGCAGAGATCCGCGGCCATCGCCGCACCTATATCGGAGCACTTCCCGGCAAGATCATTCACAATCTCATCAAGGTCGCTACCAGGAACCCCCTGTTCCTGCTCGATGAGATCGACAAGATGGCCATGGACTTCCGCGGTGACCCGGCCTCGGCGCTCCTCGAGGTGCTGGATCCCGAGCAGAACCACACCTTCAACGACCACTACCTGGAGGTGGACTTCGACCTCTCCGAGGTGATGTTCGTGGCCACCGCCAACACCCTCAACATCCCCCCGGCCTTGCTCGATCGCATGGAGGTCATTCGGCTGCCCGGCTACACGGAGGACGAGAAGGTCAACATCGCCCAGCGCTACCTGGTCCCCAAGCAGATGCGCAACAACGGCCTCAAGGAGGGGGAGCTGGTGATACGGGAGAGCGCCCTGCGGGACATCGTGCGCCACTACACCCGGGAGGCCGGTGTGCGGAACCTGGAGCGGGAGATCTCCAAGATCTGCCGCAAGGTGGTCAAGGAGCTGCTGCTCAACAAGCGGCGTGGTGGGGCGGTGGTGACTCCCAGGTCCCTGGACGACTACCTGGGCGTGCAGCGCTTCCGCTACGGTCGCGCCGACGAGCACGACGAGGTGGGCCAGGTCACCGGGCTCGCCTGGACCGAGGTGGGCGGGGAACTGCTGCGCATCGAGGCGGCGCTGGTGCCGGGGAAGGGCAAGTTCACCTTCACTGGCCAGCTCGGCGAGGTGATGCAGGAATCCATCCAGGCCGCCATGACGGTAGTGCGTAGCCGCGCGGAGAGTCTGGGGATCGACAGCGAGTTCCACCAGAAGCTCGACGTGCACGTCCATGTTCCAGAGGGTGCGACCCCAAAGGACGGCCCCAGCGCCGGGGTGGCCATGTGCACCGCCCTGGTTTCGGCCCTGACCAAGGTGCCGGTGCGGGCCAACGTGGCCATGACCGGCGAGATCACCCTGCGCGGGGAGGTGCTGCCCATCGGCGGGCTCAAGGAGAAGCTCCTGGCCGCCCATCGCGGCGGCATCGAGACGGTGATCATCCCGGTCGAGAACGAACGGGACCTCGCCGAGATCCCCAAGAACATCAAGCACAACCTCAGCATCAAACCCGTGCGCTGGATCGACGAGGTCCTGGCTATCGCCCTCAGCGGCTGGCCGCTGGCCCCTCAGGGCGACGCCGCGCCGGAAGGACAAGCCGCGGCCGGCTCCGGCGAGACGGTTCCCGAGGAAGAGAGCGAGAAGAAGCCCCTTCCCGTCAGAACCCACCACTGAGACCCCTGCTGCCCCCCGTTGTGCCCGGCGGCGGGCCATCCCCAGGGGGGCGGCGAGGCTCGGCCCATCGGCTTGACAGCCCCGCGCGGCACTGGGTATAAAGCCCGAGGACGCAGGGGGCAGAGGCGGGATTGGCCTCAGTCAGAATGGGCCAAATCAAAAAGGGGTAGCTCAATGAATAAATCGGAATTGATAGAAAGAATGGCCGAGAGCGGGGGCATCACCAAAGCCCAGGCTGGTCGGGCCCTCGATGGGCTCGTCGATGCGATAAAGGTTGCGTTGCGGGAAGAAGGCACGGTATCTTTAATCGGCTTTGGCACCTTCTCGGTGCGGGAGCGGGCCGCGCGCACCGGGCGCAACCCGCAGACCGGCGGCAGCATCAAGATCGCTGCCTCGAAGGTCCCAGTTTTCAAGGCTGGAAAGGCCCTCAAGGACGCCGTAAACTAAACGGTCTCCCTTGGGGTGCTTAGCTCAGCCGGGAGAGCATCGCCCTTACAAGGCGAGGGTCGCAGGTTCGATCCCTGCAGCACCCACCAGAGTAAGTCGCAATTGGAGTGGTAGTTCAGTCGGTTAGAATACCGGCCTGTCACGCCGGGGGTCGCGGGTTCGAGTCCCGTCCACTCCGCCACTAGGCTGGAATCGGGGTATCCTCGGATACCCCGATTTCGTTTTTGGGGTTAGCCTGACCGGGGCCGATACCACCATGTTGCAGACCATTCGCGAGCGAGCTCAGGGCTGGTTTGCCTGGGCGATCGTCATCCTCATCACCATCCCCTTCGCCTTCTGGGGCATCGAATCCTATCTGCAGTGGGGTTCGGAGCCGGCGGTGGCCACGGTCAACGGCCAAGAGATCACCGAGCGGGAGCTGGAGATCCAGCTGCAGAACTACCGCGGTCAGCTCCGGGAGCGGCTCGGGGCGGCCTATCGTCCGGAGATGTTCGAGGAAGCCAAGCTCCGCAAGGACGTCCTCGACAATCTGGTGCGGGAGCTGGTGTTGGCCCAAGCCACGGCCGATCTGGGCCTGGCCGCCTCCAAGCGGGAGATCCGCAATGCCATCCTGTCGGAGCCGGCTTTCCATCGGGGCGGTCAGTTCGACAAGGCGACCTACGAGCGGGCGCTGCAGCTTCAGGGTCAGTCCACCCGGCAGTTCGAGGAGCGCCTGCGCCAGCGCCTGATCTCCACCCAGCTCTCGCGGCTGGTTGCGGCGACCGAGCTGGTCACCGACGCCGAGCTCGGCGAGGCGGTGCGCCTGCTGCGCCAACAGCGCGCCCTGAGCTACGTCACCTTGCCCACCGAGCGTTTCGCGAGCGACCAGCCCGTTGCGGAGTCCGAGGTGGTTGCCTACTACGAGGCCCATCCGGAGGGCTTCCGCACCCCCGAGCAGGTGCGGGTGGCCTATCTGGTTCTCGATGCCGATAGCCTGGGTGGCGCCGGGGCGGTGACCGACGAAGACCTCCGGGTCCTCTACGAGAAAGAGGCGGAGCGTTTTCGCCAGCCGGAGCGACGCTCCGTGCGCCACATCCTCGTCCAGGTGCCCCGCGGGTCGGACGAGGCCGCCCAGCAGGCGGCGCGCCAGCGCGCCGAGCAGGTTCTCAGTCGCCTGCGTCAGGGGGAGGACTTCGCGACCCTGGCCAAGGAGGTCTCGGAGGATCCGGGTTCCGCCGACCAGGGCGGCGACCTGGGCCTGATCGAACGTGGCATGATGGACCCGGTCTTCGAGCGGGCGGCCTATGCCCTGGAGGCAGGGGTCCTGAGCGAGCCGGTGCAGAGCGCCTTCGGCTTCCACATCCTGCGGGTGGACCAGGTCGTCCCCGAGCAGGTGAAGCCTTTCGACGCGGTGAAGGACGAGTTGGCCCAGGGGGCCCGCAAGAAGCAGATGGAGGGGCAGTATTTCGAACTGGCGGAGCGCCTGGCCAACCTCACCTATGAGCATCCCGACAGTCTGGAGCCCGCTGGTCAGGCCCTGGGCCTCAAGGTCCAGGAGAGCGACTGGTTGAGTCGCAAGGGGGGCCAGGGGGTGCTCGCCCATCCCAAGGTGATGGCGGCCGCTTTCGCCCCGGATGTACTCCAGGGCAGCAACACCGAGCTGATCGAGCCCGAGCGGGACGCCATGCAGGCCATCGTGCTGCGGGTGCTCGAGCACCAGGAGGCGTCAATCCGGCCCCTGGCCGAGGTGCGTCCGGAGATCGAAGAGCTGATCCGCAAGGAGCGGGCGCGCACCGCCGCCCAGGCGGCCGCCACGGCCCTGTTGGCCCGTGTGCGGGGCGGGACGCCCTTGAGCGAGGCGGCGGGGGACTATCCCGTCACCAGCCTGGGCCTGGTGGGTCGTGACGACCCCAAGGTACCCCAGCCGGTCAAGGGCCTCGCCTTCACCCTGCCGCGGCCGGTGGCGGGGGCGTCCTCCTTCGGCGAGACGGCCCTAGCCAACGGGGACGCCGTGGTGGTGGCGGTGAGCGAGGTCAAGGACGGCACCCTGGAGGCCCTCGCGCCCGAGGCCAAGGACCAGGAGCGGCAGCGTCTGGCCCGCACCCTGGGCCGGCAGAGCTACGACCACTTGGTGAGCGATCTGGTCAACCGGGCCAAGGTGACGCGCCGCGCCCCCACCCGACCGGGCGAGAGTCCCTGAGGATGGGATCTGCCCTGGCGGTCGGTGGCGACCGCCGGGTGATCGCCGCTGAGCTGCGGCCTAGGCCATGCCGAGGATGTGGTAGCCGCTGTCGACGTAGAGGATGTCGCCGGTGATCCCGGAGGCCAGATCCGAGCAGAGGAAGGCCGCCGTATTGCCCACCTCCTCGATGGTCACGGTGCGCCGCAGCGGGGCGTGCTTCTCGACGTAGGTGAGCATGGAGCGGAAATGGGCGATCCCGGAGGCGGCGAGGGTGCGGATCGGCCCCGCGGAGATGGCGTTCACCCGGGTCCCGTCGGGTCCCAGGGCGGCGGCGAGGTAGCGCACGTTCGCCTCCAGGCTCGCCTTGGCCAGCCCCATGACGTTGTAGTAGGGGACTGTGCGCTGTGAGCCCAGGAAGGTGAGGGTCAGGAGGCTCCCCTGGCGTCCCTGCATCAGCTCACGCCCGGCCTTGGCGAGCGCCGCGAAGCTGTAGGAGCTGATGTCGTGGGCAACGGCGAACCCGTCCCGATTCACCGCGTCGATGTAGGAGCCTTCCAGCTGGTCGCGGGGGGCGAAGCCCACGGAGTGGATGATCCCGTCGAGGCCGTCCCAGCGATTGCCCAGCGCGGAGAAGAGGCGCGCGATCTCCCGGTCACTGGCCACGTCACAGGGGAGCACGATGTCCGAGCCGCAATGGGTCGCACACTCCCGCACCCGCGAGACCAGCTTGTCGTTCTGATAGGTGAAGGCGAGCGCGGCCCCCTCGCGATGCATGGCCTCGGCCACGCCCCAGGCGATGGAGCGATTGCTGGCGACGCCAACGATGAGGAAGCGTTTGTCTTGCAGAAAACCCATGGGAGCGTTCTCCAACGAGGTGAGCGGTTGGTTGTGGGGGATGGGCCCCGGTGGCGCTCCGGCCGTGACCACCGGTGTCTGGCGTGGCGGCTCCCACGCCTGAAAGAGGGCACCGGGCGGCTGACAGGTGAACCCACCGGTGCGAAGATCGCCCCCAGAGGAATGGCCCGCTACCTTACCGGAAATCGAGACCCCTTGAAAGCCGCCGAGGGACCCTGGGTCAGCGCACCGCCCGGGATGGTCGGCTGCTGGGTTGCCCTCCTGCTATTCCTCGCCGGGTGCGCCGAGGGCCCCTGGAACAACCCCTACCGTCCCGGCGAGGCTGGCCGCAACATCCTCTACGGCTCCTTTACGGAGCGACCCAAGCATCTGGACCCCGCACGCTCCTACAGCTCCAACGAGTACGCCTTCATTGGGCAGATCTACGAGCCGCCCCTGCAATACCATTTTCTGCTCCGGCCTTACCGCCTGATACCCCTGGTCGCCGAGGCGGTGCCCGAGCCGGTGCTCTTCGACGCCCAGGGTGAGGTCTTGCCGGCGGATGCCCCGGGCGATCGGGTCGCCCTGAGCGAGTACCGGGTACGCATCCGCCCGGGCGTCCACTACCAGCCCCATCCCGCCTTCGCCCGGGGACCCGAGGGGGACCTGCGCTACCACCGTCTCGGTGCGACGGAGCTCTCGGGGATCAACAGACTGGAGGATTTCGGTGAGAGCGGGACCCGGGAGCTGGTGGCGGAGGACTTCGTCTACCAGATCAAGCGCCTGGCGGACCCTGCGGTGCATTCCCCCATCGCCGGACTGCTGGGCGAGCACATCGAGGGCTTCGCCGAGCTTGGCAAACGACTGGGGGAGGTGCGGATTCCCGGGGCATTCCTGGACCTGCGGGCGTTTCCCTTCGCGGGTGCCGAGGTCCTGGATCGCTACAGCTACCGGATTCGCCTGCGGGGGCGCTACCAGCAGTTCGTCTACTGGCTGGCCATGCCCTTCTTCGCCCCCATGCCCTGGGAGGCGGATCGCTTCTACGCCCAGCCCGGATTGGGGGAGCGCAACATCAGCCTCGACTGGTATCCAGTGGGGACCGGCCCCTTCAGGCTCACGGAGAACAACCCCAACCTGCGCATGGTGCTCGAGAGGAACCCGAGCTTCCATGGCGAGCGCTACCCCGATGAGGGAATGCCGGAGGACCAGGCGGCGGGTCTGCTGCGGGACCGGGGCCAGCCGCTGCCCTTTATCGACCGGGCCAGCTACAGTCTGGAGAAGGAGAACATCCCCTACTGGTACAAGTTCCTGCAGGGCTACTACGACGGCTCGGGGATCTCCTCCGACAGCTTCGACCAGGCCATCGCCTTCAATGTCCAGGGGGAGGCGGTGCTCACCGAGGCCATGCAGGAGCGGGGTATCGGGCTCCTCACCGCGGTGGAGAGCTCGGTGTTCTACCTCGGCTTCAACATGCGCGACCCCCTGGTGGGCGGGGAGGGGGAGCCGGCGCGACTGCTGCGGCGGGCGCTCTCCATCGCGGTGGACTATGAGGAGTACGTCTCCATCTTCGCCAACGGTCGCGGGGTACCGGCCCAGGGACCCATCCCGCCCGGCATCTTCGGCCATCGGGGGGGTGAGGTCGGCATCAACCCCTATGTCTACCGCTGGGAGGGGGGGCGGGCGGTACGCAGGGGGTTGGAGGAGGCCCGCGCCCTCCTGGTCCAGGCCGGCTATCCGGGCGGGCGCGATCCCGCCACCGGGGAGGCCCTCACCCTCTACTTCGACACCAGCGCCTCGGGACCGGACGACAAGGCGCGCCTGAACTGGGTGCGCAAGCAGGTCAGTAAGCTCGGGATCCAACTGGTGATCCGCGCCACCGACTACAACCGCTTTCAGGAGAAGATGCGCGAGGGGACCGGTCAGCTGTTCATGTGGGGGTGGAACGCCGACTACCCGGACCCGGAGAACTTCCTGTTCCTCCTCTATGGCCCCAACGGCAAGGTGGCGAGTGGGGGGGAGAACGCGGCCAACTACCAGAGTCCCCAGTTCGACGCCCTGTTCGACCGCATGAAGGACCTGCCGGACGGCCCCGAGCGCCAGGCGGTGATCGACGAGATGCTGGAGATCCTGCGCCGGGATGCCCCCTGGATCTGGGGCTACTATCCCAAGTCCTTCAGCCTGCATCATGCCTGGGTCCACAACCTCAAGCCCAACCTCATGGCCAACAACACCCTCAAGTACCGGCGTCTGGACCCGATGCTGCGCGAGCGCGCCCGCGAGGACTGGAACCGCCCCCTGGTCTGGCCCTTGGTGCTGGGGGGGGTGCTGCTGGTGATCGGGGCCATCCCCGCGGTGCGCCTGTACCGCCGCCGGGAGCAGGCTGGCGCCCGATGATCGCCTACCTCGTCCGGCGCCTGCTCTACGCCCTGCCCATCCTGATCGGGGTGAACCTCCTGACCTTCGTGCTCTTCTTCGTGGTGAATTCCCCCGATGACATGGCGCGGATGCAGCTCGGCGTGAAACGGGTAACCGCCGAGGCCGTAGAGGCCTGGAAGCGGGAGCGGGGCTACGACAAACCACTCCTATACAATCAAGGCTCGGAAGGGCTCGGCCGGGTCAGGGACACCATCTTCTTTCAGAAATCCCTCAGGCTCTTCAGCTTCGACTTCGGCGTCTCCGACAGCGGGCGCCACATCGGCTACGACATCTCCCAGCGCATGTGGCCCAGCCTGGCCATCGCCCTGCCGGTGCTCTTGGTGGGGCTCCTGGTGAACATCAGCTTCGCCCTCTTCATCGTCTTCTTTCGCGCCACCTACGTGGACTTTGGCAGCGTGGTGCTCTGCGTGGCGATGCTGTCCGTCTCGGGGCTCTTCTACATCATCGGCGGGCAGTATCTCCTGAGTAAGCTCCTGCACCTGGCCCCCATCTCCGGCTACGACACGGGCCTGGCCGCCTGGAAGTTCCTGGTCCTGCCCGTGCTGGTCGGGGTGATCAGCGGGATCGGCGGCGGGACCCGCTGGTACCGGACCCTGTTCTTGGAGGAGATCAACGCCGACTACGTGCGTACCGCCCGCGCCAAGGGACTGGGGGAGGGGCGGGTGCTGTTCGGGCACGTGCTGCGCAATGCCCTGATCCCGATCCTGACCGGCGTGGTGGTGGTCCTGCCGCTGCTGTTCATGGGGAGCCTCATCAGCGAATCCTTCTTCGGTATCCCGGGGCTGGGCAGCTATACCCTCGACGCCATCAACAGCCAGGATTTCGCCATCGTGCGCGCCATGGTGTTCCTGGGCTCGGTGCTCTACATCCTGGGGCTCCTCATGACGGACATCTCCTACACCCTGGCCGACCCCCGGGTGCGCCTCTCATGAGGGACGGCGCCCGGGTAGGGGAGGGGGGCTGAGCCGTGCTGGTGGTGCTCTGGACCGACGCCCTGCTCTGGCTCCTGGTGGGCCTGGCCCTGGGGTACGGCCTGTTCGCCGCCCGCCACGAGCACCTCCGGGCGCCCTGGCGGCGGGTGGCGCAGACCCGCACCGGGGTGGTCGCCCTGGTGGTGCTGGCCTTCTTCGTCGCCATCGGGCTCCTGGACTCGGTCCATTATCGACCCCGCGCCGACGGTCAAGACCGTGCCGGGGTCGCCGCCGAGACCCTGAGCCTGCTCGACGCCTGGCTGACCCAGCTCCGCACCCGGGAGGAGAAGACCTATTCGGAGCCCTTCGCCACCCACCTCTATGCCAAGGAGGCCATCGAAGGCCCCGAGGGTGCGGTGGTGCGCGAGTACCCGCGTCTCAAGTGGGGTGGCGCCCACCTGGCCGACCCCGAGCGGGAGCGCCTGCCGGACATAGGGCGCACCGCGCTGCGGGGGCTCGGGGAGGGGCTGCTGGCCTGGCTGGCTCTGGGGGTCCTGCTGGTGGCCTGGCTGGCGCGCTCGGCCGCCGAGCCCTTCGGGCAGGCCTGGCGGCGGGTCTGGGTCGGGGCTACCCCCGTCCCCTGGCGTGCCGCCCTCCTGACCCTGGGGCTCCTGCTCCTGCTGGGCTTCGCGGCGGGGGAGCTGGCGCTCAAGTACCACGTCCTGGGCACCGACAAGGTGGGGGAGGACGTCCTCTACCAGAGCCTCAAGGGCATCCGCACCGGCCTGGTGATCGGCACACTCACCACCCTGGTGATGCTGCCCGCCGCCGTGCTGCTGGGCATCCTGGCGGGCTATCTGGGGGGCCGGGTCGATGATCTGATCCAGTACCTCTACACCACCCTCAACTCCATCCCCGGGGTCCTGCTCATCGCCGCGGCCATCCTCATGCTGCAGGTCTACATGGCCAACCATCCAGAGGCCTTCAACAGCCTGGTGGAGCGGGCAGACCTGCGGCTCTTCTTCCTCTGTCTGATCCTGGGGGTCACCAGCTGGACCTCGCTCTGTCGGCTGCTGCGGGGGGAGGCACTCAAGCTGCGGGAGGTGGACTACGTCCAGGCGGCCCTGGCCCTGGGAGTAGGGCACTGGCGGGTGGTCCTGCGCCACATCCTGCCCAATGTGCTGCACATCCTGCTGATCACCCTGGTGCTGGACTTCAGCGGTCTGGTGCTGGCGGAGGCGGTGCTTTCCTATGTGAACATCGGTGTGGATCCCACCATGAACAGCTGGGGCAACATGATCAACAGTGCCCGCTTGGAGCTGGCGCGGGAGCCGGTGGTCTGGTGGTCCCTCACCGCGGCCTTCCTCTTCATGTTCACCCTGGTGCTGGCGGCGAACCTCTTGGCGGACGTGGTTCGGGACGCCTTCGACCCCCGCCTGGGCCATCCCCGTTGAGCGGGGCGGGGGAGCGAGAACCGATGGACGAGCTGCTGCGGGTCGAGGGCCTTACCACCCTGATCGGCGCCGGGCCCCACCCGGCACGGGTGGTGGACGGCCTGGACCTCAGCCTGCGCCGCGGGGAGACCTTCGCCCTGCTGGGGGAGTCCGGCTGCGGCAAGTCCCTCACGGCCCTCTCGCTCATGCGGTTGCTGCCCCCGGTGGGGCGCATCCAGGCCGGGCGGGTGATCCTGGGGGGACGCGACCTCCTGGACCTCCCGGAGCGGGAGATGCGGGCGGTGCGGGGCGGGCGCCTGGCCATGATCTTCCAGGAGCCCCAGACCTCCCTCAATCCCGTGCTCAGCGTGGGCACCCAGATCGCCGAGGCCGTGGCCCTGCACGACCCCATGCCCCGTCGCCAGGTCGCCCGGCGGGTGCTGGAGCTGCTGGAGCAAGTGGGCATCCCCGACCCGGAGCGGCGCGCCCGGGAGTTCCCCCACCAGCTCTCCGGCGGCATGAAGCAGCGGGTGATGATCGCCATGGCCCTGGGGGGGCGGCCCGATCTGTTGATCGCCGACGAGCCCACCACCGCCCTGGACGTGACCATCCAGGCCCAGGTGTTGCGGCTTTTGCGCCGGCTCCAGCAGGAGACCGGCATGGGGGTGCTGCTCATCACCCACGACCTGGGGGTGGTAGCGGAGACCGCCCAGCGGTTGGCGGTGATGTACGCGGGGCAGATCCTGGAGACGGCGGACGCCGACGCCTTCTTCCTCCGCCCCGCTCATCCCTACAGCCGCAAGCTCCTCGAGGCCCTGCCGGTCCCGGAGCGGCGCCACCAGGGTCTGGCCACCATCCCCGGCCGGGTACCCCCCCTGGACCAGCCCTTCCCCGGTTGCCGATTCCTGGAGCGCTGCGACCGCGCCGGGCCCCGCTGCGGCCAGGAACCGCCCCCCTGGCAGGAGGTGGGCGGTCGCGGCCATCGGGTCCGCTGCCACCTCTGGGGCTCTGGGGCGGTCGCAAAGCCGACGCTGGCGCCAGTGGCGGGCCAGGCGGCCCCCGCGCCGTCGCCCGCCGAGGCACCAGTCCCGATCCTGGAGGTGGGGGATCTCCGGGTGCACTTCCCCATCCAGCGGGGCGTCCTGCAGCGGGTGGTGGGCTGGGTGCGGGCCGTGGATGGGGTCTCCCTCAGCCTGGAACGGGGGCGCACCCTGGCCCTGGTGGGGGAGTCGGGCTGCGGCAAGACCACCGTGGGCAAGGGGATCCTGCAGCTCCTGCGGCCCACCAGCGGGTCAGTGCGCTTCGAGGGGCAGGACCTCGCCCAGATCAAGCCCAGGGGGCTGCGCCCCTACCGCAAGGCCCTACAGATCATCTTCCAGGACCCCTTCGCCTCCATGAACCCCCGCATGAGGGTGGGGGAGATCGTGGGGGAGGGGCTCCAGGCCCAGGGGCTGGTACGGGGCCGGGCGGCCCGCGAGGAGCGGGTGGTGGAGCTGCTCGGGGCCGTGGGGATGCCGGCGGAGTCCCTGGGGCGCTATCCTCACGAGTTTTCCGGGGGACAGCGCCAGCGCGTCTGCATCGCCCGGGCGCTCGCCGTGGAGCCCCGGGTGCTCATCTGCGACGAGCCCACCAGCGCCCTGGACGTCTCGGTGCAGGCCCAGATCCTCAACCTCCTCCAGACGCTGCAGCGGGATCTGGGGCTGGCCTACCTCTTCATCACCCACAACCTCTCGGTGGTGGCCTACCTGGCCCATGAGGTGGCGGTGATGTATCTGGGGCGCATCGTCGAGCGGGGCACGGTGGAGGAGGTGCTGGACCAGCCCCGCCACCCCTACACCAGGGCCCTGCTCTCGGCGGTGCCCCAGGTGGACCCCGGCGCCCGGCGGGCCATCATCCGCCTGGAGGGGGATCTACCCTCCCCGGCCGCCCCACCCCCCGGCTGCCATTTCCATCCCCGCTGCCCCGAGGCCACCGCGGCCTGCAGGACGGCCTATCCCCCTACCGTGCGACTCAGCGACACCCACAGCGCCGCCTGCCTGCGGATCGGCGGTTGAGCTCAGGGACTCGCACGGAATCTGACCCCATCGAGAAAGGCCACCAGCCGCTCCTCCGCCCAGTAGCGGGGCCGCCAGGGCAGGGGGCCGGCGACGAACCCCACGTGTCCGCCCCGCTCCGAGACCTCCAGCCGGGTGGCGGGGCCGAGCTCCGCGGGGCTGGGGACGCTGTGGGGGAACATGAAGGGATCGTCACGGGCGTGGAGGATCAGGGTGGGGGTGCGGATCCCCGCCAGGTATTGCCGGCAACTGCAGCGGGCGTAGTAGTCCTCGGCACCCGCGAAGCCGTGCAGGGGCGCGCTGACCTGGTCGTCGAACTCGAAGAAGTTGCCGAGCCGGGAGACATCCACCGCCAAGGGGGAGGGGAGGGTGGCGAACTTCCTCTGGTATGAGTTGCGCAGCCGGCCCAGGAGGTGGCGTTGATAGAGCCGGGAGAAGCCGCGATCGAGACGGATCATGGCGTCGCGGAGCCGGAAGGGGACGGAGATGGCCACGGCCGCCCCGAGGGGGATCGATGGGGTGCCCTCACCCAGGTACTTGAGGAGCAGATTGCCCCCCAGGGAATAGCCCACCGCGGCGAAGGGCGGCCGGCCGAGTTTCTCCTGGAGGTGCCTGAGCACGCTCAACAGGTCCTCTGTGGCCCCCGAGTGGTAGCCCCGCGCCAGCCGGTTGGGGGTGCCGCTGCAGCCGCGCAAGTGCATGAACAGGGGCCGATAGCCCCCCGCGGCCAGGGCCGCCAGGGTCCCCCCGGCGTAATGCGAGTCCAGGGAGCCCTCCAGGCCGTGCAGCACCAGCACGGCGGGGCCCGTCGCACCCTTGACCCAACTGAGGTCGATGAAGTCCCCGTCGTCTAGCTCGATCCGCTCAGGCTCGAGCGGCAGGGGGCACCGCCGCCGCAACAGCGAGGGCCAGAGGGTCTGGAGATGGGGGTTGCGCAGCCACCAGGCGGGACGGAAGGTGCTTTCGAGGACCTGGCCCATAGGGTCCCCAAATGGGTCGCGCCGCCGGCCGTTCAAGCGTGGGGCTCCTGGCCAAGGCGCCGAGCCAAGGCGCCGAGCCATGGCGGAGCGGCCGCCGATGGCGCATCATCTGGGCCCCTCGAAGCGATAGCGGCCGGCCGTGAAGAGATCCGTGGCTGAAGGCATCCTGCTCACCCTCATCGGTCTGGGCCTACTGAACGGCCTGCTGTATCTCAAGCAGCCGGACATGCTGTTCTTCCCGACCCCCGAGCTGGTGGAGACGCCTGCGGACTGGGGACTGGCCTACTCGGAGGTCTGGCTCACCACCGAGGATGGGGTGCGGCTCCACGGCTGGTACATCCCCCGGGAGGGGGCCCGCGGGACGCTCCTGTTCCTGCACGGCAACGCCGGCAACATCTCCCACCGGCGGGATTCGGTGGGCATCTTCCACCGCCTCGGGCTCGATGTGCTCATCATCGACTATCGGGGCTACGGGCGGAGCGAGGGGACGCCGAGCGAGGCGGGTCTGTACCGGGACGCCGCGGCGGCCTGGCGCTACCTCCGGGAGGTCAAGGCTGTGCCGGAGTCGGCGATCCTGATCTTCGGCCGCTCCCTGGGGGGCGCGGTGGCCGCCCAACTCGCCAGCCAGGTCCAGGCCGGCGGGGTGATCCTGGAATCGAGCTTCAGCTCCGCCCGGGAGGTGGCCGAGGCCCTCTTTCCCCTGCTGTCGCGGCTGGTGGTGCTGCGCTACGACTTCCCCGCCGCCCGCCACATCGCCCAGACCCGCAGCCCGGTCCTGGTCCTGCACAGCCCGGAGGACGAGCTGATCCCCTACGCCACTGGGCGGCGGCTCTTCGAGGCGGCCCCGGAGCCCAAGACTTTCGTTCCCCTGCGGGGCGACCACAACAGCGGCTTCCTGCTCAGTCAGCCGGGCTACCAGCAGGCCCTCGGGCGTTTCCTGGACGGCTATCTGGGCCCCGGCCGCTAGGCCATTCGGCAACGCCCGGCGGCGGTGCGGGTCAGGCCTCGGGATCGGGGATGAAGCGCAGCGCCACCCCATTGTTGCACCAGCGCTGGCCGGTGGGCTTGGGGCCGTCGT
>CAZFHV010000029.1:0-8067 GCA_964519095.1 uncultured Chromatiaceae bacterium | reverse complement strand
CGTCGAACACGTGGCCCTGGTGGCCACCGCAGCGGGCGCAGTGGTACTCGGTGCGGGGCCAGATCAGCTTGTAGTCCTTCTTGGTCTCCAGACTGCCCGGCAGGCTGGTGAAGAAGCTGGGCCATCCGGTGCCACTGTTGAACTTCATCTCCGAGCTGAAGAGCGGCAGCTCGCAGCCGGCGCAGACGTAAGTGCCCTTTCGGTACTCCCGATCCAGGGGGCTAGTGAAGGCCCGCTCGGTGCCCTCCTCGCGCAGGACCTGGTATTGCTCGGGGGTGAGGAGCTTCCGCCATTCGGCCTCGGTGCGCACGATCTTCTCCTTCGGGGGGGCAGGTGTGGTGGCCAGCAGCTTGCCGGCGAGCCCGGCGCTGCCGGTCAGGGCGATGAGACGGATGACGAAGGTACGTCGGTTCACGGGGTACCTCATTCGGTGGGGTCCGAGGGGATCGAACCGACAAGTTAGACCCTGGAAGCCCCGGTTAGCTCCCCACCCAGCGGGGGCGGACTAGTCCTCGCCGATCACCCGCTCGTCGCGAAGGATCGAGAGCAGCCGTTCCGCCTCGCCCGTGCTCTTGGCGAACACCAGGCGCACGCTCGCGGGGTCCTGGGTGCCCTGCTCCGTCCGCAGGGCCCGCACCAGGGCCTTGGCCTCCTGGTAGCCCGGGCGGCTGTCCACATATTCCAAGTGGCGCCCGGCGTGGATTCGATAAACGTAGTACGGCATGCGCGTGGGGACCCCGATCGATTCGATTGCCCCGTAACTGGATGCGGATCCTCGGGTTTCAAGCCCCAACGGGCGGGGACCGCCCCTCAGGCCGCGAGGCCGAACCGCTCGATCAGCTGGCGGACGGTCCCCACCGGCACCACTTCCAGCCCCGGAACCCCCTGCTTGGGGGCGTTCTCCTGGGGCAGGCAGACCTGGTGGAATCCCTGGCGCGCCGCTTCCCGCAGGCGGTCGACCCCACTGGTGACGGGCCGCAGCTCCCCCGAGAGGCCGATCTCGCCGAACACGGCCAGTCCCGCCGGCAAGGGCCGGTCCCGGTGGCTGGAGAGAACGGCGAGCAGCACCGCCACGTCGGCGGCGGTCTCGCTGATGCGTACCCCGCCCACCGCATTGAGATAGACGTC
Organism: uncultured Chromatiaceae bacterium; assembly: GCA_964519095.1. GTDB lineage: Bacteria > Pseudomonadota > Gammaproteobacteria > Chromatiales > Chromatiaceae > JAEHCY01. Next base: position 6,939 of record CAZFHV010000029.1, on the reverse strand, counting down.
CTGGTCGTACATGAAGACCCCGCCGTGGCGATGCAGCACCCCGAGCAGCATGGCCAGGCGGTTCTGCTCCAGGCCGAGGCTGATACGGCGCGGATTGGCCAGGGGACTCTGGTCCACCAGGGCCTGCACCTCCACCAGGAGGGGCCGGGTGCCCTCGCGGCTGACCATCACCACGCTGCCGACCACCGGCTCGGGGCGCCGGCTGAGGAACAGGGCCGAGGGATTGCGGACCTCCCGCAGCCCCTGGTCGGTCATGGCGAAGACCCCGAGCTCGTTGACCGCGCCAAAGCGGTTCTTGACCGCCCTCACGAGTCGCAATTGGCTTCCGGACTCGCCCTCGAAATAGAGGACCGTGTCCACCATGTGCTCCAGCACCCGCGGCCCCGCCAGGGCGCCCTCCTTGGTGACGTGGCCCACCAGGAAGACGCTGGTATCGGTGAGCTTGGCGAAGCGCACCAGCTGGGCACTGCACTCCCGCACCTGGGACACCGAGCCGGGGGCGGACTGGAGGAGCTCCGTGTAGAGGGTCTGCACCGAGTCGATCACCAGCGCCCGTGGCCGCTCGGCCGCGGCCAGGGCCAGGATGCGCTCCACTCCGGTCTCCGGCAGCAGGCGCACCTGGGAGCAGTCCAGCCCCAGGCGGCGGGCCCGCAGGCTCACCTGCTGGGGCGACTCCTCGCCGGTCACATAGAGGGTGGGGCTGCGGCGGGAGAGCTGGGCGAGGCACTGCAGGAGCAGGGTGGACTTGCCGATGCCGGGATCGCCCCCCAGCAGCACCACCGAGCCCTGCACCAGGCCGCCGCCCAGGACCCGATCCAGCTCCCCCACCCCGGTGCTTTGGCGGTGACTGACCTCGGGCGCGATCTCCCCCAGGGCCTGCACCTTGGCCCCCTGGCCCAGGCCGGCGAAGCCCCCGAAACGCCCCTTGTCGGTCCCCTCGGCCGGGGGTGCCAGATCCTCCTGGAGGCTGTTCCAGGCCCCGCAGTCGGGACACTGGCCGACCCACTTGGGAGAGCGCCCGCCGCACTCGGTGCAGGCGTAGCTGCTGCGTGCCTTACTCACCGTCGGCCAGACCGCCGTTCTCCGCCGGCTCCGCCCCGCGGTTGCGGTGCTCCACGCCGATGGCCCGCGGGCCCAGGCGACAGAGGAGCTCATAGGCGATGGTGCCGGCGGCGCGGGCCACCTCGTCCACCGGCAGGTCTTCGCCCCAGAGGGTCACCGGGTCGCCCACCTGTGCCTGGGGCAGGCCGCGCAGGTCGAGGCTGATCAGGTCCATGGACACCCGGCCGATCAGGGGCACCCGGTGCCCCCTCACCAGCACCGGGGTCCCGCTCGGTGCCTGGCGGGGGTACCCGTCTCCGTAGCCCATGGCCGCGACCCCCACCGGCATGTCCTCGGGGCAGACATAGGTGCCGCCATAGCCCACGGGGTCCCCGCGGCGGCAGCGGCGCACCGCGATGAGGGCCGATCGCAGGGTCATCACGGGGCGCAGGCCGTGGTCCGCGGCACTGGTATGGGCGAAGGGCGAGGCCCCGTAGAGCATGATGCCCGGACGGACCCAGTGGGTGCGGCTGGCCGGAAAGGCCACCAGCCCGGCCGAGTTGCCGATGCAGAGCTCCCCGCCCTCGCTGCCCGCCAGCCGCCGCAGGGTCTGGCACTGGTGCTCGGTGAGGGGATCCTCGGGGGTGTCGGCGTTGGCGAGATGGGTCAGGAGCCGCGGGGGTCCCTGGACGGCCCCGCAGGCGCGGAGCCGGGCCAGGGCCTCGGGCACGGCCTCGGGGAGGATGCCAAGGCGATGCATGCCGGTGTCCACCTTGAGCCAGATCCTCGGGGGCGGGGACAAGGGCTCCCGCTCCAGGAGCGCGATCTGCCCCGGCTCGTGCACCACCAGCTCAAGGGCGTGCCGTGCCGCGGCGACCAGCTCCCCGCCGCTCTGGACCCCACCGAGGATGAGGATCGGTTTGCGGATGCTGGCCTCCCGCAGCCGTATCCCCTCCTCCAGGCGCGCCACGGCGAAGCCGTCGGCCTCGCTCAGGCTGTGGGCCACCTCCAGCATGCCGTGGCCGTAGGCGTTGGCCTTGATCACCGCCAGCACCCGACTGCGGGGGGCGTAGTGGCGCACCCGGCGCAGGTTGTGGCGCAGGGCCCCATGATCGATGATCACCCGGGGGACCCCCATCATCGATAGCGGTCGTCCCCGTAGACGTCCTTGATGTAGTTCTCGAACTTGGTGTACTGGCCCAGGAAGGTCAGCCGGGTGGTGCCGATGGGGCCGTTGCGCTGCTTGCCGATGATGATCTCGGCCACCCCCTTGTCCGGGCTGTCCTCGTTGTAGACCTCGTCGCGGTAGATGAAGACCACCAGGTCCGCGTCCTGCTCGATGCTGCCCGACTCCCGCAGGTCGGACATCACCGGCCTCTTGTTGGGCCGCTGCTCCAGGTTCCGGTTGAGCTGCGAGAGCGCGATGATGGGGACGTCCAGCTCCTTGGCCAGGGCCTTGAGGGAGCGGGAGATGGCGGAGATCTCCGTGGCCCGGTTCTCGCCCTCGCCGGGGGCCTGCATCAGCTGGAGGTAGTCGAGCACGATCAGCCCCAGGTCCTTCTGCTCCCGCTTGAGCCGCCGTGCCCGTGCCCGAAGCTCGGTGGGGTTGAGGGCGGGGGTATCGTCGATGAAGAGCGGCGCCTCGGACAGCAGGGCCACCGCCGAGGCGAGTCGCGGCCACTCGTCGTCCCCGAGCTGGCCGGTGCGCACCCGGTGCTGATCGATGCGCCCCAGGGAGGACATCATGCGCATGGCGAGCGAGTCCCCGGGCATCTCCATGCTGAACACCGCCACCGGCCGGCGCACCTTGATGGCGGCGTGCTCGGCGAGGTTCATGGCGAAGGTCGTCTTCCCCATGGAGGGACGGCCGGCCACGATGATGAGATCCGAGCGCTGGAGTCCGGAGGTCATCAGGTCGAAGTCGGTGAACCCCGAGGGCAGGCCGGTGATGGGCTCCTGCCGCTCGTAGAGGATCTCGATGCGCTCCACGGCGCGGCTCAGCAGGGTCTTGATGGGCAGGAAGCCGCCGCGCCCCCGGGCCTGCTGCTCGGAGATCTCGAACACCCGCCGCTCCGCCTCGTCGAGCAGGGCGGCCGCATCCCGCCCAGCGGGCTGGAAGCCGCTGTCGGCGATCTCGGTGCCCACGCTGATCAGCTGGCGCATCACCGAGCACTCGCGCACGATCTTGGCGTAGGCCAGGATGTTGGCGGCGGTGGGGGTCTCCTTGGCGATGTTGCTCAGGTACGGCAGGCCGCCGGCGTCCGCCAGGGTCCCGGCACGCTCCAGGGTCTCCGCCACGGTCACCACGTCAAGGGGCTGCTGCTCCTCGGCCAGGCGGCTGGCGGCCCCGAAGATCAGGCGGTGCTCGCGGCGGTAGAAGTCCTGTTCCCCGACCCGGTCGGCGATGCGGTCCCAGGCGCTGTTGTCCAGCATCAGCCCGCCCAGGATGGACTGCTCGGCCTGGAGCGAATGGGGTGGGACCCGCAGGCCCTCTAGGGCGCGACCGTAGGTGTCGGGGGAGACTGTCTCGGCCATGCTCGACCTGCTGGGGGCGTCACCGACCAGGGATAGGCCAGCCTACGGGAGATCCCGCGGGGGCTGCAACCCCGGGGCAGCGGGCCGCTGGAGGGCCCGACCCAGGGGAGCCCCTGCCCACCCGCGCGGCTGGGCAGGGGGTGGCACGAGGGGGATCAGGATTCGGCGATGATCTCGATCTTCAGCGCCGCCGTCACCTCCGGGTGCAGGCGTACGCTGACCTCGAAGGGGCCGGTGTGACGGAGCGTGGTACCCGCCACCCGCACCTCGTGGCGACCGAGGCTCACCCCCGCCGCCTGCGCCGCGGTGGCGATGTCCGCCGCGCCGACGGAGCCGAACAGCCGCCCCTCGTCACCGGCGCGACGCGCGAGCGTGAGGGTGATCCCCTCCAGCTCCAGCTTGCGGGCCTCTGCCCCCGCCAGGGCATCCGCCGCCTGGCGCTCCAGCTCCGCGCGGCGCTCCTCGAAGGCTTTGAGGTTGGCCTCGGTGGCCGGGGCCGCGTAGCCATGGGGAATCAGGTAGTTACGGCCGTAGCCCGGACGGACGCTGACCTTCTCGCCCAGCGCCCCCAGGTTCTCGACCTTCTTCAGCAGTATCACTTCCATCGGATCTCTCCCGTCACTCGATCGCAACAAGACCCCTCATTCCCGCCCTGCACTGGCCGGGATGCGGGCACGGATATTCACCCAGGTATCCACCAGCCCCAGGCCACTGACTACCAGGGCCGCATGGGGCAGGAAAAAGACCAACATCAGATACAGCACCGCCAGCCAGATCCGGTTGGTCCCGGTCTGGGCCACGAGGCCGTGCAGCACCGCCAGGCCCTGCGTCAGGTAGACCACCACCACCAGGATCAGCAGGTCCCGCGCCCAATCGGGAGCGGTCGCTGCCCCCAACGCATTCAGGCCCACCAGGGCCACGGCCCCATAGGCGAGTAGCGCAGGAAAGCGCAGCTGCCGAAACTCCGCCCCAAAGCCACCCGGATTATAGAGGACGGCCTGCCACCAGCGAGCCAGGAACAGGGTCACCGCCAGCTGCAGGAACAGCCCCCCGGCGAAGGCCCCGGTCATCCAGACCGCGATGGCCGCCACCACCTCATGGCTGGTGGCCTCCTCGATGCCCTGGGAGGACACCAGGGCGACCCGGATCGGCTCGAGGAGCTCGGTCCAGAAGGCCCGGGGCTCGCCCGCCTGCGCGTAGACCACCAGGATCGCCACCAGACCCACGGCCGCCGCGGCCAGGAGCCCCAAGTCCAGGGAGCGGCTGAGCCGCAGCACCGTTCCCACCAGCCAGATGGGCCCCCAGGACAACAGCAGCAGGCCCAACACCGGCAGGGGGCTGGCAAAGAGCAGGTAGGAGCCGAGCGCGGTGAGGGCGGCCGCCCCCCCGGTGGCCAAGAGGCCCTCCTGGAGCCCCTGGCGCAGGGTCACCAGCCCGACCACCGCGGCGCTGAGGATGCCCACGGCGGGCAGCGCCAGACCCAGGATGCCGAGCACACCCGCGGAACCGACCGCATAGGGGCGGCCGCGCATGGCGAAGGCGGCTAGGCTCTGCATGGAGCGGTAACCTCAGCCCGGGCCGAAGCAAGCCGGCCCGGGCGCCAGATCAGTGGCCGTCGCTGAAGGGCAACAGCGCCAGGAACCGGGCCCGCTTGATGGCCAGGGCGAGCTGGCGCTGGTACTTGGCCGAGGTCCCGGTGATGCGGCTGGGGACGATCTTGCCGGTCTCGCCCACGTTGGCCTTGAGCAGATTGAGATCCTTGTAGTCGATCTCTGCGATGCCCTCGGCGGTGAATCGGCAGTAACGCTTGCGTCGGAATTGGCGTGCCATGTCAAACCCCTATTCTCAATCTGAAGGTGTCACTCGTCGTCGGAATCCGGGCGCTCCAGGGCCCGATGCTCCTCGCGCTCGTCGCCGCCCTTGAGCAGGGGCGAGGGCTCGGTCACCGCGGCGCTCATGCGGATGATGAGATTGCGCAGCACCGCATCGTTGAAGCGGAAGGCGTTCTCCAGCTCCGCGAGACCCTCGGCGTTGCACTCGATGTTCATCAGCACGTAGTGCGCCTTGTGCACCTTGTTGATGGGGTAGGCCAACTGGCGCCGGCCCCAGTCTTCCAAACGATGGATCTTGCCCCCATGCTTTTCGAGGTTCGACCGATAGCGGTCGATCCTGGCGGGGACCTGCTCGCTCTGGCTCGGATGAACCAGAAACACCACTTCATAATGTCGCATAAGGGCTCCTTACGGTTTCAGCAGCCTCCCGCACGGTTTGGGCGGTAAGGCAAGGAGGATGTGAGTGTTACAGGGAACGGAAAATTTTAGCCAAGGCTCCCCTGCGACACAAGAAACCCTTGGGGCCGGGACCGAGGGGCCCCGCGCCGCCACCCTGGGGTTGGCGAACCGGGCAGACGCCTATGGTCTGGTCAGCATCCTGCTGCACTGGCTGACGGCGCCCCTGGTGCTGGGGTTGTTCGGCCTGGGCCTGTACATGACCTCGCTGGACTACTACCACCCCTGGTACAGGTCCGCGCCCTCCTGGCACAAGGGCCTGGGGGTGCTGGTGCTGACCCTGGTGGTACTGCGCCTCGCCTGGCGTCTGCTGAGCCCCCCGCCCCATCCCCTGAGCCCAGGGGGCTGGGAGCGCGGATTGGCCCGGTGGGTCCACGGGCTCCTCTATGCCCTGTTGCTCGCCCTGCCCCTCACGGGCTATCTGGTCTCCACCGCCGATGGCCGGGCCCTGCCGGTATTCGGCTGGTTCGAGATCCCCTCCCTCACCGGCCAGATCCAGCACCTGGAGGACATCGCCGGCGCGGTACACTATGGGCTGGCCTGGACCCTGATCGCCCTGGTGGCGCTCCACGGGCTGGGGGCGCTCAAGCATCACTTCATCGACCGCGACGCTACACTCTTGCGCATGCTGGGCCTTGCCCGCTCATCACTCCCACGGAGGACATAGCATGAAGCGATCCATCCCCTTCGCCACCGCCCTGGTCCTGATGCTGCTCGGTGCCAGCCCGGCCCTGGCGGAGAATTACCTGATCGACGTCAAGGGTGCCCACGCCTTCATCGAGTTCCGCATCAAGCACCTGGGCTATAGCTGGCTCTATGGCCGCTTCAACCGCTTCGACGGCCAGTTCAGCTACGACGAGAAGGAGCCCGCCAAGTCCAGCATCGCGGTCACCATCGACACCGCGAGTATCGACTCCAACCACGCGGAGCGGGACAAGCACCTGCGCGGGCCCGATTTCCTCAACGTGGCCAAGTTTCCCCAGGCCCGCTTCACCAGTACCTCGTTCGAGGAGCTGGGTGGCGGCCGCGCCCTGCTCAAGGGCAACCTCAACCTCAACGGGCACAGCCGCCCCAT
>CAZFHV010000028.1:15529-23432 GCA_964519095.1 uncultured Chromatiaceae bacterium | reverse complement strand
CAGACGCCCAGGCAGCCCGCGTAGCTCCAGGGCCACCTCAGTTTGAATCGCGCCCTCTGCGCCCCCCAGCAACGCTCAACCCGAGTGCCCCTAGGGGAAACTATGCGACTTTGCTGGGTATGCTTGTCCAGCCCCTAGCAAGAGTCCCCTAACTGGAGTCCTACCCCTGGGGTCCTTGGTCCGGTCACCGGCTTCCGGTAAGGTATGGGCGGCCTGCCCCTTTTCACCCCCCGCCCTGAGGTCCCCCCCATGCCCGTCCCCCCCAGCCGCGCGCCCTACCCCCTCACCCGCATGCGCCGCATGCGCCGCGACGACTTCTCACGGCGCCTGATGCGGGAGACCCTGCTTACCCCGGCGGACCTGATCTACCCGGTCTTCGTGCTGGAGGGCCAGGGTCAGCGTGAGGCCGTGCCCTCCATGCCGGGCATCGAGCGCCTCAGCATCGATCTCCTGGTGGAGGAGGCCAGGGAATGTCACCGCTTGGGCATCCCGGCCCTGGCCCTGTTCCCGGTCACCCCGGCCTCCGCCAAGAGCCTGGATGCCGCCGAGGCCTACAACCCGGATGGCCTCGCCCAGCGGGCGGTGCGTGCCCTCAAGGAAGCGCTGCCCGAGATGGGGGTGATCACCGACGTGGCCCTGGACCCCTTCACCAGCCACGGCCAGGACGGGCTGCTGGACGGCAGCGGCTACGTGGTCAACGATCCCACGGTGGAGGTGCTGGTCCGCCAGGCCCTGTCCCACGCAGCGGCGGGGGCCGACGTGGTGGCCCCCTCGGACATGATGGACGGGCGCATCAGGCGCATCCGCCAGGCCTTGGAGGAGGCGGGCCACATCCACACCCGCATCCTCGCCTACTCCGCCAAGTACGCCTCCAGCTACTACGGCCCCTTCCGCGACGCCGTGGGCTCGGCGGCCAGCCTGGGGGGCGGGAACAAGTACAGCTACCAGATGGATCCCGCCAACAGCGACGAGGCGCTCCAGGAGGTGGCCCTGGACCTCCAGGAGGGGGCGGACCTGGTGATGGTCAAGCCGGGCATGCCCTATCTCGATGTAGTGCGGCGGGTCAAGGACACCTTCGGTGTCCCCACCTTCGTCTACCAGGTGAGCGGCGAGTACGCCATGCTCAGGGCCGCCGTCCTCAACGGCTGGCTGGATGAGCGGGCGGTGGTCCTGGAGGCCCTGCTCTCCATCAAGCGCGCCGGCGCGGACGCCATCCTGAGCTACTTCGCCAAGCAGGCGGCCCGTTGGCTGAACGCCTAGCCCAGAGCCTGCACCCATGTCGGACCGCTATGCCGTCATCGGCAACCCCATCGAGCATTCCAAGTCGCCCCTCATCCACGCGGAGTTCGCCCGGCAGACCGGGCAAGACCTGGTGTACGGGCGGCTGCTGGGGGACCTGGAGCTGTTCGAGGAGGATGTCCGGCGCTTTTTCGCCGAGGGCGGTAAGGGGCTCAACGTCACCGTCCCCTTCAAGGAGCGGGCCTGGCGTATCGCCGCCGAGCGCAGCCCCCGGGCCGAGGCCGCCGGGGCCGTCAATACCCTCTCTGTCCTGCCCGACGGCCGGCTTCGGGGTGACAACACCGACGGGGTGGGCCTGGTGCGGGACCTCTGCCTCAACCAGGGCTTCGACCTGGGCACCAAGCGCATTCTGCTCCTGGGTGCAGGGGGCGCCAGTCGTGGCCTGCTCCTGCCCCTCCTAGAGGCGGCCCCCGCCCTCCTGGTGATCGCCAACCGGACCCCGGAGCGGGCCATCGAGTTGGCGGCTCGGGTCGCGGGTCTGGGCGAGGTCAGGGGGTGCGGTTTCGACGCCCTGGCGGGCCAGGGGTTCGACCTCATCCTCAACGCCACCGCGGCGGGGCTTACCGGCGAGGTCCCCCCCATCCCGGACGACTGCCTGGCGCCGGGGGCCTGGACCTACGACCTGCTCTACGGGGACCGGCCCACGGCCTTCTGCCGCTGGGGCCAGGCCCGGGGGGCAGCCCGGGCCCTGGATGGCCTGGGGATGCTGGTGGAGCAGGCCGCCGAGTCCTTCCGCATCTGGCGCGGGGTGCGTCCCGACACCGCCCCGGTGATCGCCCGGCTGCGCCATCCCTAGACCGACGCCGCCTCGGCGGCCCCAGAAAAGAAAAAGCCCCCGGTCTTTGGGACCGGGGGCGATCTAGGCTGCTAGCTAGAGATCAGCGAGCTGGCTAGTGTGCCGAGGCGGCCTCTGCGTGGATGCCGGTGTTCTGGCGCACGTAGAGCTCCTCCCACATCTCCATGGCACGGCGGTCGCGGTAGAGGAGCGAGCCGAGGATTACGCACAGGAACCCGAGCGGGATCGAGTAGAGACCGGGGTTCTTGAGCTCGATCAGCGGCTTCTCCAGACCCACGATGCTCTTGGTGTCGCCACCCAGCTTGGCGATGGTGTCCTGGGCCCCCTTCTTGGCCTTCTCGGCCGCGGCGATGCCCGCCTTGAGCTTGTCTTGCGCGGCAGCATCGGCGGCGGTGAGGTCGGCGTTGAGCTTGGCGAGCTTGTCGTCCTGGGTCTTGATGATCTTCTCCTGGGCGGCCTTCACCTGCAGGGGATAGGTCATGTTGGGGGAGACCATCACCAGGCCGATGGCGGTCGCGGCACCCACGATCATGCCGAGCACGATGCCACCGGTGTTGCAGCGCTTCCAGTAGAGGGTGAGGAAGACCGCCGGGAGGTTACTGGAGGCGGCCACCGCGAAGGCGAGCGCCACCAGGTGGGCCACGTTCTGCCCCTTGGCGGCGATGCCGACGTAGACCGCCAGCACACCGACGATGAGGGAGGCCACACGGGCGGCCACCACCTGCTCACGGGGGCTCGCGTGCTCGCCGCGCACCACACCCACGTAGAGGTCGTGGGCCATGGCGGAGGCGGCGGCCAGCACCAGACCGGCCACCACGGCGACGATGGTGGCGAAGGCCACGGCCGCGACGAAGGCCAGGAAGAGGTTACCGAGATAGGAGTCGGCCCCGCCGCCCACGAACTGGGCCAGCAGCGGGCCGGCCATGTTGCCGCCCTTGTCGATGGAGGCGATCTTCTCGGCGCCCACGTTGATGGCGGAGCCCATGCCCAGGAAGAGGGTCAGGACGTAGAAGCCACCGATGATGGCCATGGCCCAGATCACCGACTTACGGGCCGCCTGGGCGGTGGGGACGGTGAAGAAGCGCATCAGGATGTGGGGCATACCGGCGGTGCCGAGCACGAGCGCCATACCCAGCGAGATCTGGTCGATGGGGTTCTTGAGGAACAGACCCGGCTCGAGGAAGCGCTGGCCGAGCTCCTGCGGCGACATGGTGGCGGCGGTCTCGCCCAGCAGCTTGGCGACCTGGCCCTGCACCTTGGGATCCTTCACCACGCCCTCCAGGAAGCCCGGGAAGCTGAAGCCGAACTTGCCCCAGGTGAAGAGCACCAGCAGGATGGAGGCGGTCACCAGCAGCACCGCCTTGACGATCTGCACCCAGGTGGTGGCCTTCATGCCGCCGAACACCACGTAGGAGATCATCAGGATACCCACCGCGATGACGCTCACCTCGTACTCGATGCCGATCAGGGTCTTGATCAGCACGCCGCCTCCGACCATCTGGGCGGTGAGGTAGAAGGTGGAGACGGTGATGGTGGAGAGCGCCGCCACGGTCTTGGACGCCTTGGGGTTGTTGCGGAAGGCGAGCACGTCGCCGAGGGTGTACTTGCCGATGTTGCGGCAGGGCTCGGCGATGACCAGGAGCACCGTGATGTAGGCCACCAGCCAGCCCACGGAGTACATGAAGCCGTCGTAGCCGTAGAGCGAGATCAACCCGGCGATGCCCAGGAAGGAGGCGGCCGAGAGGTAGTCACCGGCGATGGCCCAGCCGTTCTGCACACCCGTGACGGTGCGACCGGCGGCGTAGAACTCGGCGGTGGTGTGGGTCTGCTTGGCGGCCCAGTAGGTGATGTAGGCGGTGACGGCGATGATGGCGCCGAACACCGCGAAGGTCATCCACTTGAACTTGTCATCGACGGCGCCGCTCTGAGCAAAGGCCGGCGTGGCCGCCAGGACAAGGAAGGGCAGGAGCCCCAGGGTCTCTTTGGTGTGCTTCATGGCTCTTAGGCTCCTATCTTGTAGGCCTGATCGGCGATCTCTTCGGCCATCTGGTCGAACTCGGAGTTGGCCCGTCGCGCATAGACGAAGGCGATGCCCCAGGCGACCACGAACTCCGAGAGGGCGAAGAAGATCCCCACGTTGGCCGGGCCCCAGACCTTGATCTTGAACAGATCCTGGAAGTAGGCGGCCCCGACGGGGAGCAGGAAGTAGTAGATGACCGAGAAGATCATCAGGCCCCAGAGAAAGTTGGATTTCTTACGGTGCAGGGCCTGGAAGCGCGGGTCCGCGTCGATGGCGGCCCAGTTGGGTTGTTTTGTCTGCATCACTCCTCACCTCAGGTTTCAGTGACTAGATAAAGGGCGCCGCCATGACGGCACTCAGGGTTAAGCTCTCGTCGCTTTGTGGGCCTCCTCCCTCACTCAAAATTGAAAGAACTGCTCGAGCCGCCGCTGCAGCTTCCGGGCAACCCGGAAGGCCTCCTTGAGCGTGCGTCGCTCCAGCTCGTTGAGCCGGTCGGGATCGATGCGGTTGCTCGGCTCCTCACCCCGCCGTAGCTGCTCGCGTTGGCGCCGCAGCCGCAGCAGTTGGATGAGCTCGTAAGCCCCGATCCATCCGTCCACTTCCGCCTCGTCGAGCTCCCACCGCGCCCCCGCGGCCCGAAGCCGTTGGGCCGTGTTGGTCGCCGCAACCCCCGCGTAGAGGGCACAAATCCGCCCCCCATCGACGAACGGGGTGATGCCGTTGAGCTTGAGATCGAGGGTGTTTGGCGCATCACCCCCTTTCTTTACCACAAAGTTGTGAAGCAAGCCTAGCGCCGGTTCAATGCCGAGGGCGTTGTCGACCATGCGGCGGAAGAAGTTGCGATGCTCCCGCACCACCCCCAACAGCCATTCCCGAAGCGCCTCGACCGGCTCCTCGGGGCCGTAAAGCGTGCGAAAATCAAAGAAAATTGAAGCATATAAGAGCATTTTCCCATCCGCGACCTTGATCCACTCGCCAAAGCGATCCGCCCACTCGTCGTTGCTGAGGCACCATTTGGGGTTGCGTGCCATCACGTCGCCTTTGCACAGGGGCAAGCCGCAAAGACTCAGGGCCTTGTTGATGCGCCCGGCGAGGGGCAGGAGCTCGGCGCGCACCGCCTCCGCCGTGGAGCCGGGCGGGACCTGGAAGAGGATGCCGTTGTCCTGGTCGGTCTTGAGGGTCTGCTCAAGGCGCCCCTCGCTACCGAAGGCGAGCCAGCTGAAGGGCACCGAGGGTGTCCCGGTCTCCTCCAGCACCAGCTCGATGGCGCGGCGCGTGACGTTGTCGTTGAAGGCGGTGATGATCTCGGTGATCTGAGCCACCGAGGCCCCCTGGGCCAGGAGCTGGTCGATCAGCTCGGGGATCTTGTCGGACAGCTCGGCGAGGCTCGCGAGGTCCCCGCACTCGCCGATGTCACGGCGCAGGTGAGCGAGCCCCAGGCGGCGCAGGGCAAAGAGATCGCGCTCGGAGAGGACCCCGATCAGCCGACCGGACTCGGTGATGCAGATATGGCCAAAGCCCCGGTCCGCCATCAGCAGCGCCGCGGCGATACCGCTCGTGCCCCCCTCGAGGGCCGCAGGCTCGGGGGTCATCACCTCCCGGAGGGGCCGATCCAGGGGGACCCCGCCCAGGGATACCCGCGCCAAGAGGTCGTGGAGGGTGAAGATGCCCTGGGGCCGGAGCTCCGCATCCACGGCGACGATGCTGCCCACTCGCTGGGCTTGCATGCGCGCCAGGGCCTCCGCCACCGGGGTCTCGGGTACGCAGGTGACCGGGGAACGGCGCACCAGGGCGCGCAGGGGCGCGCTCAGGGCCGTGCCACCCCCGGGCTGGGCCAGGCGCGCCTGCACGTCGTGGAGCGCGATGTCGAGCATATTGGCGAGGCGCCGGGCACAAAACTCCTGGAACAGGGGACTGCGCCGCCGCAGGGCGTCGAACTCCTCGCGCTTGAGCTGGTAGCAGAGGCTATCCTCCGCCGCACGCAGGACCATGCTCACGGGGCGCTCCGCCACCAGCGCACCGATGGGGAAACAGTCCCCCCGCCCCAGGTCCCAGAACCCTTCCTCGGCACCCGCACGGAAACCCACGTTCACCCGCCCCTGCTTGATCAGGTACATGCGTTTCGGTGGACCATCCTCCGGCGAGGCGATCACCTCCCCGGCGGCGAACTGCTTGAGGGTCAGGCGACCCGCCAGGGCCTGGCGCTCCCCCTTGGGGAGCTGTGCGAACGGCTCGTGGTGGTTGAGGAAATCCAGGATCGCGGCCGGCTCATCGCGCCGCGCGGAGGCTTCTTTCATCATGCTCGATCGGGCCTCAGGGTCGCGGACATCCCCTCCCAGCGCAGTGGGGATGCCCGGGTCCCACCGGTAGGCAGGGGGCCAGAAAAGCCGATGCCGGCGCGAGCCGGCATCGGGGTACAGCACTTAGCGTGCCATTTTAGAACGTTTTGACACCGATCCACCAGAAGAGGGCGGCAATCAGGGCGCTCGCCGGGATGGTGACGACCCAGGCGATGAAGAGCCGACCCGCCAGGAGCCAGCGCACCGCGTACTTGCCCTGGGTGCTGCCCACACCGAAGATGGAGCCGGTGATGGTGTGGGTGGTGGAGACCGGAATACCCAGCATGGTCGCCATGCCCAGGGTGATACCGCCGCCCAGGGCGGCGTTGGAGCCGGTGACCGGGGTCAGCTTGGTGATCTTCTGGCCCATGGTCTTGACGATGCGCCAGCCACCCAGATACGTGCCCCAGCCAATGGCGATGTAACAGGCATAGATCACCCAGCCTGGAAGAGTCGCCACGTCCTTGGTCACCACGTGCCCCACCAGGGGAATGGCACCAACACCGGCGGTGATCAGCAGCAGCCAGATGACACCGATGGTCTTCTGGGCGTCGTTGCCGCCGTGGGCCAGCGAGTACAACGCTGCGGAGACCAACTGCGCCCGCACGTACCAACGCCCCACCTGGTGGGGGGAGCGGTTACGGAACGCCCAGGCGGTGAGGATCTGCAGCGTGGCGCCGATGATGAAGCCGATCAGCGGCGAGAGCACGATGAAGGAGAGCACCGTCCACAGCCCCTTGAGCTGCCAGAGGCTACCCCAGACGATCGCCTGGGTGCCGCCGATCTTGGCGATGGTGGCGCCCACCAGCCCGCCGATGAGGGCGTGGGAGGAGGAGGAGGGGATACCGTAGTACCAGGTGATGATGTTCCAGGCCAGCGCCCCCACCAGGCAGCCGAAGACCACGTAGTGGTCTACGAACGAGGGGTCGATCACCCCCTTGCCCACCGTGGCCGCCACCTTGAGCTGGAACACCCAGATGGCGACGAAGTTGAACAGGGCGGCGAAGAACACCGCCTGCTTGGGCGTGAGGGCACCGGTAGCCACGATGGTGGCGATGGAGTTCGCCCCGTCGTGGAAACCGTTCATGAAGTCGAAGGCCAAGGCCACCGCGATGAGGATGACCAAGGTCCCGGTACCTATGACTACCGCGGCTTGTGCTTCCATGGTGGTGGCCTCAAGCGTTGGCGAGGATGACTTCTTCGAGCGTGTGACCCACCGCCTCCGCCGCCTCCAGGACATCCTCCAGGGACTGATAAATGGCCTTCATCTTGATCAGGTTACGCATGTCCTGCTCCTCGCGGAACAGCCGCGACATGGCCGAGCGCCACACCTTGTCGGCCTTGGACTCCAGCTCGTCCACCTCCTTGCAGAGGGCCAGGGCAGCGCTGGCCTCACCGGAGGCATCCAGCAGGGCGCGTTCGTGAAGCTCGGCCGCCCGGCGCGCCGAA
>CAZFHV010000028.1:0-15519 GCA_964519095.1 uncultured Chromatiaceae bacterium | reverse complement strand
AGGCCTCCAGCAGGGCGGTGGCCTTGCGCACCCGCTCCACGGCATCGGCAGCAATCTCCGCCATCTCACGGGCCTCGGAGGTGCTCTCCCTCAGGTCGTAGAGGGTCACCGACTCCGCCACGTCCTGGATGCGGTCGAGGATGCTGTCCAGGCCACTGGCGATCATGTGGATCTGGTCGCGGTCGATGGGGGTGATGAAAGACTTGACCAGCATGACCACCGTGTCGTGCTCGATCTGGTCCCCACTGGACTCGGCGATATCGATCTCCTGGATCAGGCGGTTGACCTCATCGGCGTTGCGCCCCAACTGGGTCATCAGCCGCGACATGGCGTTACCCGCAGCAGCGCAGCGGTCGGCATGATTATTGAACTGGATGAAGAACTCGTTCTTCTTGGGCATCAAGGCTTGTAACATTTTTCACGACCCCCAGGGATGGATAGGAGAGAACGCGGAACCGCCGCGACCGAAGCCTTTTCAACAGGACACCGTCTTCGACCCGCACGGGTGTGGACAAAGGCATTCTCCACCCCGCTGAAGGGGGGAGCCACCTGCAAAAGTGCTTCAAAAATGTTACAGATCAATTTTTAACGATTTGTTAACCTTCGAGGGCAGGAAAGTGTCAGTTGGCCCCAACGCCACCCGCGCGGGGGCCTGAGCCGGGCAGACCCGAGGCGATCGCAACGGCGCCCCCGGCTCGACAGGTGGGTTGCTGCCGAGCCCGAGGGTGCAGCGCTGACCCGCAGGACCTGGGCTAGAGGCGTGGGCTTCAGTCCCTGGAGCTGCGCTGGTAGCGGTCCTCGAAGCGCAGGATGTCGTCCTCGCCCAGGTAGGTGCCGGACTGGACCTCGATGATCTCCAGGGGGATCTGACCGGGATTCTCGAGCCGGTGGCGTGCCCCCACCGGGATATAGGTGGACTGGTTCTCGGTGAGCAGGAACACCCGGTCATCGCAGGTCACCCGTGCGGTGCCGGAGACCACCACCCAGTGCTCGGCGCGATGGTGGTGCATCTGCAGCGACAGGGCCTCGCCGGGTTTGACGCTCAGGTGCTTGACCTGGTAGCGCTCTCCGGCTCCGATGGAGTCGAATTCGCCCCAGGGGCGGTGCAT
Organism: uncultured Chromatiaceae bacterium; assembly: GCA_964519095.1. Classification (GTDB taxonomy): domain Bacteria; phylum Pseudomonadota; class Gammaproteobacteria; order Chromatiales; family Chromatiaceae; genus JAEHCY01. The sequence continues at coordinate 14,410 of CAZFHV010000028.1, read as the reverse complement.
GCGCCGGTGATGGCGCAGCTCGCGGCGCTCGGCGCGCGCCAGGTACTCGGTGACGGTCTTGACGTCCTGGGCGCGGGCCTTGTTCGTCACCAGCACCGCGTCGGGGGTCTCGACCACCACCAGATCGTCGACCCCCACGGCGGCGACCATGCGGTGGTAAGCCAGTAGCAGGTTGTTGCGGCCGTCGTGCACGAAGGTATCCCCGTCGGTCACATTGCCCTGCTCGTCCTGCTCGCGGGCCTCCCAAAGGGCGGACCAGGCCCCCACGTCGGACCAGCCGGCCGTCATCGGCAGCACCAGGGCCGGCGCCTCCCCCGCGGCTCCTGCGGCCAGGGGCTCCATGACCGCGTAGTCGATGGAGTCCTTGGGGCAGGCGGCGAATAGATCCGCAGCCACCCGGAAGAAGTCCCCATCGCCCTGCCCGCCGGCGAAGGCGCGCTGGCAGGCGGCGGCGATTTCGGGCCGCAGGGCCCCGATGAGCCGCAGCCAGACCGACGCCCGCATCACGAAGATGCCGCTGTTCCACAGGTACTCGCCCGACCGGAGGTAGCCCTCGGCGGTGCTCCCATCGGGCTTCTCCACGAAGGCCTCCAGCACGCAGGCCTCCGCCTCGCCGGGCAGGCCTGCTCCCTTGCGCAGGTATCCGTAGCCGGTCTCGGGTTTGCTGGGGACGATGCCGAAGGTGACCACCGCCCCCGCCAGGGCCAGACGATGGCTCACCGCCACCAGGCGCCGGAACTCCCGTTCCTGCCCGATGAGGTGATCCGCCGGCATCACCAGCAGCACGGCGTCCTCACCCCCCTGGGCGGTGGCGGCCAGGGCCGCCAGGGTCAGGGCGGGGGCGGTATTGCGGCCCACGGGCTCCAGGAGGATCGCCGCGGGCTCTTGCCCCAACAGCCGCAACTGCTCCGCCACCAGGAAGCGGTGGGCCTCGTTGCAGACCAGGATCGGTGCCAAGAGCCCGATGCCCTCCCTTGGGTGCTCCGCCTCCAGGCCCTCGAGACGCCGGAGCGTCTGCTGCAGCAGGCTGTGCTGTCCCGTGAGGGGGAGAAACTGCTTCGGATAGGACTCGCGCGACAGGGGCCAGAGGCGGGTACCCGAGCCCCCTGAGAGGACGACCGGCTGGAGTGGCATGAGCAAACCTTGGGGCTCAACGGCGAGCCGGGGATTAGAGCAAGGCGATACCGGGGCGTCAAACCGCCGCCACCCCACCTCCCCTGCGGGCCCCGTGCCAGGGTGTAAAATGTATACAGGTTCCATCTTGCAGGCTTTCCAGCCCCATGCCCCGCCCTCCGGCACCCAATCTCCTCGCCATCGCCCTCTGCGCCCTTGTCCTCTTGGCGGCGGACGCCCAGGCAGGGGGCAAGCAGGGCAAGGGGAGCGATTCGGGATTCAGCCTCGACGAGGCGGTCTCCAGCCTGCGCGGCGGTGGCAAGGGGCGGGTCCTCTCGGCCGACACGGTCGACCGCGATGGCCAGCCGGTGCACCGCATCAAGATCCTCACCGACGAGGGGCGGGTGAAGCGCTACCAGCTCGACGGGGAGAGCGGCCAGGCCATGCCCCCTGGCAGGCGGGGTCGCGAGCGTTGAGACTGCTCCTGGTGGAGGACGAGGGGGAGCTGCGCGAGCCCCTGCGGGAGCGGCTCCGCCGCCAGGGCTTCGCCGTGGAGGCGGCCGCCGACGGCGAAGAAGGTCTGTACCTCGGCCGGGAGCTGCCCATCGATCTCGGCATCATCGACCTGGGCCTCCCGCGCCTCTCCGGGGTGGAGCTGATCCGGCGGCTCCGCGCCGCGGGCCGCCACTTCCCCATCCTCATCCTCACCGCTCGGGGTAGTTGGCAAGACAAGGTGGAGGGCCTGGAGTGCGGGGCGGACGACTACCTGGTCAAACCCTTCCACCAGGAGGAGCTGCTCGCCCGCATCAACGCCCTGCTGCGACGGGCCAGCGGCTGGTCCCAGCCCCTGGTCGAGTGCGGCCCCCTGAGCCTCGACACCCGTACCCAGCGGGTGACGGTGGAGGGGGTGGCGGTGGAGCTCACCGCCTACGAGTACCGGGTGCTCGAGTACCTCCTGCTCCACCAGGGGGAGGTGGTGTCGAAGACCGAGCTCACGGAGCACATCTACGAGCAGGACTTCGACCGCGACAGCAACGTGCTGGAGGTCTTCGTCGGCCGGCTGCGCCGCAAGCTCGACCCCGAGGACCGCTATCGCCCCATCGAGACCCTGCGCGGCCGCGGCTATCGGCTGGTCTGTCCCCAAGCCCGCGACCCCTGATGCGCTCGCTGCACGGGCGGCTGCTGGTCGCCGCCACGCTGGTGCTAGCGGCCTTCCTCGGCGCCACCGCCCTGGCCCTGGACGAGGCCTTCCAGGAGCGCACCGAGCGGGCCATGCGGGAGCGATTGCTGGCGGACGTCTACGCCCTCTTGGCGGCCGCCGACGAAGACGAGGCCGGTCGCATCCTCCTGCCCGCGGATCTGCCAGACCCCCGCTTCGCCAACCCCGGCTCGGGCCTCTACGCCCTGGTGGAGTCCGATGACGGGGAGTTTCGCTGGCGCTCCCCCTCCCTGACCGGCCAGACCCCGGCCTTCCTCCATCCCCAGCCTCCCGGTCAGAAGAGCTTCAGTCGCGAGCGCCTCGGGGATACCGGGATCCAGGTGCTCAACTTCGGGGTCGCCTGGGAGGACAACTTCGGCCAGGAGCAGAGGCTGACCTTCGCGATAGGCAGTGACTCTGCCCCGCTGAGCGCGGAGATCGAAGCCTTCCGTCACACCCTCTGGCTGTGGCTGGGGGGGGCGGCCGCCGTGCTGCTCCTGATGCAGGGACTGATCCTGCGCTGGGGACTGCGGCCGCTCCGCTCCCTGGCGGAGGACCTCCGACGCATCGAGACCGGGACCCTGGAGCGGCTCGGCGGGCGCTATCCGGCGGAGCTCGGGCCGCTGACCCGCGACCTCAACGCCCTCATCGCCAACAGCCGTGCCAACCAGCAGCGCTATCGCAATGCCCTCGACGACCTGGCCCACAGCCTCAAGACGCCCCTCGCCATCCTGGGCACCGCCACCGGGGAGACCCTGGGCGCCGCCGAGCTCCGGGCTCAGGTACGAGAGCAGGTGGCACAGATGGACGAGATCGTCCAGCATCAGCTCCGTCGTGCCGCGGCCGCCGGGCGGGTGACCCTGGGGCAGGTCACCGAGGTGGGCCCCCTGGCCGAGCAACTGGTTCGCTCGCTCCGCAAGGTCTATCGGGACCGCTCCCTGGAGATCCGCGCCGAGGTCGCCCCCCAGGCCCGCTTCTTCGGCGACCGGGCGGATCTCCTGGAGCTCCTCGGCAACCTCCTCGACAACGCCTGCAAGTATGGCAAGGGTCGCGTCCAGCTCAGCGCACGGCTGCTGCAGGAGGGTGCCCCGCGGCCGGGGCTCCTGCTAGAGGTGGAGGACGACGGCCCCGGCATTCCCCCCGAGGCGGTGGCCCGCGCCCTGGGACGGGGACAGCGCCTGGACACCAGCCTCCCCGGCCAAGGCCTTGGGCTGGCCATGGCCCGGGAGATCGTCGCTGTCTATGGCGGTGAGCTGTCCATCGGGCGGGGGGCACTGGGCGGGGCGCAGATCCAGGTCCGCTTCGAGCCCGGCTGATGGCCGATCCCAACCCATCCCCCACCGAGGAGCACCCATGCACCCCCCTTCCCGAGCCGTCCTGTTGGGCCTCGTCGTCTCCCTCGGCCTGCCGAGTGGGGTCGCCGCACGGGAGCCCCCTCCCCCCGCCGAGCCCATTCGGCTCCTCCCCGGCGATCTCCAGTGGACCAGCAATCCCAAGCTGCACGGGCTGGAAACGGCCACATTGGCGGGGGATCCCAGGGCACCAGCACCCTATGCGGAGCGCATCCGCTTCCCCCCCAACTTCCGGTTGGAGCCCCACTCCCATCCCAACGAGGCGCGGATGGTCACGGTCCTCTCGGGCACCCTCTACTACGCCTTTGGAGAGAGATTCGAAGAAGCCCGCTTGCAGGCCTTGCCGGCGGGGAGCTTCTTCACCGAGCCCAGGGACTTGCCCCACTACGCCATGACGGGGGACGAGCCGGTCGTCGTGGAGCTCCATGCCATAGGCCCTGCCGCGACCAGGTACCTCGAAGCGGCAAACCAGGCGACGCGCTGAGGCGCGATTGATGGTCAGCGGCGCCCCGGCTGCGACGCCGAGCGCACCCCCGGCTCAGCGCAGCCGCACGGCGGTGCCGTTGGCGCTGACCATGAGCATGGACTTCTCCCCACCGGTGATGGTCTCGTAGTCGAGGTCCACCCCCACCACCGCGTCGGCACCCAGGGACTCGGCCTCCTCCAGCATCGCCTGCAGGGCCATGTCCCTGGCGCGCCTGAGCTCCTTCTCGTAGCTACCCGAGCGCCCGCCCACGATGTCGCGGATCCCCGCGAAGAAATCGCGAATGAAGTTGGTGCCCATGACGGCCTCGCCGGTGACGACGCCCAGATAGGCGGCAATGGCCCGGCCCTCGACGGACGGGGTGGTGGTGATCAGCATCGTTCGCCCTTCCTACTCCGGAGCTACTGGTCAGCCGCGGCACGCTTCAGATAGGCCGCGGCACGAAACAGCCCCACCAGGGTCTTGCCATCGGCGATCTCCCCGCTCTCCGCCCAGGCCAGGACCTCGGTCAGGGGCAGCCAGTGGATGGCGATCACCTCGTGGGGCTCGTGATGGTGGACCAGGGGCCGCAGGTCCTGGGCCAGGTAGAGGTAGACCACCTCGGTGAAGATCCCCGGCGAGCTGATGACCCCACCCAGGGGAGCCCAGCGGTCGGCGGCCACCCCGGCCTCCTCCTCCAGCTCCCGCCAGGCCGTGCTCTGGGGGTCCTCACCCCCGTCGATCTTGCCCGCGGGCAGCTCCCACAGCCAGCCCCCCGCGGCATGGCGAAACTGCCGCAGCAGGCAGACACGGCCCGCCTCATCGAGGGCGACCACGGCGGCACCGCCCGGATGGTGGACGATCTCCAGCTCCGCCTCCTCGCCATTTGGGAGCCGGACCCGATCGACCGTGAGGTCGATGATCCGGCCGTGGAACAGCCGCCGGCTAGCGGACTCGGCGCCGGGCTCATCAGGGGGCAGATCCATGGGCTAGCTTCCCATCGTGGTGGGGTCTGGTCAGAGGTGGCGACGCGGCGGCCCCTGCCGGGCTCCGCAACCTTTCGGTAATACGACCGCAGTAAAATTTCTGTTCAAGAACGAAATGGCCTAAGGACTGTATCTTCGATGACGACGGTGCTTATTGTCGACGATGAACCCGGTATCCGGGAGATGCTCCGCTTCGCCCTGGAGGGGGCCGGTTTCCGCACCCTGCAGGCCGCCCATGCCGAGGAGGCGCGCCAGATCCTCGCCCACCATGAGGTGACCCTGGTGCTGCTGGACTGGATGCTGCCGGGCCGCTCGGGCCTCGAGCTGGCCCAGCAGCTCAAGCAACAGTCCAAGACCCGTACCCTGCCCATCATCATGCTGAGCGCTAAGGGCGAGGAGGAGGACCGCATCCGCGGGCTCGACTCGGGGGCGGACGACTATATCAGCAAGCCCTTCTCGCCACGCGAGCTGGTGGCCCGCATCCGGGCTGTGCTGCGCCGCACCCGCCCCGCCGACGGGGAGGAGGAGATGGAGGCGGCGGGACTCAAGATCGACGACGCCAGCCACCGGGTCACCTCCAACGGCGCCAAGGTGGAGGTCGCTCCCACCGAATACCGACTGCTGCGATTCCTCATGACCCACCCGGATCGCGCCTTCAGCCGCACCCAGCTCCTGGACCAGGTCTGGGGCGATCAGGTGTACGTGGAGGAACGCACCGTCGACGTGCACATCCGCCGCCTGCGCAAGGCCCTGGAGCCCGGCGGGCATGACCGCCTCCTGCAGACGGTGCGCGGGGTGGGCTATCGCTTCTCCGAGAAGGACTGAGTAACCGCACCTAGCGACCCTGAGCCCTAGCCCGGGACACCGCCGGCAGCGCCGATGAGCCGCGCCCTGCGCGTAGAGGCTTTGTGGCTGTCGCTCGGGCTGGGGGGCGGCGGGATCCTCGGCGAACTGGCAGGATACCTTGGGGTCGGACTCCTCTCTGGCCTGCTGCCGGTCCTGGGTCGCCACCTCTACCAGCTCCTTCGGTTGTGCCGCCGCCTCGCGGCCCACCGGCGGTTTGGCCCGCCCTTCCCGAGCGGGCTGTGGGGGGAGATCGAGGCCGCCTTCGCGCAGGAGCAACAGCGGCTGCGCCGGCACAAGCGGCGCCAGCTCAGATTTGCCGAGCGGTTCCGTGGGGCCGCCCTGTCCGTCCCTGATGCCCTAGTGGTCCTCGACAAGAACCTCTGCCTGGAGTGGGCCAACCCGGCAGCGGATCATCTGCTGGGGGCGCGGTGGCCGGAGCATCAGGGCCAACCCCTCACCGAGGCGGTCCCCCACGGGGAGCTGGGGGACTATCTGGCGGCGGGAGACTACGGCCAGCCCCTGGAGCTGTTACCCGAGCACAACCGGGCGCTGCGGCTATCCTTGCGCATCACCCCCTTCGGGGCGAAGAAACGCCAGTGGCTGCTGGTGGCGCGGGACATCACCAAGCTCTATCACCTGGAGGAGATGCGCCGGGACTTCCTGGCCAACGCATCCCACGAGCTGCGCACGCCCCTGACCGTGATCGGGGGCTTCCTCGAGACCCTGCAACATTCCCCCGATACACCCGGGACCCTTCGCCATCCGGTGGCCCTCATGGTGGAACAGGCGGGGCGCATGGGGGACATCATCAACGAGCTGCTCGCCCTCTCCCGCCTCCAGCTCGGGGAGCGGCCCGAGCACCTGGAGCCCGTCGACATGTCCGCGCTCCTCGGAGAAGCGGTGCGCGCGGTGACCGCCGCGGACAACGGGCAGCGCCGTTTGGAGCTGGACCTGAACCCCGAGCTGCTACTTCTGGGGAACGAGGGGGAGCTCCAGGGGGCCTGTGCCAACCTGATCCGCAACGCCCTCCAGCATACCGCCGCCGGGGAGGGGATCCGGGTGACCTGGCAGGACACGCCCGAGGGTCCGACCTTGAGGGTGCAGGACTCGGGCCAGGGCATCGCCCCCGAGCACATCCCACGCCTGACGGAGTATTTCTACCGGGTGGATGAGGGCCGTTCCCGCGACTCGGGCGGCCCCGGCCTGGGATTGGCCCTGGTGGAGCTGGTGCTGTCGCGGCACCAGGGGCAGCTCATGATCACCAGCGTGGTGGGCGGCGGCAGCACCTTTACCTGCCGCTTCGCCCCGACGGCCGCCTTGCGACGCTCGGGGGGCGACGCCGCGGCACTGGCCCCCGCGGCGAGGCCGGAGCACCAGCCCCGGGCGGCCCGTCAGTCTTCCTCGGGCTGACCCCCGAAGGCGCCGTTGACCCGGTCGCGGAGCTCCTTGCCCGGCTTGAAGTGGGGCACATGCTTGCCCGCCAAGGCTACCGGCTCCCCACTCTTGGGATTGCGCCCGATCCGCGGCGGTCGGTAATGGAGCGAGAAGCTGCCAAAGCCGCGGATCTCGATGCGGTCCCCCGAGGCCAGGGCCTGGCTCATCTGCTCCAGGATCTCCTTGACGGCGAGCTCCACGTCTTTATAGGCGAGGTGGCTCTGTTGCGCCGCAAGCGCCTCTATCAGCTCCGATTTTGTCATTGCTTGTCGTTTCCTTCACACCGAGCCGGGCCCGCAGGACGGGCCCGGCGCTGAGTGAACAAGACCCCGACTAGTCGTCGGCCCCCCCCATCTGCTCCTTGAGGATCTCGCCCAGGGTGGTGGTCCCGGCCTGGGCATCGCGGGTGTAGCCACGGATGGTGGCCGCCACCTCCTCCATGTCCTTGGCCTTGACCGACAGGGAGATGGTGCGGTTCTTGCGGTCGACGCCGATGAACTTGGCCTCGATCTGGTCCCCCTCCTTGAGCATGGAACGGGCATCCTCCACGCGGTCGCGGGAGATCTCGGAGGCGCGCACATAGCCCTCCACGCCGTCGGGGAGCATCAGGGTCGCCCCCTTGGCATCCACCGCCGTCACGGTGCCGGAGACCACGCTGCCCTTCTCGTGGGTGGCGAGGAAGTTGGAGAAGGGGTCCTTGTCGAGCTGCTTGATCCCAAGGGAGATGCGCTCCCGCTCCGGGTCCACGGAGAGGACCACGGTCTCCACCTCGTCGCCCTTCTTGTAACGGCGCAGGGACTGCTCCCCCGCCTCGTCCCAGGTGATGTCGGAGAGGTGCACCAGCCCGTCGATACCCCCATCGAGCCCGATGAAGACGCCGAAGTCGGTGATGGACTTGATCTTGCCGGAGACGTGGTCGCCCTTCTTGTGGGTGGCGGCGAACTCCTCCCAGGGATTGGCCTGGCACTGCTTGATGCCGAGCGAGATGCGGCGGCGCTCCTCGTCGATGTCGAGCACCATGACCTCGACCTCGTCGCCGACCTGGACGATCTTGCTCGGGTGGACGTTCTTGTTGGTCCAGTCCATCTCGGAGACGTGCACCAGGCCTTCCACACCCGCCTCGATCTCCACGAAGCAGCCGTAGTCGGCGATGTTGGTGACCCGGCCGAACACCCGGGTGTTCTCGGGGTAGCGGCGGGAGATGTTCTCCCAGGGGTCCTCGCCCATCTGCTTGAGCCCCAGTGAGACCCGCTGGCGCTCGCGGTCGAACTTGAGGACCTTGACCGAGACCTCGTCGCCGATCTGCACCACCTCGGAGGGGTGCTTGACCCGCCGCCAGGCCATGTCGGTGATGTGCAGCAGCCCATCGATCCCGCCCAGGTCCACGAAAGCGCCGTAGTCGGTGAGGTTCTTCACCACACCCTTGATCTCCATGCCCTCCTCGAGGCCCTCCAGCAGGGCAGCACGCTCGGCGCTGTACTCCTGCTCCACCACCGCGCGGCGGGAGACCACCACGTTGTTGCGGCGCTGGTCGAGCTTGATGACCTTGAACTCCTGCTCCTTGCCTTCGAGATAGGTGGTGTCGCGCACCGGGCGCACGTCCACCAGGGAGCCAGGCAGGAAGGCGCGGATGCTGTCGAGATCCACGGTGAACCCGCCCTTGACCTTGCCGCTGATGAGGCCGCTGACGGTCTTGCCCGCCGTGAAGGCCTCTTCGAGCTTGGCCCAGGCATGGTGCCGCTTGGCCTTCTCGCGGGAGAGGCGGGTGGCGCCGAAGCCGTCCTCGACGGCATCCAGGGCCACCTCGACCTCATCGCCCACGGCCACCTCGAGGGTGCCGGAGGGGCTGAGGAACTGGCTCCGGGGGATGATCCCTTCGGATTTCAGGCCCGCATTGATGACCACCACGTCAGCGGTGATGGCGAGGACGGTGCCCTTGACGATGCTGCCGGGCTGCAGGCGCGTGGTGGAGATGCTCTCTTCGAAGAGCTGGGCAAAACTCTCGGTCATGGGTTGTAGGGTTCCTGGCTCCCTGCACACCAGGCGCAGGGGCGATCGTGGTTAGTTGCGGTTGCACAATAAAGCCCGGCGCTTGGCACCGGACCACCCAATCCTCGGCTCGAGCGCGCTCGCGCCGAGGCTCACAGCTCCAGTCGGGGAAAGGCGCTCCGTACCAGGGCCTCCATCCGCTCGGTCACCTCCTCGATGGACAACCCGGTGGTGTCCAGCTCGAAGGCGTCCTCCGCGGGCCGCAAGGGGGCGACGGCACGACGGCTGTCGCGTTCGTCTCGCTCCCTGATCTCCCCGACAAGATTTGTAAAATTAACATCGAGCCCCTTTTCTTTCAACTGGTTATAACGGCGATGGGCCCGCTCCTCGGCGCTCGCGGTGAGAAAGATCTTGAGGGGGGCCGCCGGAAAGACCACCGTCCCCATGTCGCGGCCATCCGCCACCAGTCCCGGCGGCCGGGCACAGCGACGCTGCCAGTCGAGGAGCGCCTCCCGCACCGCGGGGATGGCGGCCACCCGCGAGGCGGCCGCCGCCGCCTCCTCGGTGCGGATCTCGGACGAGACCTCCTCCCCTTCCAGCCAGACCTGGTCGTCACGGAAGCTCACCGGCAGCCCCCCCGCCAGCCCCGCCAGCGCGAGGACATCCTCCAGGTCCAGCCCCCGACGCAGCGCCGCCAGGCCGAGGACGCGGTAGAGGGCGCCGCTGTCGAGGAAGTGCCAGCCGAGCCGCTGGGCCAGCAGGCTGGCGATGGTCCCCTTGCCCGCTCCCGAGGGACCGTCGAGGGTGATGACGGGGATCATGGCGAGCGCTCCTCGATGGCCAGCCCCACCCCACGGGCCAGGCCCACGAAGCCGGGGAAGGAGGTGTTGACGTTGGCGCAATCCTCGATCACCAGGGGTCCCTGGGCCCGCAGGGCCGCTATGGCGAAGGACATGGCGATACGATGATCCCCCTGGCTGTCCAGGGTGCCCCTCCCCAGGCGCCCCCCGCGGATGCGGATCCCATCCGGCAGCGGCTCCGCCGCGATCCCCAACCTCTGGAGCCCCTCGGCCATGACCGCGATGCGATCGCTCTCCTTCACCCGCAGCTCCTCAGCCCCCCGCAACAGGGTCTCCCCTTCGGCGCAAGCGGCGGCCACGAACAGGGCGGGAAACTCGTCGATGGCTAGCGGGACCTGGTCGAGGGGGATCTCGATCCCCCGCAGGGGAGCGGAGCGCACCCGCAGATCCGCCACCGGCTCCCCCCCCGCCCGGCGGGGATTGGCCACCTCGATGTCTGCCCCCATGGCACGGAGGATATTGATCACCCCAACGCGGGTGGGATTGAGCCCCACCTGCTCCAGGGTCAGGTCGGAGCCCTCCGCGATGCTGGCCCCCACCAGGAAGAAGGCCGCCGAGGAGATGTCTGCGGGGATCTCGATGGGGCAGCCCCGCAGCACCCCGCCCCCCTGGATACAGACCCGGTCCCCGACCCGCTCCACGGGGTGCCCGAAGGCGGCCAGCATGCGCTCGGTGTGGTCGCGGGTGGGCACCGGCTCCCCCACGCAGGTGCGTCCCTCCGTATACAGCCCCGCCAACAGGAGGCAGGACTTCACCTGGGCGCTGGGCACCGGCAAGGGGTAGTCGATAGCCCGGAGCGACCCCACCGGCGTCAGCCGCAAAGGCGCGGTCCCCGCCTCGGTGGTCTCGATGCGGGCCCCCATAAGGCCCAGGGGCTCGGTGACCCGCCGCATGGGCCGCCGCGAGAGGGAGGCATCGCCGATGAGGGTGGTCGCAAAGCCCTGCCCCGCCAGCAGGCCCGCCAACAGGCGCATGGACGTCCCGGAGTTGCCGAGATCCAGGGCGGCGGCGGGGGCCCGGAGGCCCCGCAGGCCCACCCCCTGGATGCGGACCCGACCGTCCTCGGGTCCCTCGATCTGGACCCCCATGGCGCGGAAGGCCGCCAGGGTGGCCAGGCTGTCCTCCCCCTCGAGAAACCCGCGCACCTCCGTGCCCCCCTCCGCGATGGCCCCCAGCATGATGGCGCGATGGGAGATGGACTTGTCCCCCGGCACGGGCAGCCGTCCCCTGAGCCGACCCTGGGGCTGCACGCGGTAGCTGAGGTGGTGCGAAGCGCTCAATGGCGGTCCCCCGCGAAAAAATCAACCTCGCCCCAGGAGCGAATCCCCCGGCGCGAACGAAGCGCGGCAGTGTACCCATCCGCTCGAAAGGTGTAAATGGCGGAATAATCGAAAAATTTTCCCGCGGCCCCGGCTGGGCTGCATTTTGCCGGCGCTTTCGGTAGGCTAGGCTCTTTCCCAGAGCAGACCCCCGTCGACCCTGAGCAATCGAGCGATGACCCCCTCAAGCCCCCTCGGGGCACCGGATCGCGAACGGCTCGCCAGGGAATTCCTGCAATTCCTCCCGGCGGACGCCGTGCTCTATCAGGAAGAGGCCCTGCGTCCCTATGAGTGCGATGGCCTCTCCGCCTACCGGGAGTTGCCGCTCCTGGTGCTGCTGCCCAACGAGGTGGCCCAGGTGCAGGCGGTACTCCGCGACTGCCGGGACCGGGGCATCCCGGTGGTAGCCAGGGGCGCGGGAACCGGCCTCTCCGGAGGGGCCCTGCCCCACCCCGGCGGCGTGCTCCTGAGCCTCACCCGGTTCAACCGCATCCTGGAGATCGACCCGGTCAACCGAACCGCCCGGGTCCAGCCCGGGGTGCGCAACCTGGCCATCACCGAGGCCGCCCGGCCCCATGGCCTCTACTACGCCCCCGACCCCTCCTCCCAGATCGCCTGCTCCATCGGTGGCAACGTGGCGGAGAACGCCGGAGGGGTGCACTGCCTCAAGTACGGCCTCACCGTCCACAACCTGCTGGAGGTCAGCTTCATCAGCATCGACGGCGAGCGGGTGAGGGTGGGAGGTGGTGGCCTGGATGCCCCCGGCTTCGACCTGCTGGCCCTGATGACCGGCTCCGAGGGCATGCTCGGGGTGGTGGTCGAGGTGTTGGTCAAGCTCCTCCCCGTGCCGCCGACCGCAAAGGTGGCACTGGCCGCCTTCGATTCCGTGGAGCAGGCGGGGGCAGCGGTGGCCGAGATCATCGCCGCCGGCATCATCCCGGCGGGGCTGGAGATGATGGACCAGTTGGCACTGCGCGCCGCCGAGGACTTCATCCACGCCGGTTACCCGTTGGATGCCGCCGCGGTGCTGCTCTGCGAGGTGGACGGGGATGAGCCGGAGGTGGCCCAGTCCCTCGCCCGGGTGGAGGCCATCCTGGCCCGTTCCGGCGCCACCGAGATCCGCGTCGCCCGCGACGAGGCGGAGCGCCTGCGCTTCTGGGCGGGACGCAAGTCCGCCTTCCCCGCGGTGGGCCGCATCTCGCCGGACTACTACTGCATGGACGGCACCATCCCGCGCCAGCACCTGGCCCAGGTCCTGCAGCGCATCGCCGATCTGTCCGCCGAGTACGGCCTGCGCTGCGCCAACGTGTTCCACGCCGGGGACGGCAACCTCCATCCCCTGATCCTCTACGATGCCAACCAGCCCGGTGAGCTCAAGAAGGCGGAGGCCTTCGGCGCCCGCATCCTGGAGCTGTGCGTGGCCGTGGGGGGCACCATCACGGGTGAGCATGGGGTGGGCCACGAGAAGATCGACCAGATGTGCGTGCAGTTCAGCCCCGCGGAGCTCGAGACCTTCCACGCGGTGAAGGCCGCCTTCGACCGCGACAGGCTCCTCAACCCCGGCAAGGCGATCCCTACCCTCGCCCGCTGCGCCGAGCTGGGGGCCATGCACGTCCACGGTGGCCGACTCCCCTTCCCCGAGCTAGAACGCTTCTGAGGCCATGGACCAAGACCTGACCCAAGCGCTGACCGAGCGGGTGCGCGCCGCCCAGGCGGATCGCACCCCCCTGGAGATCCGCGGCGGGGGCAGCAAGGGCTTCTATGGCCGCCAGCCGGTGGGCGATCCCCTGGAGATGGGCGGGCACCGGGGCATCCTCAGCTACCAGCCGAGCGAGCTGGTGGTACGGGTGCGCGCCGGCACCCCCGTCGCCGAGCTGGAGGCGGCCCTCGCCGAACGGGGTCAGATGCTCTCCTTCGAGCCCCCCTACTTCGGCGGCGGGCCCACGATCGGCGGGGCGGTGGCCAGTGGCCTCTCGGGCCCCCGTCGCCCCTGGGGGGGCGCACCCCGGGACCTGCTGCTCGGGGTGGGACTCCTGGACGGCCGCGGCCAGGTGCTCCGCTTCGGCGGCCAGGTGATGAAGAACGTGGCGGGCTACGACCTCTCGCGGCTGATGGCGGGGGCGATGGGGTCGCTGGGGGTCCTTCTCGAGCTCTCCATCAAGGTCCTGCCCCGGCCCGCCGCGGAGACCTGCCTGGTGCTCGGCTGCGAACGCCCGGCGGCCCTGGATTTGCTGGCGGCCCTGCAACGCCAACTCCTGGGCCTCTCGGGGCTCTGCTACCAAGGGGGCCGACTCTATCTTCGGGTGGAAGACACAGGGCTGGGGCGGGTGCGCGCCCTGCTCGGGCCGGGCGTGGAAGAGGCGGACCCGGACTTCTGGCACCGGCTCCGGGACCAGACCCTTGACTTCTTCACCGCCCGCGAGGTGCTCTGGCGCGCCTCGGTACCCCCCGCCACCGCCCCCCTGGCCGCCGATGCCGACGAGCTCATCGACTGGGGCGGGGCCCAGCGCTGGATTCGAGGGACGCAGGACGGGGCGACTCTTCGGCACGCGGCCCAAGTGGCGAACGGCCACGCCCATCCCTTCCGCGGCGGGGAGCGCAGCGAGGTCTTTCAGCCCCTCACCCCGCCGCTCGCCGCCCTACACCGGCGCCTCAAGGAGGTATTCGATCCCCAGTGGCTCTTCAACCCAGGGCGGCTCTACCCGGACCTCTGATCCCCCGGACGGGCTCCCACGGCGGTTGAGCGCTCAACCGCGGGCGCCGCGGCGGCGCCACTGGTAGCCGATCCGCCGCGCGGTCGTCGATTCCCCGAGCAAGAAGAGACCGGCAATGGCCAACAGGACGCCCTGG
>CAZFHV010000027.1:0-23558 GCA_964519095.1 uncultured Chromatiaceae bacterium | reverse complement strand
CAGGGTCTCAGGGTCTCAGGGTCTCAGGGTCTCAGGGTCTCAGGGTCTCAGGGTCAGGGCCCACCCCCGCTGAGCGGTTACCCCCATGAAGGCCAAGACCCTCGCCCGTCTCGCTGAGGTCGGTCGCACCCTGGCCAACGGTGCCCAGGGTGGCTGGGCAGACATCTTGCTGCGGGGCGCCGCGGTGCTCACGCGAGCGGATCTGGCGGTCCTCTAAGAGGTGGCCGGCAACGAGCTCCGCCTCACCGCCATGTACCCAGCATGCGGCAACAGCGCCAGCCGGTTGCCGCCCCAGTCGTCCATCCCGCTCCACGGCAAGGGGGAGCAATACGACCGCGGATCGGCGGTCTCCTTGGCAGCTCACCAGGGGGTGCGAGTCAACATCCCCGATATCGCCGAAGTTGCGGACATGGACCCGACCTGGCTCCGGGAATTCGACCGGGTCACCGACCACCCGGTGCGCTCCCTTCTGAGTCTGCCCATCGGCGACGGTGAGCGGAGTCCGCGCGGGATGCTCCTGTTGATCAACGGACGCAACCCCGCCACCGGCGCGATCACCCGCTTTGGCGCGGAGGCGCAGCGCCTGGCCGAGGCCCTGGCCTGGCAGGCGGCCACCCAGCGGGTCGCCCAGAGGTCCGAGGCGGCGGGAAGTGTCGCCGGGGCGGTGACCCTCTTCAAAGAGCCAGGCATCAAACGCCGTCTCGATGCCTCATTGCTGCTGAAGCGTCTGCTCGTGGCGGGGGCCAATGGGGGGGAGGCGGAGGCGATCACCCGCCCGGTCTTCGGAGAGCTCCACGCGGAGGGCGTCGATCAGCTCTCCGCGGCCGAGCTCCGGGACCGGGTAGCGCGCACCATCGGCCCCCGCCGCCGCGGCGGGATGGCGGATCGTTTCCACGCCTGGACGGAGTTTCGGCGCAGCGGGCTCCCTCTGCTGGTGCTGATCGGCGGCTGTTCCGGGAGCGGCAAGAGCACGCTGGCGGCCGAGCTCAGTCTGCAGCTGGACATCGGGCGCATCCAGTCCACGGATACCCTGCGTGAGGTCATGCGGCTGCTGGTGTCTGATCACCTGGCCCCCGAGCTCCACCGCTCGACCTACCAGGCGTGGCAGACCCTACCCCGTCTCTCGGCGGGCCTGGGAGGGGCGGAACGAGTCATAGAGGGGTTTTGCGCCCAGGCCGATAAGGTGGCTGTGGCGATCCGCGGTGTGGTGCAGCGGAGCCTGGCGGAGCAAGAATCCGCCATCGTGGAGGGTGCCCACCTCGACCCCGCGCTGCAGGAGGCACTGATGCAGGGGGATGTGGACGGTAAGGCGGTGGTGGTACCCCTGCTCCTGGCGGTACCCGATCGCGACGAGCTTGCCCAGCACTTCCAGTGGCGCTCGGTGCTGGCACCCACTCGCTCTGACCGCCGCCACCTCGAGGACTTCGAGAGCATCTGGCAGCTTCAGGAGTTTCTCCTGGATCAGGCCCACCTTCACGGGGTGGCGGTCATCCCGAACATCGGCATCGAGTTCTGCACCCACCAGGCCCTGGAGCTCATCTCCGCGGCGGTGTTGGAGAGATTCGCGCCGCCCTGATCGCCTGCAGAAAACCCGCGCCTTGCTCACGAAGGGCAATACGGGTCCGGCGGATTGTCCCGGTGCCCGGCGGGTGAGCGAACCCCCTCCGTTGGGGGCCTAAGGGGTCGGCATCTGTCCCTGTAAACGGACGCGTAGGGCGAGGTCGTTGCGGGAATCGGCGTTGGCCAGGGCGTCCTCCAGGGTGATGCGGCCGCCGCGGTAGAGGCTGAACAGGGACTGGTCGAAGGTCTGCATGCCGTGGACGTCGCTCTGGTCCATGGCGTCCTTGATGGAGCGGATCTCCCCCTTCTTGATCAGCTCCGCCACGTAGGGCGAGCGCAGCAGGATCTCCACCGCGGGGATGCGTCCGCCCTGGGTGTCCGGCAGCAGCCGCTGGGAGACGACCCCGATGAGGTTCAGGGAGAGGTCCATGAAGATCTGGCGGTGAGCGCTGTCGGGGAAGAAGTTGATGATGCGCTCCAGGGCCTGGTTGGCGTTATTGGCGTGCAGGGTCGACAGACAGAGATGGCCCGTCTCCGCGTAGGCGATGGCGGCTTGCATGGTATTGGCGTCGCGGATCTCGCCGATGAGGATCAGGTCCGGCGCCTCCCGCATAGCGTTCTTGAGGGCGTTCTGATAGGAGAGGGTGTCGATGCCCACCTCCCGCTGGTTGACGATGGACTTCTGATGGTGATGCAGGAACTCCACCGGGTCCTCGATGGTGAGGATGTGCCCCGCGAGGTTGCGGTTACGGTGGTCGATCATCGCCGCCAGGGTGGTGGACTTTCCCGATCCGGTGGCGCCCACGATCAGCACCAGCCCACGGGGTCGCATCACCAGGTCGTGGAGGATGGGCGGGAGGTTGAGCTCGGCGATGGAGGGGATCACCTCCTTGATGTGGCGGATCACCATGGCCACCGAGCCCTGCTGGCGGAAGAGGTTGACGCGGAAGCGCCCGATGTCCTCGAGGCTGATCGCCAGGTTGCACTCCAACGTCTGCTCGAACTCCCGCACCTGGGCCTCGCTCAGCAGCGAATAGGCCAGGTCCTGGACTCGGCCGGCGCTCAAGGCCGTATCCCCGAGGGGATGGGTGACCCCGTCGATCTTGATTCCCACCCGGGTGCCGGCGCTGAAGTAGAGGTCGGAGGCACGGCGCTGCACCATCACCTTGAGGTAGGGGCTGATATCCATGGCTATCCGGGGGTATGGGGGGACAGAGACGGCCGATCCTAAGGAACCCGCCGGTCCTTGTGAAGCGGGGCCTCAGTAATAGACCGCGACCACCCGCCACTCCAGCCCATCGAGGCGGAGCAGGAAATGCACCGGGGCCTCGCCGGGCGCGCCGACCCGGACCAGGAACCGGTCGTAGGCCTCGAAGAAGGCATAGCTCACCTGGGGCAGGAAGGCCCGGTCGCTGTCGGGGGAGCGCTTGGAAAGGAGCTGGGTCCGTACCCACTCGAGGGTCACCAGTCGCTCCACCGCCTGACCGCCCAGCCGGCGAATGCCATCCTGCAGCCAGTCGGCAAAGCGGTTGGAGACCTCGCCCACCGCGCTCTGCGCGTCACCGTTGAGCTTGCGGGTGATCGCTTCGCGCACCGCCGCCATGTCCACCCGCTCCGCCAGGGCAGTCCCTTCTTGCTGCAGCAGTGCCTGGTCCAGCTCCCAGAGCTGGGCGTAGGGCCAGGCCAGGTAGGCCAGGGAGAGCAGGAGAAAGGCGGCGAGGGAGACTTTCTTCATGGCTGCCCGCGGGAGAGGCCGGCATTGTAAAGGAAAGCCCCGGGCGGTGCCCCTCAGGCGAGCTGGGCGCTGAGGGCCTCGAGCTCCTCGCAGGCCCGAAGCCAGGCGGCTTCCACTGCCTCGGCGGACTGCCCAAGGCTGCGCTGGGTCTCCAGTAGCCCCAGCAGCTCCGCCTTGTTCCCCTCCTCGTAGAGCTCCGGGCGGGCGAGGGCCAGCCCGATCGCCTGTTGCTCGCTCGCCAGAGCGGCGAGACGCTCCTCGACGCGCCGCAGCGCCTCCCGCAGCGGGGCGAGGCGGCGGCGCTCGTCGGCTTCGCGGCGGCGCCGGTCGCGACGCTCGTCCGCCCTGTGGGCCCCGCCTGCCTCCCGGGGACCCTCGCCGGCCGGGGGCTCCCGACGCCCGAGCCAGGCGGCGTAGTCGTCGAGGTCCCCGTCGAAGGGCTGCACCCGCCCGGCGTGCACCAGCCAGAGCTGGTCGCTGGTGAGGCGCAGCAGGTGGCGGTCGTGGGACACCACCACCAGCCCCCCCTCGAAGGACTGCAGGGCCTCGCTCAGGGCCAGGCGCATCTCCAGATCCAGGTGGTTGGTGGGCTCGTCGAGGAGCAAGAGTTTGGGCCGCTGCCAGATCAGAAGGGCCAGGGTCACCCGCGCCTTCTCCCCCCCGGAAAAGGGCCCCACCGGGGCCAGGGCGCTGTCGCCGGGGAAGCCCAGGCTGCCGAGGAAGTCCCGCAGGGCCTGCTCGCTCGCGAGGGGATCCAGGCGGCGCAGGTGCTGCAAGGGGCTATCCTCGGGGCGGAGCTGCTCCACCTGATGCTGG
The DNA here is from genome assembly GCA_964519095.1 of uncultured Chromatiaceae bacterium. GTDB lineage: Bacteria > Pseudomonadota > Gammaproteobacteria > Chromatiales > Chromatiaceae > JAEHCY01. The sequence goes on along the minus strand of CAZFHV010000027.1, from coordinate 19,447 downwards.
GCGAAGTAGCCGATGCGCAGGTCCTGCGCCAGCTCACGCTCACCGGCGAGGGGGGCGAGCGCCCCGGCGAGGAGCTTGATCAGGCTGGACTTGCCCGCCCGGTTGGGTCCCAGCAGCCCGATGCGGTCGCCGGGGGCCAGGGCCAGGTCCACCCCGGTGAGGACCGGGGTCTCCCCGTAGCCCAGACTCACCCCCTCCAGCCGGATCAGGGGGTGGAGGAGCCGCTCGGGCGGCCGGAAGGCGAAGTGGAAGGGGGAATCCACGTGGGCGGGGGCGATCAGCTCCATGCGCTCCAGGGCCTTGAGGCGGCTCTGGGCTTGGCGGGCCTTGGTGGCCTTTGCGCGGAAGCGCTCCACGAAACGGCGGATCTGGGCCACCTCCTGCTGCTGCCTGCTGTAGGCCGCCTGTTGCTGGGCGAGCTGCTCGGCGCGCTGGCGCTCGAAGGCCGAGTAGTTGCCGGCATAGAGGCGCAGTTGCCCCTGGGCGATGTGGAGGGTGCCCCCGGTCACGGCGTCCAGAAAGTCCCGGTCGTGGGAGATCAGGATCAGGGTACCGGGATAGTCCCGGAGCCAGCCCTCCAGCCAGATCACCGCGTCCAGATCCAGGTGATTGGTGGGCTCGTCGAGCAAGAGGAGATCGGAGCGGCACATCAGGGCCTGAGCCAGGTTGAGGCGCATGCGCCAGCCCCCGGAGAAGCGGTTCACCGGCAGGCTCTCCTCTCCCGGCGGGAAGCCCAGGCCGTGGAGCAGGCGCGCGGCGCGGCTCGGGGCGCTGTAACCGCCGATGGCCTCGAAGCGGGCGTGCAGATCCGCGAGGCGCGGGCCCTCGCCAGCCGCCTCCGCCGACCGCAACGCCCCCTCCAGCTCCGCCAGCTCCGGGTCGCCCGCCATCACGAGGGCTTGCGCCGATCGCTCGCCGCTGGGGGTCTCCTGGGCCACGTGGGCAATGGCCAGGCGCGCTGGCAGGGAGAAGTCACCCCGATCGGGCTGCAGCTCCCCGCGGATGAGGGCGAACAGGCTGGACTTGCCCGAGCCGTTGGCCCCCACCAGGCCCACCTTCTGACCGGCGTAGAGGCTCATGTTGGCGCCCTCGAACAGGAGCTTGCCGCCGCGGCGCAGACTGAGGTCGGTGAGTTTCAGCACGGCCGGGAGTTTACCCCAGGCACACGGGGGGATCAGCTAGCGGGGGTCTCCCTGTCCTCGTCGGCGCCCCCTTTTGGGCCAGGGGTGGACCAGCGATAGCGAACGGACGCTACTCTATCGGTTTCCTTGTGAGCGCCGCTCAGGCACGAGGGGCAGCCCCCCGAGGATGACGCGGTGAGGGACGACCCCCAGCGGTCGCCGCTCGGTGCCTCGATCGATGGAGTTCGCCGCGTTCAGCGGGTCGGCGCGGCCCGAAGAGGCCTGAGAACGTCGGTCTCCAGGAGCCGGCGGGCCAGCTGCACAAACTGGCCCTTGGCCTGGTGATTGCAGAGGAGAAAAAACGCGTTCCCTGCGGTGCTGCTCCTGGGAGGTGACGCGGGAGTCCTAGAGAGGGAGGGCGGCCGGCCGAGGCGCCGTCGAGATGAGCTTGGCGGCGGCCTCCAGCACGGCGGACTTGCCGATAGCCACTGCGCCTGCGAGCACCACAGGCTTGTCTTTCTTAATCTCGCGGAGGACCTCGGCGATCAGCTCGTCACAGCAACCAAAGCGCCTAACTCGTTCATGGGCCATGCTCGTCCTTGTTGGTTGTGTTCCAGGATAGGCCCCGAGGCGGTGGATAGGCTGTAGGCCAAGACGGATGTTGTTGTAAGGAAAAGCCAATTGTTGGTGTAGGGAAAGGGAGACTTGGCTGCAGGGGGCCGTCGGCGGCCGGTAGCCTGCGGGGCATTGCGGCTGTCGCCTAATGCGCCCTATGCGGGCTCCCAGCGGGCAACAGCCTTGGGGCCAAGCGGGGGAAATCTCCCGCCTGATGAGCGACGAGGAGAGGGCTCCGCTCGTCGCAAACGGTGCCGCGGCTATGCAGGGGCCCCACGCGAAGCCTCAGCGCGGAATCGGTCTCTCCCCTTGCTGTCAGCTGGTGGACCCAGGTCAAGAAGCCCTTCTGTGGTTCGGGACTGTAGCCCGCTCTGCTGGCAGCATTCTCGGCGCCGTGGATCACTGCCTCCGCGACACTAGCCGCCAGCCGCCGATAGGACTGGAGCTGGATCCAGCAAGGGGTGGGCCACAGACACCGGCGAGATTCTGCAGGGCAAGGCCCCAGGCACACCGGCGGTGGCTGCTCACCGGGAGATCGCGGCGCTGAACGACTACGGCCGCTATTTCGAGCACCCCGGGCGGGAGCCACTCGAATGAGGGACTGAGGCAGGGTGCGACAGGGGTGCAGTTGGCACGCTGAGGGTCGGCCTCGACGCCGATGCCGAATCGGGCGGCCCTAGCGGCCCTGCGCTGCTGGATTTCGCGATCCCTCAGCTCTCCGTGGTCTCCAAGTCCCCTGCGTCCAGAGACCCGACGTTTTCCTCAAGCCATGCATACCAGAGGTCGGCGCTCATGGGTGCCACGACGCGCCCCAGATGGTTCCAGGAGACCCGCCAGGTGCCATCGGCACGCTCCGTCACCCTGACGCGGGGCAGTGCCCCCAGGCCGAACGCCTGGATGCGGTCTTCGATCGCTGCCTCGGCCTCCCCGGGGGTCAACAAACGGCCTTCGCTCATGGGACCTCCTTCGTGGTTCGCGTCATGCCCTGAACACTTGAACGGGCAAGCAAGCCGCTGGCCTTCAGCCGGCTGCAGAGGTCTTGCCGCGCTCCAGATCCGGCCGGGGCTTCGCCCGACGCGGTTGCCTCCCCAGCCCCCAGCGCGCCTGCAAGTTGGCCGCGCGCCTGATATACCCGTCACACATGGATGTTCCGCCGCGATGCACGCCGCTCGGGCGCGATCGCGGTGTTGCGCTTCCTCGCCATAGAGTCCGCTATGCCTCGTCGGCGCGCCTTCCGCTCGGACCCGATTCGCGCACCTCGCTTACCGCAAGACCCATGCGCGACGGTATGCCGCCCCGCTTCGGCCAGTGTAGCCCTGTCAGAATAGTCCCTCGACCAGGTTTTGCTGGCCCCTGGCGGTCTTGGTGGGCGTTGTGGGACTCCCGGAAGCGGGGGCATCCGCCGTGGGCAGGGGATCGGGGCCGAGGAGCAGGATCTCGTACTCCTCCGCCACCATCTCCATCATGGCCTCGGGGTCGTCGGCGTGGGTGAGGGTGCCGGTGCGCTTGTTGATCAGCACGTGGGCCAGGCCAGGGGGCTCCTTGGGCAGCACCTGGGGCTCATTGGCGAGGGCCACCTTCATGAACTCCATCCACAGGGTGAGGGCGGCGCTGCCGCCGGTCTCCTTGGCGCCGAGGGGGGAGTTGTCGTCGAAGCCCATCCAGGAGACCGCCACCAGGTTCTTCTGAAAGCCGCAGAACCAAGAGTCGCGGGAGTCGTTGGTGGTGCCGGTCTTGCCGGCCAGGTCCTTGCGCCCCAGGGCGCTGGCGCGCTTGGCGGTGCCCTCGCGGATGACGTCGCTCATGAGGGACTGCATCTGGTAGGCGATGCGCGGCTCGAGCACCCGCTCGGCCTGGGGTCGCCCCAGAGCATAAACGGCGGCATCCCCCTCGGGCTGGCTGGCGGGAAAGAAGCAATCGGCGCAGGCCACCGGGGCTGTGGCCTGAAAGAGGATGGAGCCGGAGGGGTCCTCGACCCGCTCGATGAGGTGCGGCTGGACGCGAAAGCCGCCGTTGGCGAAGCGGGCGTAGGCGCCGGCCATCTGCAGGGGCGAGGCGGCGGCAGTGCCGAGCACCAGGGACATGCCGTGGGGCACCTGGTCGAGGCTGAAACCGAAGCGGGTGACGTAGTTGAGGGCGTAGTCCAGACCGATGTGCCGCAGCAGGTCCACGGAGGCGAGGTTGCGGGACTGCACCAGGGCCTTGCGCAGGCGGATGGGCCCCAGGGTCTTGCCGTCGAAGTTCTTGGGCCGCCAGACCTTGCCGGGGCCGTCAGGCAGCTCGAGCGGCGAGTCGTCGAGGATCGAGGCCGGCGTCCAGCCCTTTTCCAAGGCGGCGGCATAGACGAAGGGCTTGAAGCTGGAGCCGGGTGAGCGGCGCGCGTCCACCGCGCGATTGAACTGGCTGCGGTTGTAGTCGAAGCCCCCCACCAGGGCCTTCACCGCCCCGTCGCTGGGGGACAGGGCCACCAGTGCACCCTCGACGGCCGGGAGCTGGGCCAGGCGCCAGGCGCCGTCCTGCTGCTGGAGCCGGATCAGATCCCCCACGGCCACCACGTCCCCGAGCCTGCGCGGGGCGCCGCCCAGCCGATTGGGGTCGCCGAGGTTGGCCCGGGCCCAGCGCACCCCCGCGGGGGTGAGCTCCACCTCCTGGCCGTCGCCCAGGTAGACGGTGGCCCGCTCCCCCTTGATGCGGGTGACCAGGCCGGCGATCAGGGTGTCCACGGGAGGATGGGCATCGAGGATCTCGTCGAGGGCATCCGCCTCCATGCGTGCCACCCCCTTGTGCTTGGCCTCGGCACCCCGGTAACCATGGCGCTCTTCGTACTCCGAAAGCGCCACCGCCAGGGCCTGGCGCCCCAGCCGTTGCAGGGGCGCGGTGAGGGTGGTGGTGGCGCGGTAGCCGCTGGTGTAGGCGGTCTCTCCGTACCGCTCGAACAGCTCGCGCCGCGCGAGCTCCGCCACGTCGGGGGCATCGAAGTCGATGCGAGGCCCGGTGAGGGCGGCGTTGTCCGGTTGCGTCAGGGCCGCCTGGTAGCTGGCCTCGTCGATGTAGCCCAGGGTGCGCATGCGACCCAGCACGTAGTCCCGTCGCGCCAGGGCCCGCTTGGGGCGGGTGATGGGGTTGTTCAGGGATGGGGCCTGGGGTATTGCGGCCAGCATGGCGGTCTGGGCCAGGCTGAGGTGGTGCACGTCCTTGTTGTAGTAAAGTCGCGCCGCCGCCGAGACCCCGTAGGCGCGGTGGCCGAAGAAGATCTTGTTCTCGTAGAGCTCGAAGATCTGCTCCTTGCTGAGCTCGTTTTCGATGCGGAAGGCCAGGAACAGCTCCGTGAGCTTGCGCTTGAACGTCTTCTCCGGACTCAGAAAGAAGTTGCGCGCCACCTGCATGGTGATGGTGCTGCCCCCCTGGCGCGCCTCGCCGGTCTGCCACAGGGAGAGGGCCGCCCGCGCCAGCCCCTGCATATCCACCCCGGGGTGCTCGAAGAAGCGACTGTCCTCCGCCGCCAGGAAGGCCTTGAGCAGCAGTGGCGGGGTGTCGGCGAAGCGGATCGGCTCGCGGCGCTCGGCACCGTACTCGCCGATGAGAAGACCATCGGCGGTATAGATCCGCAGCGGCTGCTGGAGCTGGACGTTCAGCAGGGCCTCGCGGCTGGGGAGCCCCGGCGCGATCCAGCCATAGAGGACGAACAGGCCCAGCACGCCGAGCAAGAGCCCGTTGATGGCGAGCGAGAAGGGCCAGACGAGGAGGCGCAGGAACCAGCGCATGGAGGACGGCCAGGGGGCAGCGAATCAGATAAGAAAGGTGAGCCTATCGGTCCATAGTATACAAGGGGCATGGGGAGTCCCCATGCGGCCGGTTGCGCCTGGCGGCTGATCCTTTTTCGATGAAGGGATCGGCAGGGTTCACCCCCGCCGCCCTGTTGGGGGCCGGCGCAGGGGATTCCGAGACCCGGCGGGTGCGGCCGCGGTGACTGCCCTGGTCTCTTGGGTGGGGGGCGGGGGGCCGAGAGGCATCTCCTCCACGACCCGGAACTGGTCCTTGGGGGGATCGCCGCGGGCGATGAGGCTGACCCGCTCGATGGGAAAGCGGATGGGCTGCCAGGCCGCCTGAAGCTCCGCGATCACCTTCTCCAGTCGCCCCCGCGCCTGCACCTGACCCAGGCTCAGGTGGGGCTCGTACCCCTGGGCGAAGTGGTTGAGGTCGTCGCAGTCGGGCACGGCGCTCAGCAGGGCCCGCTGCAGCGCCACCAGGGCGTGGCGCGGCTGCGGCGCCACCCAGAGGCTGTGGCCCTGCTCCCGGTGGCGAAACCAGCGCAGCTCTCCCAGCTCCACCTCGAAGGGCCCCACCGACTGGCAGGCGCGCTGCAGGGGCTCGCGATCCTTCGCCAGACGATTGAGGAGATGGAAGGGGTAGATGAGGTTGATGTGGGGCATCCAGCGGTGGTACTGGCGGTCGTAGCGGCTGCGAATCGTCTGGATCTGACCCCATAGCTCCCGCGGTGGGATCACCACGATCGCCGTCTGATGGGTCTTCTGGGGCGGGGTACCGCCACCCCGCGGTGGGGTGGGGTTCATCGGCTCACCTCCGCGTCCAGGGGCAGATAGAAGAAGACGAAACGACCCGCCTCCAGGTCGATCTCCAGGGTGGCGCCGTGGTTGAGGCCATAGTCGACATAGCCGGGGACGGCGCTGGCCTCGTGGCACTCGCTCGCGTGCTGGGGGGCCTCGAAATCCCGGTCCCGGTCGTAGCAAGACAGCAGCATGGCATCGCCCAGACGCGCTTGGGCCTCGGCGTTGGCGAGGGCCAGGGCCTGACGGTAATCCCCCGGTGAGGGGTCGGGGTGCAGGGCGACGCGGGTGACCCCGCGGTAGTCCGCCACCCGGATCGCGCACTGGTCTCCGACCGCCGCGGTGCCGCCCTGGCCTTTGTCATCGCTCATCTCGTCCCCTCCGTCACCAGCCGGGCCGCGGCCACCGCGGCCTGCCCAAGGGCGATCCCCCCATCGTTGCTGGGGACCTGTCGCTGCGTCAACACCCGAAAGCCCCTGGCGCGCAGCCGGCTCACCAGCCCCTCGAAGAGGATACGGTTCTGGAGCACCCCACCGGAGAGGGCCAGGGTGTCGAGCTGGTGGCGCTGCGCCAGCCGCTCCGCCAGATCGGCGAGGGCCGCCACCAGAGCGAGGTGGAAACGGGCGGCGATCAGCGCCCCCTCGGTGCCCGCGAGCAGATCGTCGAACAGGGGCTCCCAGAGGGGCGCGGGATCCAGCACCAGGGCCTCCGCCGTCTCCACGACCCCGAAGGGGTAGCCCGCCGCGACCCGGTTCCAGGCGCCCTGTGCGAGGGTCTCCAACTCCATGGCGGCCTGGCCTTCGTAGCTCATCCCCTCCCGGCAGATGCCGAGCGCCCCGGCCACCGCATCGCAGAGCCGCCCGCAGGAGCTGCTCAAGGGGGCCTGGAGTCCCCGCGCCATCAGGGTCCCGAGGAGCCCGAGCGGCTGGGCTTCCAGCCAGGCCCGGAGCTCCAGGGCCCCGTAGCGCTCCCGGAAGGCCTCCCAGCCCATTCCCCCGGCGATCTGGGCGAAGCTGTTGCGCCAGGGCTCCCGGACCGCCCGCATCCCTCCCGGTAGGGAGGTGGGGCGCAGCCAGCCCACCCGCCGGTAGGCCCGATAGTCCGCCAGGAGCAGCTCGCCCCCCCAGAGGGTGCCGTCGGGCCCGTAGCCCAGGCCATCCAGGGCGATGCCGAGGACCGGGGACCGTGCGAGCGGCCAGTCGTTCTCGGCCAGCACGCTGGCGATGTGGGCATGGTGGTGCTGGACCTCCACCAGGGGCAGCCCTGCCTCTGCGGCCCAGGCGCGGCCCCGCTGGCTGGAGCGGTAGTCCGGGTGCAGGTCCACCGCGATGGCCTGGGGGCTGTGCTCGAAGAGGCCCTGGTAGAGGTCGAGGGTGCGCTCGTACTCCGCCGCGGTGCGGCCCTCCTCCAGGTCCCCCAGGTGCTGGGAGAGGATCGCCCGCCCCCCCTGGGTGAGACAGAAGCTGTTCTTGAGCTCTCCACCCATGGCCAGGACATTGGGCGCGGCGGCGAGGTCCGCCGGTAAGGCCAGGGAGCCGGGGGCATGGCCCCGGGCGCGCCGCAGCAGCCGCGGTGCGCCGTCCAGGACCCGCGCCACCGAGTCGTCCACCCGGTTGAGGATGTCGCGGTCGTGGAGCAGGAAGTAATCGGCCAGCAGGGCGAGACGCTCCTTGGCCTCGCTGTTGTCGATGCACTGGGGCTCGTCGCTCAGGTTGCCGCTGGTCATCACCAGGGGCCGCTCCCAGTCGGCCAGCAGCAGATGCTGCAGGGGGCTGTAGGGCAGCATGAAGCCCAGGGTGCGCTGGCCGGGTGCCACCGAGGGGGCCACCCTGTTTTTCCCATCGACCTCCAGCAGCAGGATGGGCGCCGCGGGGCCCTGGAGGAGCGCGGTCTCCGGCTCATCCACCCGGCAGTAACGGCGGATGCTGTCCAGGTCCCGCGCCATCAGGGCAAAGGGCTTGGCGAAGCGCCGCTTGCGCCGGCGCAGCTCGCTCACTGCGCCCTCGTGGGTGGCATCGCAGGCCAGGTGGAAACCGCCGATGCCCTTGAGGGCGAGGATCGCCCCCCCCGCCAGCAACCGGCTAGCCGCCGCGATGGCGTCCGGGGCGCCGAGTGCGGTGGGGTCCACCGGCTTGCCCTGCCGATCCTCCAGCCAGACCCGCGGACCGCATTCGGGGCAGGCGTTGGGCTGGGCATGGAAACGGCGGTCGCTGGGGTCCTGGTACTCCGCCAGGCAGTCGGGGCAGAGGCTGAACCCGGCCATGCTGGTGTTGGCGCGGTCGTAGGGGATGGCACGGACGATGGACAGCCGCGGGCCGCAGTGGGTGCAGTTGGTGAAGGGGTAGCGGTAGCGTCGGTCCGCGGGGTCCAGGATCTCGGCCCGGCAGGCCGCGCAGGTCGCCGCGTCGGGGACCACCCCGGTACGCACCCGGCTGGGGTCGCTCATGAGGATGGCGAACCCTGCCGTCGCGGGGGGCTCCCGTAACGGCTGGCGCTCCAGGGCGTCGATGCGCGCCAGAGGGGGGCAGTCGCGGCCCAGTGCCTCGCAGAGGGCGTCGATTGCCCCCGGTTCACCCCAGGCCCGGATCAGGACCCCGGCGCCGTCGTTGCGCACGTCCCCCTGGAGCCCCAGCTTCCGGGCGTGCCGCCAGACGGTGGGGCGAAACCCCACCCCCTGCACCAGCCCCCTCACCCGGATGGACTCCCCGCCCGCGGCCACTCGCTTTACCCCCTCAACCGCGTCCCTCGGCCCATGGTAGCGGAAGGTGCGGAAGCCCACATGACCCGCTGGCCGGGAGGACCTACAATCGAAAAGTTACCACCCCATCGACCACCCACCAGGGAGCCACAACAATGAGAAACTGCCCACCGCCCCCGGACAGCAGCCACACCGGGGTCTGGGCCGACCACGGCATAGTCGGCCGCTGTTGGAATATCCAGAGCCTCCGGGAGCTGGAGAACCTGCTCGATGACTCCTACCGGGTGCGCTTCCGCCCGGGTGTCGGGGAGCTGACCACCGAATCGGTGCGTGACCTGATCAGCACCCTGGGCGGATTCCTGCTGCTCGAGAAGGATGACGGGGTGGTGGAGATCCGTCGCCGGGGCTGGCAGGGTTCCCACCCCTGACCTGTATGCCAGCCCTCCCCCCCTCTGCGGGGGGGAGGGCTTGGGGAAGGGGGACGAGGAGCCTGTATGGGGGCCGGGCCTTTGTCCGGCAGACCCCGCGGCCAGCGGATGACTAGCCGGTGATGTAGTGGACCAGTTGATCGATGACGAACTGCTGGTCGGCGATGATGGACTTGACCAGGTCCCCCACCGACACCATGCCCAGGAGCTGCCCGTCGGACACCACCGGCAGGTGGCGGATGCGCTTCTCGGTCATCAGGGCCATGCACTCGTCCACCGTCCGGTCGAGCTGGGTGCAGATCACCCGCGTGGCCATGATCTCCTGGACCCGGGTGTCCCGCGAGGCGCGGCCCTTGAGGACCACCTTCCGGGCATAGTCGCGCTCGGAGATGATGCCCACCAGCCGGCCGTCCTCGGTCACCGCCAGGGCGCCCACCTCTTTCTCCGCCATCAGCCTGAGGGCGTCCATCACCGAGGCATCGGGGGCGATGGTCCAGACTTGACTGCCCTTGTGCTCCAGGATCTCTTTGATCGTCTTCATTCGCAGCATCCTCCCAATCGGTTCTTTGTGGTTTTCGCGCATGATAGCCGCTTGGTGGCCGGGCGCGAATCACTGGGTGGGTGCTGTCCAGCACCCAGTGGGGTCAGGATTGTACCGACGGCTGCCGCTAGGCGGGAAGCCAGAGGCACACTCGCAGGCCGGGTGCGTTGTCTTCCAGGCGCAGGCGCCCGCCGTGCAGATCGACCACCGCCTTCACCAGGCTGAGGCCCAGGCCATTGCCGGGGGTGGAGCGACTGTCGTCGAGCCGGTAGAAGCGTTCCAGCACCCGCTCGCGCAGCTCCGGCGGTATGCCGGGGCCCGAATCGGCCACGCAGAGGGCGACCTCCGTCGCCTCTCGGGTCACCGCTACTTGGATGGATCCGCCCGGCGGGGTGTACTTGATGGCGTTGTCCACCAGGTTGGCCAGGGCCTGGAACAGGAGGTCCCGGTCGCCCCGGGCCGGCGCCGGAGCCCCGGCCTCCACCGCCAGCCGTTGCTGCCGCTCCGCCGCCAGGGGCTCGTAGAGCTCCACCACGTCCTGGACGAGGTGGCCCAGGTCCAGTTCTCCGAACGCCGTACTGCCCCGTCCGGACTCGATGCGGGCGATGCGCAGCAGGGCGTTGAAGGTGCCGAGCAGCTCCTCGGCGTCCGCGATGGCCCCCTCCACCGCCAGGCGCAGGGTCTCCGGGGCGTCGGGCTCGGTGCTGGCCAGCTCCAGCTTGGTCCGCAGCCGGGTGAGGGGGGTGCGCAGGTCGTGGGCGATGTTGTCCGAGACCTGGCGCACGCTGCTCATCAGGGCCCCGATGCGCTCGAGCATCTGATTGAGGTTGGCGGCCAACTGGTCGAAGTCGTCCCCCGAGCCGTTGGTGGGCACCCGCCGCGACAGGTCCCCCCCCATAATCTCCCGGCTGGTCTGGTTGATGGCCTCCAGGCGGCGCACCATGCCGGCGCTCATCATCAGCCCACCCCCCAGGGCCAGGCCGATCATGATGGCCAACCCCCAGCCCAGGGCGGTGAGGATCAGGCCGCGGGTGGCCTCCAGATCCCGCACGTCGCGCCCCACCAGCAGATGGAGCCCACCGCGCAGGCGAAAGGTGCGGGCGCGGGCCAGGTGCTCGTCGGTGCGGTCGAGCCCCCATTCCCGTAGCCGGAAGCTGACCCAGCCATCCTCGCCCGGCACCGCCTCCGGCCAGCGGTTGAGGTTGCCGATGACGGGGCTGAAGCCTTCCCCTGCGAGCAGGTAGACGCTGGAGCCGGTGGGGTCGCGGGAGACCCGCTCCGCGATCACCGCCCTGAGCCCCGCGAGGCCCCGCTGGCGGTATTGCTCGGCCAGGCCGGTGATCTCCGCGTCGATGGTGGCATCGGTCTGGCGGTCCATGTAGCCCGCGGTGGCCCAGTAGAGGAAGCCCAGCAGGATCACCACCGAGCCCACTGACAGCCCCATGTGGAGCAGGGCAAGCCGGAAGCTGTGGCTGGCGAGCAGGCTACGGATTCGCACGCAGTACGTACCCGGCGCCCCGCACCGTGTGCAGGAGGGGGCGGTCCCGGTCCTTGTCGATCTTGGCCCGCAGCCGGCTCATGTGGACGTCGATAACGTTGGTCTGGGGGTCGAAGTGGTAGTCCCACACGCCCTCGAGCAGCATGGTGCGGGTCACCACCTGCCCGGCGTGACGCATCAGGTACTCCAGCAGCCGGAACTCCCGCGGCTGCAGCGCGATGGGCACCCCCCCGCGGCTGACCTCCCGCGACAGGAGGTCTATCTCCAGATCCGCCACCCGCAGCCGGGTCTCGGGGGAGTCGGCCCCGCGGCGCCGCGCCAGGGCCTCGATGCGGGCGTGGAGCTCCGAGAAGGCGAAGGGCTTGACCAGGTAGTCGTCGCCCCCCGAGCGCAGGCCTTCAACCCGGTCGTCCACCTCCCCCAGGGCGCTGAGGATGAGCACAGGGGTGGTATTGCCCGAGGCCCTCAGGGTGCGCACGATGGCGAGCCCCTCGAGCTTGGGAAGCATGCGGTCGATGATCAGCACCTGGTATTCCCCGCTGGCGGCGAGGAACAGCCCCTCCCGCCCATCGGCCGCATGATCGACCACGAAGCCCACCTCTCGGAGGGCCTTGAGCAGGAAGGCGACGACCTGCTGGTCGTCTTCCACGAGGAGCACACGCATCGGCGGGGAGCAGGCGGGCCGCGGGCCCTGTCGGTTGAGACGGCGCAGGCAGTGTAGCAGCCGGCCGCGGGGCGTCCGCAAGGGTCGCCGCGCGGCCGGTGGTAGTCTGACGAGGATCGGGCTAGGCGGCGAAGCGCACCGTCACGAAGCGCTTCTCACCCTCCTTCTCCACGAGCAGGAGCACCGAGGGCCTATCGGCCTTGGCCGCCTCCCGCACCTTGCCCGCCAGCTCCTCCGGGGTGCTGACCGGCTGCTGCCCGATCATGGAGATGAGGCTGCCGGGGCGGATGCCCGCCCGCTCCGCGGGGCTCCCCTCCGCCACCTTGGCCACCAGCACCCCCTGGGCCTGTGCGTCCAGCTTCAGGGCCTGGCGAGCCTCCTTGGTGAGCGGGGCGAGGTGCAGCCCCAGCCGGGCCTTGGACTCCACCCCGCTACCGGGGGCCTCGGAGGCGTCCGCCACCTTGTCGTCGCTGGGCATGGCGCCGATCACCACCGGGATCTCCTGGGTCGTCCCCTGGCGCTGCACGCCGAGTCTCACCTCGGTGCCCGCCCGGGTGGCGGCAATGGTTCTGGAGAGCTGCTTGAACTCATCCAGGGTCTTGCCACTGGCGCTCAGGATCACATCCCCTGGCTGCACGCCCGCCTTGGCCGCGGGGCTGCCGGGGACCACGCTTGCCACCAGTGCCCCCTGGGTCCCCTTTAGACCCAGCCCTTCGGCGATCTCTTCGGTAACCGGCTGGATCTGCACCCCCAGCCAGCCGCGATCGATGCGACCTTGGTCACGAAGCTGTGCCACCACCGTCTTTGCCGTCTCTGCCGGGATGGCGAAACCGATCCCGACGCTGCCGCCGCTCGGGGAGAAGATCGCGGTGTTCACCCCGATGACCCGGCCGCTGCCATCGAACAGGGGCCCCCCCGAGTTGCCGCGGTTGATGGGGGCATCTACCTGGAGATAGTCGTCCACCCCTCCGTCGTGGATATCGCGGCCCCGGGCCGAGACGATCCCCGCCGTCACCGTTCCGCCCAGACCGAAGGGATTGCCCACCGCCAGCACCCAGTCGCCCACGCGGGTGCTGGTCGCATCGCCGAACTCCACGTACGGCAGGGCTTTGTTGGCCTCGATCTTGAGGAGCGCCAGGTCGGTCTTGGCATCCCGACCCTTCACACTGGCGCGGTAGCGGCTCCCGTCATTGAGCATCACCTGCACCTCGTCGGCCCCGTCCACCACATGATTGTTGGTCACCACATAGCCGTCAGGGGAGATGATGAAGCCGGACCCCACCCCCTGCACCGCCTTGGGTCCACCCTGCCCATGGCCCTGCAGGCCGCGCTCCTCGAAGAAGCGCTTGAAGAGCTCGGGGAAGGGCATGCCCTGGGGCAGATCCGGCATCTGGAACTGGTGACCCTGCCCCTGGTCTCCGAGCGTGCCGCTCACCGCCACGTTCACCACTGCCGGGGTCACGCGCTCGACCACGTCGGCAAAGCTCGCCGGCCCCGCTGCGGTGCCACCCTTGAGGGCCGCCGCGGGTGTCAGGCTGGTGGAGCCGGTATCCGCACTCACCGCGTAGGCCCCCACCAGGGCCAGGGCAATAGCGCCGGCGAGGGTGCTGCGCACGAGCACCCGCCGCCTCGGGGTGACGGCCCTAGGATCGACATTGAGGGGATGGGTCTGACTGTTCAGGTTCATAAGGGTACTTCCTCCGTTCGGGTGAGCGTCTTGGTAAGGCCGATGACGAGGGCTCGCGGCCGACGACGCTCGGAAGGGGCGCGCCATCGGCTGGTCGACGCATGCATTTATAGGAGGAAGGGCCTTACGCCACCCTTGCCGGGGCATTAAAGATTGGTAAGCTGCCATGGGCTTGCGGCAGCTATGGCCGTCGCACCTGAGTCTTGCGGTTAGCGAGGGGCGCCAATCCGCTCCGAGGGCAAGGCCGGCCGGCGAGGGGTAGGGGGCTCCATGGGGAGGATGTGCGAGCTGTGATCGGACGTGAGGGACCTGCATGGCAGTGGCGAAGCCCTGGGTGCGGGGTATGGCAGGCCTGCGGGCATGGGCTTGCCCGCGCTGGACCAGTCCGCGAGAATCCCGCGCCCGATGGCTCGGCAACCCAGGTCCGGTTAAGGCTCGTCGACCGATCGGATGCCCAAAGTCCAGGCACTCCCGTCGTCTCGCCGGTCCGCGGGCGGGTCCTCGTCCCTATTGGCGTGAGAGGAAAAAATGATGGCAGGCTCGATCCGCAACCTGATGCTCGCGGCAGCGCTGTTGGCGACCTGGAGCTCCGGGGCCGTAATGGCCGAGGGGCGGACCGCCACCCTCCTGACGCTCAACGACAGCTACCGCATCGCGGGGGTGGACGGGGGCCAGGCGGGCGGCCTTCCACGGTTGCGTACCCTGCGCGCCGAGCTGGAGCGGGAGGCGCCGGATCTCTTGGTGCTGCACGCGGGGGATTTCCTCTTTCCCTCCACCCTGAGCCGCCGCTACGGCGGGGCGCAGATGGTGGACCTGCTGAACCGCCTGGACGGGGACCCCGAGGCCTTCGACCCGCGCCTCTGGGTCACCTTCGGCAATCACGAGCTCGAGCGGGACCAGCGCGAGCAGGCCCCGGAGCTCACCGCCCGCATCCGCGCATCGCGCTTCCGCTGGCTGGGGACCAACCTGATCTTCGCCCAGGACGAGGCGGGCCGGCCCCTGGTGAGCGCGGAGAATCTCCTCGCCTCGACCCTGGTGGTAAGCGGGGGGATCCGCATCGGGTTGTTCAGCCTTACCGGGCACCTCAAGGATGCGGCTTACCTGGAGACCTTCGAGGACCCCGTCCAGGTCGCCCGGCGCATGACGGCCCTGCTGCGCCAGCAGGGGGCGGAGGTGGTGGTGGCCCTGACCCATCAGCGCATGAGCTCGGACCTGGCCCTGCTGGAGACCCTGGGTGTCCAGGCGCCCGATCTCATCGTCGGGGGTCACGAGCACGACCGACAGATTCGCGCCGCGGGGGGGCATCGGCAGGTGATCAAGGCCGATGCGGATGCCCGCAGCGTGGGGCTGGTGCGCATCCACCTGGACGGTGCCGGCGCCATCCGTATCGAGCCGGAGTTTCGTCTGCTCGATACCGCGGTGACGCCGGACCCCGAGCTCCTGGCTCGCGCCCAGGACTGGCAGGGGCGCTTCGAGCGGGAGGTCTGCCCTGAGCTACGGGAGCCGCCCGGTTGTCTGGACCGGCCCCTGGGCCGCACCCGAGTGACCCTGGAGGCGGAGGAGCTGCAAATCCGCCGCTTCGAGACCAATCTGGGGAATTTCGTCGCCGATCAAGCCCTCGCTGCCTTTGCCGACCGGGGTGCCCAGATCGCCTTCATCAACTCGGGTGCCCTGCGCTTGAACGAGGACCTCCCAGCGGGGACCCTAATTACCCGTGGCCACCTGCTGGATCTGTTCGCCTACCCCAGTCCCCTGGTCCTGTTGCGCCTCGATGGCGCGACCCTGCAGAAGGTCGCCGAGCGCGCGGTCCAGGACTGGACCGGCAACGGCTGGTGGTTGCAGATCGCGGGCTTCGCCTTCCGCCACAACCCGGATACGGGACGAGTCTCCGACCTCAGCCTCCTGACCCCCCAGGGCCCCCGCCTCGTGCGGCCCGAGGAGGAGATCCTGGCGGTCACCACCGACTTCCTGAGCAACCCCGCCACCGGTCAGGACGGTTACACGATGATCGATCCCGCCACCCGGGTGACTCCCTCCGAGGGGGCCCCGGATCTCCGGGCCCTGGTCACCTGGGTGCTGCGGGTGGCGGAGCCCGAGGGCATCGCCCCGGAGCGGCAGGGGCGCATCTGCAACCCCCAGCGACCGGGTCCCTGCCTGGCCACCGCGGGGGCGATCTCGGCCAACTCGCCGTAGTCACCCGGGGGCGTGCTCCCGGATAATGGCGAAAACCGCGACCCGCCTGCCATGACCGTCACCGCCGCCACCCTCGCCCCGCCTCGGGAGATCGAGACCATCGCCCTGGTGGGCTTTGCCCATGGCACCTCCCATTTCTTCCATCTGCTCATTCCGCCCCTCTTCCCCTGGCTGATGGCGGAGCTCTCGCTCTCCTTCACCGAGGCCGGCTCGCTCATGACCCTCTTCTTTCTGGTCTCGGGCGTGGGGCAGGCGGCGGCGGGTTTCGTGGTGGACCGCATGGGGGCGCGGCGCGTGCTGTTCTTCGGGGTGGGGCTGGCAACCGCGGCGGGGCTGGTGGTGGCCGCCGCCCAGGGCTACGGGATGCTGGCGCTGGCGGCGTTGATCGCGGGGCTCGGGAACAGCGTGTTCCACCCCGCTGACTTCTCCATCCTCAACCACCGCATCTCCAAGCCCCGCCTGGGCCACGCCTTCTCGGTCCACGGGCTGTCGGGCAACCTGGGCTGGGCGCTGGCGCCGGTGCTGCTCACGGGCATCGCCAGCACCGCGGGCTGGCGCTGGGCGGCGCTGGCGGCGGCGTCCCTCGGGCTCGCTGCGCTGGGCCTGCTAGCCCTGGGCCGGGACCTCTTGACCTATCCGCGGGAGCCGCTGCACCGGGAGAGCGCAGACGGACTCGGCGCCCAATCCAGCTTCGCCTTCCTGGGCTCGCCGGCGGTGTGGCTCTGCTTCGCCTTTTTCCTGGTGGCGACTATGGCCTTCGGGGCTCTGCAGAACTTCGCGACCCCGGCGCTGCAGCACCTCTATGACCTCAGCCTGGCGGTGGCGGCGGGGAGCCTTTCCGCCTTCATGCTCGGGGGGGCGGCGGGGATGGCCGCCGGGGGGTTCCTTGCGGGGCGCGGCGATCACCAGGAGCGCACCATCGCCCTTGCCCTCACCGCGGCGGCGGCCTTCGCCCTGCTGATTGCCGCGGCCGGTGCCCCCGGCTGGGCCGTGATGCCCCTGATGGCGCTGATGGGTTTCTGCTCGGGCACTGCCGGCCCGTCGCGAGACATGCTGGTGCGTCGCGCCGCCACCGAGCGCTTCGGCAAGGCGGCCTACGGCCGGGTCTACGGCTTCGTCTACTCGGGGCTCGACGCGGGCCTGGCCCTGGCCCCGCTGGCCTTCGGTCCCTTCATGGATGCCGGGCGGTTCGGCGCCGTGCTCATGGGCGTGGCCCTCCTCCAGGGCCTGGCGGTGCTGACGGCGTTGCGGGTGGGGCAGGGGACCGGGGCGGGCGGGTCGGAGATGCCTTGAGCCTCGTTTCCTGCGGCGTCCCCTAGTCCCCCTCCCAGCTCGCCCGAACCCCTCGGTAGAAATCGCGATCCCGGGGCACGGCCCCCCGCAGCCCACAGACGGTGGCGGCGAGTTGCTGGGCCCGTCGCAGCGTGCGGGGCAGGGGCCAGTCCTGGAGCAGGCCGGCGATGAGGATGGCGGCGAAGGCGTCGCCAGCCCCCACCGTGTCCACCAGGTCTGCTGTCGGGGCCGGGCTGAGGTCCTCGAAGCCCTCGGCGGTCACGGCGGCCGCACCCGCCGCCCCCAGGGTCACGAACACCGCCTCCAGGCCATGACGCCGCAACAGCCGCCGCGCGGCGGCCAGGGGATCGCCGGGATCGGCGACGGCGGCCAGCTCCTCCCGACTCAGCTTGCACCAGCGTGCGGCGTCGAGCATTGGGGTCAGGGCCGCCGGATCCCACCAGGGCGGGCGCAGGTTCACGTCCACCAGCACCGGGGCCCGGCAACGCTCGCGAAGCCTCACCAGGGTGCGCCGCGAGGTCGGTTGCCGCAGGGCCAGGCTGCCGTGGTAGAGGAGGGCGATCTCGGGTAGCTCGTGCGGTGGGGCGATGGCGTCGTAGGCCTGATCGGCGAGGATCTGGAAGGTCGGCCGGCCCTGGGTCAGGAGGACCTTGACCTGGCCGGTGGGACGATCCGCGTCCCGCTGGATGCCCGAGGGGTCCAGGCCCCAGGCGCCCATGGCGCTCAGCACCTCCTGGCCGGCCCCGTCCGCCCCCACGCGGCTGACGACCCAGGGCGCTAGGCCCAGCGCTTGGAGGTGCCAGGCCACGTTGAAGGGGGCGCCGCCGAGCACCCGGGCCCCATCGGGGAAGCTGTCGAACAGGACCTCGCCGAACAGCAAGGGGCGACCCCCCAAGGCGAGGGGCATCAGGGGCGGATCTCGATGGGGGTGCCGTCGGGCACGGCCTCCCAGACCTGCTCGATCTCGGCATTGGTGAGGGCGAGGCAACCCTGGGTCCAGTCATTCAGCCGGTGCCAGCGACCGATGACCCCCTCGCCGTTACGGACCCCGTGGATCATGATCTGACCACCCGGGTCGACCCCCCGCGCAGCGGCGGTGGCCTGCTGCGCGGGGGTCGGGTAGGAGATGTGGAGGGCGCGATGGAAGTCACTGTTCCATTTCCGGTAGTCGATCACATAGCTGCCCTCGGGGGTTCGACCATCGCCTTCCTGGGCCTTCGGCCCGAGGGGCTCGCGCCCCAGGGCGATGCGGTACTCGCGGATCGGTACCTCTCCCTTGAGGAGCACCAGCCGCCGCTCGCCCTTCAGCACCACCACCCTGTCCGCGGTGGCGCCGGGCGGCAGGGGGGGAATGGGCCATTGGGCGTAGGCGGCCACGGCGACCAGCGCGACCAAGACCGAACCGGCGAGCCAGATCATGACAGTCCAGCCTCCAGGAGCACTCACCTCAGGGCATCCCAGGGCCCTTTCCCGAGGGGTGCCAAGCCGCGCAGCCGCCAAAGGAGGGCGTCCTCCCGGGGTACGATGTCGGGGAGCTGAGGGCTTCCCCGCTACCCCACACTGCCGAAGGATCGGTCGACGATGCCCGCGGGGGGCTTGAGACCCGCGAGTCGGCAGCCCTGGGCCACGGGGCCCCCGGGAAGGATCCCGTAGAGGAACTTGATCCCGCCCCGGCTGTGGAACCTCTCCTCGAGGGCATCGTAGAGCTCCCGGCCGTTGGGTCGTTCGTGGGTCGCGAAGTAGCCCTGGAGGGCACGGATCAGCTCCCAGTGGGCGGCGGTGAGTGTCAGTTGCTCCGTTGCGGCAGACCGCTCGGCCGCCGCCCGGGACCAGTCCGCGGGCGCATGGGGGAAGTCGGGGTCTTTGGGCTGGTTGGGATGGAGGATGTTATTCATCGACTCGGCCATGCTGTTGTCTCCTCGCCTAGGCTGTTGTCTTCGTTCGGTTCCGGTTACCCGATCGTTCGGCTGCGGGTGGAGCGCCGGCCTATGCCACAAGGTTAGGAGGTGGAGGCCCGGTCGTCCACCGGGAAACCCCGCCGGGTATATGATATGAGGTGTTTTCGAAGGTGGGATTCTCGGCAGGGCTACCGAATGATCAGACCTGTCCAAACACGACCTTAGCGCGGAAGTCGTCATCCA
>CAZFHV010000026.1:0-23632 GCA_964519095.1 uncultured Chromatiaceae bacterium | reverse complement strand
TCTGACGTACCGGCTGGTCAAGGGGCTCAACCTGATCCGGGTGCCCCATATCGCCATGGCCAACCTGCTCGCGGGGGAGCGGCTCGCCCCCGAGCTGGTGCAGGGGGACTGTCGGGCGGAGCCGCTGGGGGAGGCCCTCCTGGGGCTCCTGGACGACCCCGCGCGGGTAGGGCGGATCCGGCGCCGCTACGGCGAGATCCATCGAGCCCTGCGGCAGGATGCAGGGGCCAAGGCGGCGGAGGCAGTGCTCCGTTTGGTGGAACGAGGGCATGATCGCTGAGGAATCGCTGGTCGCCGGGGTCGACGAGGCCGGGCGGGGTCCCCTGGCGGGTCCCGTGGTGGCGGCGGCGGTCATTCTCGATCCCCGGCGGCCCATCCTGGGCCTGGCCGATTCCAAGGTGCTCAGCCCCGAGCGGCGTGAGGCCCTGGCCCGCACCATCCAGGGGCAGGCCCTGGCCTGGGCCCTGGGCTCCGCCAGCGTGGAGGAGATCGACCGCCTCAACATCCTGCGGGCTACCCTCCTGGCCATGGAGCGCGCAGTGGCGGGGCTTCGTCCGGCGCCGCTGAGGGTCCTGGTGGATGGGAACCGCTGCCCCCTCCTCAGCCAACCGGTCGAGCCCGTCGTGGGGGGGGACCGCAGCATCCCCTCGATCAGCGCGGCCTCCATCCTGGCCAAGGTGGCGCGAGATGGGGAGATGCTGACCCTCGATGCCCGGTTTCCGGGCTATGGCTTCGCCCACCACAAGGGGTACCCTACCCGCGAGCACCTGCTACGGCTTCGCCAGCTCGGGGTGACGGCGGTGCACCGACGTAGCTTCGGGCCGGTGCGGGCCCTGCTCGTCGGCTCCGAGCCGCCGTTCCCATCCTGACCCTTGCCCACTCGACCGAGGGAACCCCGTCCGCCCATGGCTGAGACCCCCGAACCCCTGCCACCCCCTTTCGTGCACCTCCACCTGCACTCGGAATTCTCCCTGGTGGATGGGCTGGTGCGCATCAAGGCCCTGGTCGGTGCGGCGGTCCGTGCCGGGATGCCCGCGGTGGCCCTCACCGATCAGTGCAACCTCTTCGCCATGGTCCGCTTCTATCGGACCGCCCTCGCGGCGGGCATCAAGCCGATCGTCGGGGCGGACGTCTGGCTGCGTAACTCGGACGACCCCGCCAAGCCCTATCGACTGGTTCTCCTGGTGCAGGATCTCGGCGGCTATCGCAACCTCTGTGAGCTCCTGTCGCGCGCCTATCGCGAGGGTCAGCACCTCGGGGTGCCCCAGCTCGAGCGCACCTGGCTGGATGGGCGTTGCAGCGGGCTGATCGCCCTCTCGGGGGGGCGGGAAGGGGACCTGGGGCGCGCCCTGCTGGTGGGCGACCAGGCCCGCGCCGAGGCCCTGCTCGGGGAATGGCTGGGGCGTTTCGGGGACCGTTACTACCTGGAGTTGGTGCGTACCGGGCGTCCCGGGGAGGCGGACTGCCTGGAGGCCAGCGTGGCCCTGGCGACCCGTCACCAGGTGCCCGTGGTGGCCACCAACGACGTGCGTTTCCTCCGGCGAGAGGATTTCGAGGCCCACGAGGCACGGGTCTGTATCCATGAGGGTCGGACGCTGGACGATCCCCGGCGGCCGCGCCCCTACAGCGAGGAGCAGTACCTGCGGACCCCCGGGGAGATGGCCAGCCTCTTCTCCGACATCCCCGAGGCCCTGGAAAACAGCCTGGAGATCGCCCGCCGCTGCAACCTGGAGCTCAAGCTGGGGCAGAGCTTCCTGCCCGATTTCCCGGTACCGGAGGGCCAGACCCTGGGGGACTGGCTGCGTGCCGAGGCGCGGCGGGGGCTTTCGGCACGGCTTGCAGCCTGGTCCCAGGGCGCTGGGGCGCGGCAGGAGGCCCTCTACGAGGAACGGCTCGCCACGGAACTGGAGGTCATCGTGAAGATGGGCTTCGCCGGCTACTTCCTGATCGTGGCGGACTTCATTGCCTGGGCCAAGGCCAATGGCATCCCCGTGGGTCCGGGGCGTGGGTCCGGGGCGGGCTCCCTGGTGGCCTTTGCGCTCGGTATCACCGACCTCGACCCCATCGAGCACGACCTCCTCTTCGAGCGGTTCCTCAACCCGGAACGGGTGTCGATGCCGGATTTCGACATCGACTTTTGCATGGAGAACCGCGACCGGGTCATCGACTATGTGGCGGAGCGCTACGGCCGCGACTCGGTCTCCCAGATCATCACCTTCGGCACCATGGCGGCCAAGGCGGTGGTGCGCGACGTGGGCCGGGTGTTGGGGCACCCCTACGGCTTCGTGGACAAGATCGCCAAGCTGGTCCCCTTCGACCTCAAGATGACCCTCGAGCGGGCCCTGGCGGAGAGCCAGGACCTGCGCCAGCTCCATGAGTCCAACGACGAGGTGCGGGAGCTCATCGAGATGGGACGCAAGCTCGAGGGTCTCGCCCGTAACGCGAGCAAACACGCCGGCGGGGTGGTGATCGCGCCGGGCAGGCTCACCGACTTTGCCCCCCTCTACTGCGAGCCGGGGGGCGAGGGCCTGGTGACCCAGTTCGACAAGGACGACGTGGAGGGGGTGGGGCTGGTCAAGTTCGATTTCCTGGGCCTGCGCACCCTCACCATCATCGATTGGACCCTGGAGACGGTGAACCGCGGTCGCCGCGAGCTGGGGGAGGAGCCCATCGACATCAGCCGAATCCCCATGGACGACGGGGGGGCCTTCGAGCTGCTGAAGCGCTGCGAAACCACCGCGGTGTTCCAGCTCGAATCCCGGGGCATGAAGGAGCTGATCAAGAAGCTCCAGCCCGATTGCTTCGACGACATCACCGCCCTGGTGGCCCTGTTCCGGCCCGGTCCCCTACAGTCGGGCATGGTGGACGACTTCATCGACCGCAAGCACGGCCGGGCCGAGGTGGCCTATCCCCACCCCAAGCTCGAGCCCATCCTGCGCTCAACCTATGGGGTCATACTCTATCAAGAGCAGGTGATGCAAATCGCCCAAGTGCTCGCCGGCTACACGCTCGGGGGGGCGGACCTGCTGCGGCGGGCCATGGGCAAGAAGAAGCCTGAGGAGATGGCCAAGCAGCGGGAGAGCTTCATCTCGGGAGCGGTGACCCGCGGGGTGGAGCCGGGCACCGCCAGCTTCATCTTCGATCTGATGGAGAAATTCGCCGGGTACGGGTTCAACAAGTCCCACTCCGCGGCCTATGCCCTGGTGGCCTACCAGACGCTGTGGCTCAAACGCCATTATCCCGCCGCCTTCATGGCCGCGGTGCTCTCGGCCGACATGGACAACACCGACAAGGTGGTGACCCTGATCGAGGAGTGTCGCGGGATGCGGCTGCGGCCGCTGCCACCCGCCATCAACCGCTCCCAATACCGCTTTACCGTGGCGGGTGAGGCCACCCTGGTGTATGGGCTGGGGGCCATCAAGGGGGTAGGGCAGTCCGCCATCGAGGGGATCCTGGAGGCGCGCGGCGCGGGCGGGCCCTTCCGGGACCTCGCGGACTTCTGCTGCCGCATCGACCTGCATCGGCTCAACCGCCGGGTGCTGGAGGCCCTGATCCGCGCCGGGGCCCTGGACGAGCTGGGTCCCAATCGCGCGAGTCTGATGCAGCGGCTGCCGCTGGCGCTGCGCTTGGCGGAGCAACGCAAGGCGGTGGCGGCTGCGGGGCAGAACGACCTCTTCGGCATGGACGAGGACCTGGTCACCCAGGGTCCGGATCCCTTCCTCGGCGAGGGGGACGCAGAGGAGTGGGACGAGGAGCTGCGGCTGCGCGGGGAGAAGGAAACCCTCGGTCTCTACCTGACCGGTCACCCCATCGCCGCCTACGAGGCGGAGCTCGGCTCCCTTGGGGTCCGTCGCATCGGCGATGTCCAGCAGGGCGACGGCGGCACAGGAGGCGGTGACTGTACCCTGGCGGGGCTGGTGGTCGGTGTCCGTCACAGCCAGTCCCAGCGGGGACGAATGGGGTCTGTCACCCTCGATGATCGCAGTGGACGCATCGAGGTGACCCTATTCCCCGAGCAGTATGAGCGCACGCGGGACCTGCTCGTGGTCGATCGGGTGCTGGTGGCCAGCGGGAGCCTGGTGTTCGACGCCTTTCGCAACAGCTGGTCCCTGCGCGCGGAGCGGGTGCAGACCCTGGCGGAGGCGCGGGAGGGATCGGCGTCCCACCTGCTGCTGCGCCTGGAGCAGACCCGTCCGGCGCCGGGTGGGACGGCGGCGGAGCGGCTCCTGGGGCAGGTCAGGCAGGCGCTGGCCGCCTACCAGGGTGGCCGGCTTAGGGTACTGATCGAGTATCGCCACCCCGCGGGGAGCGGGGTTCTCCGCCTGGGGCCCGAGTGGTGCGTGCGTCCCGCCGATGAGCTGCTCAAGCGGCTTCGGGGCCTGCTGGGCACCGATGGGGTGGCGGTGGTGTACGCGGAGCGGACCGAGCCGCGGCGCCCGGTCCTGGTGGCCGCCGGCTGAGGGCGGGGCTCGTCTGTGCCTGTCTGGGTGATTCGGGTATAGTGTCCTTATGGACCTGAACTTCCTGGATTTCGAACAACCCATCGCCGAGCTCGAGGCCAAGATCGAGGAGCTGAGGCGCGTCGGTGACGATAATCAGATCAATATCCAGGACGAGATCACCCACCTGCAGAAGAAGAGCCTGGCGCTCACCGAGTCCGTATTCGCCTCCCTGACCCCCTGGCAGATCTCTCAGCTCTCGCGCCACCCCCAGCGGCCCTACTCCCTCGATTACCTCAAACGTTGCTGCGACGACTTCGAGGAGCTGCACGGGGATCGTGCCTATGGGGACGACCCGGCCATCGTCGGCGGTCTGGCACGCATAGAGGGGCGGGCGGTGGTGGTGATCGGCCATCAAAAGGGGCGGGACACCAAGGAGAAGATCTTCCGCAACTTCGGCATGCCGCGACCCGAGGGCTACCGCAAGGCCCTGCGGCTGATGGACCTCGCGGAGCGCTTCCACCTGCCGGTGGTGACCTTCATCGACACCCCTGGGGCCTACCCCGGTGTGGGTGCCGAGGAGCGGGGCCAGAGCGAGGCCATCGCCCGCAACCTGATGGTGATGGCGGGGCTGCGCACGCCCATCCTCTGCACGGTGATCGGCGAGGGGGGCTCCGGTGGGGCCCTGGCCATTGGGGTGGGCGACAGGGTGCTGATGCTCCAGTACAGCACCTACTCGGTGATCTCCCCCGAGGGTTGCGCCTCCATCCTCTGGAAGAGCGCCGACAAGGCCCAACTGGCCGCGGAGGCCATGGCCATCACCTCGGATCGGCTCAAGGAGCTGGGGCTGATCGACGAGATCGTCCCCGAGCCCCTTGGGGGCGCCCACCGTGACCCCAAGCTCATGGGGGCCTCCCTCAAGGCCGCCCTGGTGCGTAACCTGGACGCGGTCTGTGCCCAGCCCCTCGATGAGCTGGTGGCGGCGCGCTACCGCCGCTTCATGTCCCACGGGCGTTTCAAAGAGGCCTGACCAGCCCCCCATCAGGGTCGCCCCGCGACCCAGGGCCCATGTCCGCCTTTTCCCCTGAGTACCTCTGGTCCCGGCTGCAATCCTGGGGCACACCGGGGCGCTACCTGGTGGCCTATAGCGGCGGGGGGGATTCCCAGGCGCTCCTCGCTGCCCTCGCCGCGCTCCGCCCGCGCCTCGGCGCCCCCCTGGCGGCGATGCACGTCTGTCATGGCCTCGAGGTGGGGGCGGGGGCCTGGATCGAGCATTGTGGGCGCTGTTGCGGACAGCTCGATGTGCCCCTGACCCTGTTGGAGGTCGTCGTTGACCCTCAGCGCGGCGAAAGCCTGGAGGCGGTCGCCCGGATCAGGCGCTACCGGGCCCTTGCTCGTTCCATGCGGGCGGGTGACCTGCTGCTGACCGCCCACCACCAGGAGGATCAGGCCGAGACCCTGCTCCTGCAACTGCTGCGTGGCAGTGGGGTGGGGGGGCTGGCGGCCATGCCGGGCCTCGCCCCCTTTCCCCCTGGCCTCTTGGGGCGGCCGTTACTGGGGGTTCGCCGGGCCGAGCTGCGCCGCTACGCGGAGGCCAGCGGGCTGGACTGGGTGGAGGACCCGAGCAACCAAGACCTCGGGCGCGACCGTAACTTCCTGCGCCACCGGGTGCTGCCCCGCATCGCCGAGCGCTGGCCGGCCTGGAGCCAGACCCTGGCCCGGAGCGCCGGCCACTGCGCCGAGGCCAAGGGGCTGATCGAGGCGCTGGCCCGAGGCTCCTTGGAGGGCTGCCGAGGTGCCCTGCCGTGGACCCTTTCTATCCCGAGCCTCGCGGCGCTGGAGGTGGCCCTGCGCCGGGCGGTGCTGCGTCAATGGATCCTCGATCAGGGCCTTCCCCCCCCGGATGCGCGGCACCTGGAACGGATCCTGGGGGAGGTGATGGGTGCCGCCGGGGACCGCAATCCCCTGGTCGCCTGGCCGGGCTGCGAGATCCGCCGCTATCGCCACCAGCTCTTCGCCCTGTCTCCGCTGCCCGCCCCACCCCGAGGGGTGCTCGATTGGACCGGAGAGCGCTTGACGTTGCCCGCTGGGCTGGGGGAGATCCGTGCCCTTCCCGTAGAGGGTCCCGGCGTCGCGCCGAGGCTCTGGCAGCAGGCCTCCCGGAGAGTCACCTTCGGGGCCGGCGAGCTCTGCTGTCGCCCCCGAGGCCAGGACCACCACCGGTCCCTCAAGAAGCTCTACCAGGGCCAGGGTGTTCCCGCCTGGCTGCGTCCCTATCTCCCCCTGGTGCTGCTCGATGCTGAACTGGTGGCCATCGGAGACGGCTGGTCGTGCGAAGGCCCCTGGTCGACCCCAAGGGGCGGCATCGCCCTTTCCTGGGTGGGCCATCCCTGGCCCGACCTCTGGCAGGCGCTTAGTGGAAGTGGTGGACGTAACGCAGGTTGAAGCGGGAGCCCTCGGTACGGTTCTCCGCGGCGGTCTCCCAGTAGGCGTTGGCGAACAGGTGGTCGTGCTTGGAGAAGCTGTACATGGCCCCTGGGCCGATACCGAAGACCTGCTCCTTGCTGTTGTCCACGTCGTGGCCGTTGACCTGGCTGTCGGTGATCTGCTTCAGATAGTAGCCGTTGATGCCGAGGCGTAGCCCCGGCGTCACCTCGTACTCGGTTGCGAAGTTCAGGTGGATGGCCTGGCCCGCCTGGGTGTCTTTCACACCGGGGAGGTCATAGGGATCGTTGTTCTGGGCGTTCCACAGGTAGTGGAGGCGCCAGCTCAGGGTCCACTGGGGCGAGAAGAAGGCGGTGGCTGCCCAGTAGGGGTCGAAGGAAAAGAAGTTGCTGCCTGGGTTGATGGCCTGGTCGCTGTCGTATTTGCCCGTGGGGAAGATCATCTGCAGCTCCACCCGATGGGCGAACTGGGGGCCCTTGGGGCCCATGATCGGATCCCACTGGATGAAGGGACCGACCAAGAGGTCCCCGAAGCCAGCACTGTTGGCCGAGATGGCCAGGTTATGCTGGGGGTCCAGATCGATCGACGCCCAGGGCAGCATCAGGTTGACGCCCCATCGGCCGCCGCCGGGCAGCAGCTGCTGATCGGACTGATAGATGAGCTGGGTGAGGCTGACGAAGGAGTCGACGCTGGCCTTCTTGAGCCCGCCGGTAGTGGGCAGACTGATCTGGTCCCCCTTGCTGTCCTTCATCTTGCCGTCGTAGTACTGAAGGTATTCCTGGAAATACCAGCCCGGTCCCGCGGGGGGCAGCCCGTCGAGGAAGCTGGTGAACCCAAGGTTGAGCGGCGGCAGGTCGTAGGCGGACGCCGACAGGCTCACCGCCGAGAGTAGCCCCGCGACCCAATAGTGCTTCTTGTGCATGACTCCCCTCCAGAAAAGGAAAACGGCGTGGGAACGGATCTCCCATCACCGGGCCGGGAGTTTATGTCGCTGGAAGGAGCAAGGAAAGAAAAAAACGCTGGTGCGCCTGGTGGATCCGCTCGGCGCACCTCCGGGGGGCCGGCGGAACGCCTCCTCTGGCGGCGCCGTTCGGAGTATAGTGCCGCAGGTCTTGGTCATGCTCATTTCGGGAGGGGACTATGGGTTTCATTCGCAATCTCCTGGCACTTGTCGGGCTGATCGTCATCCTGGCCGCCGGCTGGGCCTACACCAAGTTCGCCCCCGCACTGGCCGGGGCACCGATCCAGTTGAGCCAGCTCCCGGCGATCTGGGATGGGTTCCAGAAATTCGCACCCAAGCTCAAGGAGTTCGATCCGGAGTTCCCTAAGATCTACGCGGAGTTCCTAGGCAAGCTGGCGGAGACCGGAGACCCCGGCGTGTCCATGATGTGGGCCGAGCCGGTCAAAGAGGGGCTGACACCCGACGAGGTCATCGAATCCCTCAAGAGCCTGGCCACCGCGCGCAACTTCCTGTTCGTGGGCGAGTCGCCGTTCTACAAGCAGGTCAAGGCCATCACCGGGGAGGACTACCGCTACGTCAACTTCCTGTCCTTCTGCGATGCCCGTGTGGGTAAGGCGATGCTCGAATACCGGGATCAGTACAGCGGCTTCATGCCCTGCCGCATCGCCTTGGTGCAGGAGAAGAGCGGCCGGTTGTGGCTGTACACCATGAACCTGGACCTCATGATCCACGGCGGCAAGAAGCTCCCCGATAGTCTCCGCGCCGACGCCTTGCGGGTGCGCACCATCATCAAGGAGATGATGGAAGGGGCGGCGAAGGGCGAGTTCTAACGCACCTCGGCCCAGGCGGGAGTGCCCGCCTGGGTGCATCCCTTCGGCCCAGTAGCGCTGCCGGCGCCTTCTTTCGGCGCCAGGATTTCTGCGGAGGGGCGCGCTGAGAGGGGCGGGACACAGCTGAGGTCCCAGCGGGTTATGGCCCAGGCCCAATAGGCCGGAAGGCCGCCCGGCCACTCGGGGGGCGGCTCTTGCCCCAGAAACGCCCAGGCCGCCATCAGGGCGGTCAAAGGGTTGGAGCGATCCACCGGGGCCGCCGCATCGGACTTGCTGAGCTTACGCCCCTGGGCATCAAGGGCCAGGGGCAGGTGGGCATAGCGGGGCATGGGCAACCCGAGCAGCCGTTGCAGATAGACCTGTCGCGGGGTGGAGGTCCAGATGTCCGCGCCGCGCACCACCTCCGTGATCCCCTGCGCCGCGTCGTCCACCACCACCGCGAGCTGGTAGGCATAGACCCCATCGGCGCGCCGGATGACGAAGTCCCCGATCTCCTGTGCGAGCCGCTGGCACAGCGAGCCCTGGACGGCGTCCCTCACCCTGACCTCGCCGGGGCCGGTGCGCAGCCGCAGCGATCCCCCAGACGCAGCCGGGGTCCCCTTGTCTCGACAGGTCCCGGGATAGAGGGGGCCATCGAGGCCCATGCTGCCTGTCTCCGCCACCTGACGGCGGCTGCAGGTGCAGGGATAGGCCAAGCCTCGGGCGAGTAGGTCGGCAATCGCGTCGCGGTAGCGTTCCAGCCCCTCGCTTTGGTGGAGCACCACCCCATCCCACTCCAGCCCGAAGGCCTCGAGGGTGCGCAGGATATCGCTAGCGGCGTGGGGACGGGAGCGCTCCCGGTCCAGGTCTTCGATGCGAAGGAGCCAGTCTCCGCCCTGAGTGCGGGCCTGGAGGTAACTGCCCAGGGCGGCGATCAGGGAGCCGAAATGGAGCGGGCCGCTCGGTGAAGGTGCAAAGCGGCCCCGGTAGCGCGGCGCCGCCGGGGCGGGGGAGGGTGCGACGATGGGGTCCTGGCTCCCGGCTCAGGCCATCTGCTTTTCCCGAATCTCGTCGAGGGTCTTGCAGTCGATGCAGAGGGTGGCGGTCGGGCGCGCCTCGAGGCGCCGGATACCGATCTCCACCCCGCAGGCCTCGCAGTAACCGTACTCGTGCTCCTCGATGCGGGCCAGGGCCTCGTCAATCTTCTTGATCAGCTTGCGCTCCCGATCGCGGGTGCGCAGCTCCAGGCTGAACTCCGACTCCTGGGTCGCCCGATCGTTGGGGTCGGGGAAGTTGGTGGCCTCGTCCTGCATGTGATGGACGGTGCGGTCCACCTCCTCCATCAGATCACGCTTCCACGCCAGGAGGATCTCGCGGAAATGGGCCTCTTGGGCGGCGCTCATGTACTCCTCGTCCGCCGTGGAGTGGTACGGCTGGAACCCGAATGCGCTGTAGCCCTTCTGTTCTGTCTTCGCCATCAAGATGCTCCCTAGCCTCTACCAAGGGTCTACCGGCCCTAGCGTCCGATGCGGTAGGGACCGGATGCCGGGCAACCAGTCTGATCGGCAGACCCGCCGCTGAGAAACTCCTTTTAATACCAGAAGGGCCCCGGCTGGGCAACACTACGCTGCAGGCCCTCTGCGGCACATCAAGTCGCGGTGGGAAAAGCAATGGCGCTTGACAATATTAGAGAACGCTTATACACTGATGCTCATTCTTCAAGCTGTAACTGAAGTGGAGACAAAACCATGTTAAACATCCTGGCAGCCGTCGTTCTCATCGCGGGTAGCGTCCAAACCGTCCGAGTCCTGTCGGACGAGGACACCCTGGCAGCCCAGGCCCCCACGCCGGCGGTCGTCACCGTGCAGGCGGCAGGGGCAGGGGAGCAGGGCCAGCAGCCCCACGGCGAGTAAGACACCATAGCCGCTGCGGCGGCGCGCGCCAACCGAGGCCCCGGTCCGTTCCCCGGCCGGGGTCTTTTTCGTCTGGGCGCCAGGGTGAATGGGTGAAAGCGCTCCGGAGGGAATTGATGCAGGGCTGCTTCCATCTGCGCGGCCTAGGCCAGGAGCTTGGAATATGGGATAGTTGATCGGAGGGATCGCCGGCTCTATTCCTGAAACGCATTGGCGACACAACGAACAGTCGACATCGATGAAGCGTCAGCAATTCGCGCTTGACCTCTGCCCTCGATCCGCGGAGGAACCCCTGGTCCAGGCCGTCGGGCTCCGGGACTCCGGCGGATAGTCTCGCCATGGTCAAGAATGTCACCTTGAGGGAGGCCTGGTCTGGGCACGCCGACTGCGTGCTCTGTACCTTGCGAACATCGGTGCTCTTTTCTGGGCTGGAAGAGAAGGATTTCGCCTTCATCCACGACCCCATCGATCAGTTTCGCCTCCAGCCGGGCACCATCCTGTACCGCGCCGGTGATGAGGGCGAGTTCCTCTTCACGGTGCGCCTGGGGGCCCTCAAGCTGATCCAGTATCTGCCCGATGGCAGCCAACGCATCGTGCGCCTGGCTCGGGCCACCGACGTGATCGGGTTGGAGGGCCTGGTGGAGTCCAATTACCAGCACGACGCCGTAGTGCTGCAGACCACGGAGGTGTGCCGGTATCCTGCCCGAGTGGTGCGCGAGCTGGGGCGCCAGAACCCCAAGCTGCACCGCGAGCTGATGAGCCGCTGGCAGCGTGCGCTGAGCGAGGCGGAGGCCTGGCTCACGGAGCTCTCCACCGGCTCGGCCCGGCAGCGGGTGGCGCGGCTCTTGCTAAGGTTGGTGCGCGACCCCCTTGCCAGTGATTGCGAGCTGTTCGGCCGGGAGGACATCGGGGCCATGCTCGGCATCACCACCGAGACCGCCAGCCGCACCATCGCGGAGTTCAAGAGGCGGGGGCTGCTGGTGGAATCCGGTCCCCAGGGCTTTCTGCTCGATGTCCCCAACCTGCGCCGTATCGCCGAGGGGTCCTGATCTAATCCCGGGGAACTCCCGGGTCTGACCTGTGCGCAATCCGGCGCCGCGCGTTCACGGGTTGGTAACAGGATAGGGTTAGCCTATCCCTCGGCAGTTCAAGCCGAATTGCAGCTCCAACCATCCCTTCGGTGTACTCACGGCCCTTCTCGGGCCGTTTTTTTTCCGGAAGGGCTCTTCTCCCGTGGACGAAGCTGCCCTTGGCTCCGCGGCCTCAGCCGCGGGAACGGGCCAGGTGGATCTCTAGCGGTCGGGAGGCGTCGAGGTGGAGGTCCCGCTGGGGGAAGGCGACGATGATACCTGCATCGGCGAAGGCCTCGGCGATCATGAACCGTAGATCGCTCTGCACGACGAATCGGTCGATTTCCGGGCGCAGCTCCAGCCAGAAATTCAGGCTGCAGAGTAGGGCGTCCGGACCGAAGTCATCCAGCAGCACGAAGGGTTCGGGCTCCCGCAAGACGAGCCCGTGGCGCTCTGCCACGCCTTCGAGGACCTCGCGCACCCGCCGCAGCTCCGAGCCGTAAGCCACGCCCACCTGGACGCTGAAGCGCACCCGCTTGTGGCTGTAGGTCCAGTTGGTGACGTTCTGCTCCAGGAAGCTGCTGTTGGGGATGAGGGTCTCGATGCCATGGGGGTCCCGCACCACCGAGGAGCGCACCCCGATGTCCGTCACCCGGCCGCGAATGTTGCCCACCTCCACCAGATCGCCCAGGTGGAAGGGGCGCTCGATGAGGATCATCAGCCCGCTGATCAGGTTTTTGAGCAGGGTCTGCATGCCGAAGCCCAGGCCGATGGCCACCGCACCCCCGAGGAAGGCGAAGGCGGCCAGGGGGATCTTCACCCAGACCAGTGCGATGATGGCGAGGATAACCAGCCCCGCGGCATCGACCCAGCGGCGGGCGATCTTGGCATGGCTGGCGTCCATCCTGCCGCGTTTGACCGCCCAGCGCTCAACGCGCCGCGACAGCCAGCGGCTAAGCCAGTAGCCGAGGGCGAGGATCAGCAGGGCGTTTACGAACTTGCCGATGGTGACCCCGCGTTTGCCGCTGACGATGCGGCCGTCCACCTCGATCTGGTCCTCGACGGTGAAGACCTCGAAGTCCCACAGGCCCCGGATCCTTTCCCAAAGGGCGATCAGCGCGGTCTCTAGCCGACTGGCGACCGGGTGGGACTCACGGGCCGCCGCCACATCCTCGGACCAACGATCGACTAGGCGGCCGTAAGCGGCGAGTCGCTGCTGGATCTCGGTGAAGGCGGCGAGTCGCTGCCGCTGGAGCGCGGCTATCCGGGTGTGGTGCTGGACCTCCTCGTCGGACTGAGCACGTCTGACCATGCCCTCCCGCTCGGTCATTAGGTCGCGGTACTGGGCGTAGCGCTGCTCGACGAAAACAGCCAGCAGGCGGAGGTCCTCCCGGGTGCGCCCTATCTCGGCGGAGGCCTTGGCGAGGGTCGCTCCGTCGGGAGTCTGGTTGAGGGACCAACGCTGCTCCCAGATCCCTATCTCCCGGTTGATCCCCTGCAGCCGCAGCAATAACAGCCGTGCCCGTTGTGAAAGGGTATCCTTCTCGGCCTGACGCAGCTCCAGCTCACGCTGCAATGCGGAGATCTCCTCCGGGGCGGCTCCGGCCTTGGCGTGTTCCGCGAGGGCGTTCTGGGCTTTTTGGAACTCGGTGGCGGCAGTCTCATTGGCCGTGGCCAGGCGTTGCAACTCATCTGTGGTGCCGGAGCGCTCCGCCTCCAGTGTTGCCTTGGCCCGCGCCAGATTATCCGCCGAGAATCGGACCTTGCCCTTCGTCCGCGCGATTTCGGCACGCACCCGCTCGAGACGCTCCCGATCCCTGGTCTCCTTGGTGGCAGTGAACTTGCGTTCCAGCTCGATGCTGCTGACGAACAACCCCTTGGTACGGGCGCGCAGCTGGGCTAGGTCTCGACGCCAGCGCAGGGCTGCGGCGTTCTCGGTCGAGGGGCTCGCCTCTAGACGCTCTGCGGCTTGACGCGCCAGGGCGTTGAGCTCCGCGAGGCTATCGCTCTCGGTCTCGTATTCCCGGTTCAGGGTAGCTGTGGTGGCCCCTAGTGCGGCGAGTGTCTGGGCGAGGGACTGCCCCAGCTCGCGTAGCTGGTCGACGGCCAGGAAGGAGTAACTGGGAGCCACCGGCAAGGTTGGGATTGCGGCTTGTTCCCTGGCGGGGTTGGCACGTGCGGCTTCGAGAGCCGCCAGGTCCTGCAATCGGGTCAGCCGGATGCGGTAATGCATCACCAGCTCTCCGAGTGCGGCGCGCCGCTGCTCGCGTTCTTCCTCGGTGATGCCCGGAGGGGGCTGGCTGGGGTCGGTGGCGGAAAGCTCGGCCTCGGCGGCGGCCAGGTGCTCCTTTAGGCCGGCCTCGGTGTCCGCCGCCGCGGCCCCTGGCCCAGCGGTGGTCTTCACGTCCGGCGCGGGTGCCAGGGGCAGGCTGACCTGGGCCGCCGCTATGACGGGGCCCAAGATGAGCAGGGCACCGAGGGCGAGGATCGAGAGCCGGGGGAGGGGGCCTGGCTGTTTCATCGGATCGCTAGCCCGCATGGGGGCTGATGCAGCGCCCCTGGCGCGGGGCCGTCGGCGGTGCGGCTAGCCCGGTGTGCCACAGCCCGATCAGTCCCGCGACAGAATGCCGGCACGCAGGCGTTTGGTCTCGGCATGGGCGCGCTTGTCCTCCAGGCGGCGACGTTGGGAGGCGAGGGTCGGACGGGTGGGCTTGCGTCGCTTGGGCGGGGTCGCCGCCTCTTGGAGCAGTCGCAATAATCGGCCACGGGCGTCCTGGCGATTGCGCTCGCGGGTGCGGTGGCGATGGGCGTCGATGAGCAGTATCCCCTCGGCGCTGATCCGGTTGCCCGCCAGGCGCATCAGCCGCTCCCGGACCTCCTCGGGGAGCGAGGCGGAGTGGGCGACGTCGAAGCGCAGCTGCACCGCCGTGCTCACCTTGTTGACGTTCTGCCCGCCGGGACCCGGGGCGCAGGAAAAGCGTTCCTCGAGCTCACGCTCGTCGATGCGGATCTGGCGGGTCACCTGGAGCATCCCGGCGCCTCGGGGGATCGGGTCACTCACGGCCCTTGAGCAGCCGGGCCAGGTCTTCGAAGGGACGATGGCTGGTGGTGGGGGAACTGCCGCCGACTACCGCCCCCTGGCCCGCCAGGTGGTCCTCGTAGCGTCGGTGCTCGTTGTCGTGGCAGTAGAGACAGAGGAGCTCCCAGTTGCTGCCGTCGGGAGGGTTGTTGTCGTGGTTGCCATCGCGATGGTGCACCGTGAGCTCGCGGAGATTGGCGCGCGTGAACTGGCGGCTGCAGCGGCCGCACACCCAGGGGTAGAGCTTGAGGGCCTGGTCGCGGTAGCCCTGCTCCCGCTCCTCACGGGCACGGCGGGCGGCGGCCACCACCTCATCGAGGCGGTTGGCATCCGAGGAGCCGCCGCGGCGCGACGGATTGGCTGGGTCGGCGGGTGGCATGTGGGACTCCGGATGGGTGGCGGTCGATCAAGGATACACCCAGGAGTGGAGCCCAGGTCAGGGGCCGGCGAGGTCCCTCGGGCGCCGGGGCCGCCCGCGGGAGGACACGCCTGAACTAGGGCATTACCCCACTGGTACCCTGGGTTCGATCTTTATATGCTGCACCCTGACGAACCCCTGGGGAGCCCTCCAGGGACATCCCGGACTCCCACCCGGATAGGCGAGTCTCTCGACCCAGAGGCGCCCCCACATGGCTAGCCCCACAGCATCGAGCACCCCTCCCGGCGGTCCTCTGGCTACCCAGTCCCCCTGGCTGCGCCATGGCGGGGTGGCATGGCTGGTGCTCCTGCTGGTGGTGGGCATGGGCCGGATCATCGCCACCTATCCCGAGCTCACCCAGACCATCGACGAGGTCGAGCACATCGCCGCCGGCATGGAGTGGTTGGACAGCGGGACCTTCGTTCGGGGCCCTGAGCACCCACCCCTCTCGCGCATCGCCGTGGCCATCGGCCCTTACCTGGACGGCATCCGCGCCCAGGGCAAGCAGGACTTCTGGGATGAGGGCAACGCCATCTTCCACGCCAACGACCAGTATGTCCGCACCCTCTCGCTCGCGCGGGCGGGCATCCTGCCGTTCTTCATCCTCGCCACCCTGGTGCTCTGGCACTGGACCCGCAACCTGTACGGCACGCCGGCTGCCCTGGTCGCCGCGTTCCTCTTCACCAACCTGCCGCCGGTGCTCGCCCACGGGGGACTTGCCACCACGGATCTACCCCTGACCGCCACCCTGCTGGCGGCACTCTATGCCTTCGATCGCTGGCTCCTGGCCCCCACCCTGGGGCGCACCCTCTGGCTGGGGCTTTGGGGCGGGTTGGCAGTGGCCACCAAGTTCTCCGCCCTGCTGTTCCTCCCGGCCTGTGGCGCGCCTCTGCTGCTGCTGCGCGCCCTCGCCAACCGCCGGGAGGGGGCGGCTTGGTGCGTCCCGCTCCCCCGGGCCTTGGGCCTGTTCGGCCTCAGCCTGGTGGTGGGGGTGCTGGTGGTCTGGTCCTTCTACCGTTTCTCGGTCTCACCGGGCGGGGTGCCCGCCCCGGAGCTGTGGGAGGGCATCGCCTTCGTAGCGCGGCACAACCGCATCGGCCACCTGTCCTATCTGCTCGGCGACACCAGCATGCACGGCTGGTGGTACTTCTTCCCGGTGGCGCTGGCGGTCAAGACCCCCCTGCCGTTCCTCTTGTTGTCCCTGGTGGGGGCGGGGGTGGTGATCGGGCGCCTGCGCCAGGGGGCGACACCGCTGCTGCTCATGCCCGCTGTGGTGGCCCTTGCCCTGCTCCTCTCGGTGCTGCCGGCCCAGATCAACATCGGTCTGAGGCACATCCTGCCGATCTATCCCTTCCTCGCCATGCTCGCGGGCCTCGCGGTGGTCAGCCTTTGGGAGGCGGCCCAACAGCGCCTAGTAAAGCGCGTCCTGGTGGCCGGTCTGGTCGCCGGCCAACTCTACGGTTCCATCGCCATCCATCCCGACTACCTCGCCTACTTCAACCTCCTCGCCGGCGAGCGCCCGGAGCGGGTCCTAGTGGACTCCGATCTCGACTGGGGCCAGGACCTGGACCGTCTCGCCCGGGTGCTCAAGGGGCTGGGAGCCCCCGAAGTCTCCCTCTGCTACTTCGGCTCCGCCGACCTGAGCCGCCACGGCTTGCCGCCCTGGAAGCGGCTGCCCGCCTTCCAGGCCACCAGCGGCTGGGTGGCCATCAGCACCTTCTGCCATACCCTGGGGAACTTCATCCCCCCCTACACGGGCTACCGCTGGTTGGACGCCTACAGGCCGGTCCGCCAGGTCGGGCACTCCATACGGCTCTACTACATCCCCTCCGCCGGCGCCACCACCGAGAAGGCGCCGGTGCCCTAGGGAGAGAAGGCCCCGCGGGGGTCGCTGCATCCCGGCCTCTGTTGTATATGAACAACGATCGGTCTGTTTTTGTAAGCACTTTGCAATTCTGTGCCTGTCATCAAGAATTATTTCTATTGTCAACTTAATGGGTTGAGAAATATTTTCTCCAATCGACTTTGAATTTTCCGGAGTTGGTCTATAGTGAAGTTATCCGCACCGAAAAGGACACAGCCTGTCGCTATTCCGCTACAGTGTTCTACCTTGGGTGGTGAGGAAAGGATTTCTTTTCGGTGTCGGCCAACGAAAGGCTCTGGTGCCCCCCCTACACCGGGACCCTACCCGCGTCCAGCGGGCGGCAGAGGGGACTGAGGTAAGCCAAGATGACCGACCTGCAATACAGCACCATTTACGAGATGTGGCGTCAGGGACTGCATCAGCGCGCCGACTGCGCCCGACGCTGCTGGTCCCAGGGCAAGGACTTCCAGCTCGACCCCTGGATCTCCGTGCCGTTCGGGCTGCGGCAGCTCCTGGAGCGGTGCAACCGCGAAGCGCATCGCCAGTTGTCCCACTGACCGAAGCGGCAAGTTCAGAGCGGGCGCCTCGATAGCTGGCGCCGACCCAGCGAGGTCGACGTGGCCGGCTGGAGGTGGGGGGAGAAGCCGTCCCGAGAAGAGTTGGGGCAGAATCCGCGGCTTCGAGCGCCTGGCCAAGGTGATCACAGGGGCGAGTTTCGATGACGGCATCAAGGTCACCGACTCACGCAAGGAGGCCGCTTGATTCAGGCCCTATGCGCCGCATTCGACGATAGCTCGGGTTCCGCTGCCTATTCTAGCGTCGTCGCGGTCCTGGGCAGCGACGGGAAATGACTCCACCGCGTTCTCCTGGGCCAGCGCCGCAGCGCCATCGCCCCGGCAGCACCCGAGCTGGAGGTTTCACAGGTCCCGGTACCGTGCCGACCTTTCGGCGAGGGGCGGGAACGGGGCCGACGCGTGCATATCCGGGTGGCCCCGCGGCGTGAGAGCTCGCGATGAGGGTCTCTCTACGCGCTGTCTTGCAACTGTCCCCAGCGGGGATCTGGAGGGTGGCGCCCCGGGGCGCAGTCCCAAAAAACGACGCCCCGCACGGGGCGGGGCGTCGGAGTCGCTTGGAAGACTGGGAAGGTTGGACTAGAAGTCCATGTCGCCCATGCCGCCCATACCGCCCATGCCACCGCCGCCGGGGGCCGGCTTCTCTTCCTTGGGCTCCTCGGCCACCATGGCCTCGGTGGTGATCATCAGGCCCGCGATGGAGGCCGCGTTCTGCAACGCGATGCGCACCACCTTGGTGGGGTCCAGGATACCCATCTCCACCATGTCGCCGTACTGACCGGTGGCGGCGTTGTAACCGTAGTTGCCGGTTTGGTTAGCCACGTCGCGCAGCACCACGGAGGCCTCCTCGCCCGCGTTGGCCACGATCTGGCGGAGCGGCTCCTCCATCGCGCGTCGCGCTATGCCGATGCCCACGTCCTGGTCGTGGTTGATGCCCTTGAGGCCCTTGACCTCGGCGAGGGCGCGAACCAGGGCGACACCGCCGCCGGCCACGATGCCCTCTTCGACCGCCGCGCGGGTGGCGTGCAGGGCGTCCTCGACGCGGGCCTTCTTCTCCTTCATCTCCACCTCGGTGGCGGCACCCACCTTGATCACCGCTACGCCGCCGGCCAGCTTGGCCAGGCGCTCCTGGAGCTTCTCGCGGTCGTAGTCGGAGGTGGTCTCGTCGATCTGCTGGCGGATCTGCTCGCAGCGGCCCTTGATGTCCTGGGGGGTACCGGCGCCGTCGATGATGGTGGTGTCTTCCTTGGCGACGACGATCTTCTTGGCGTTGCCCAGGTCACTGAGGGTGGCCTTCTCCAGGCTTAGCCCCACCTCCTCGCTGATCACGGTGGCACCCGTGAGGATGGCGATGTCCTGCAGCATGGCCTTGCGGCGGTCGCCGAAGCCCGGGGCCTTGACGGCACATACCTTGATGATGCCGCGGATGGTGTTCACCACCAGGGTGGCCAGGGCCTCGCCCTCCACCTCTTCGGCGATGATCAGCAGGGGCCTGCCGGCCTTGGCCACCGCCTCGAGCACGGGCAGCAGGTCGCGGATGTTGGAGATCTTCTTGTCGTGCAGCAGGATGAAGGCATCCTCGAGCTCGACGTTCTGGCCCTGCTGGTTGTTGATGAAGTAGGGGGACAGATAGCCGCGGTCGAACTGCATGCCCTCCACCACCTCGAGCTCGTTCTGCAGGGTCTTGCCTTCCTCGACTGTGATCACGCCTTCCTTGCCGACCTTCTCCATGGCCTGGGCGATGATCTGGCCGATGGACTCATCGGCGTTGGCCGAGATGGTGCCCACCTGGGCGATCTCCTTGTTGGTGGAGCAGGGCCGGGAGATGCCCTTGAGCTTGTCCACCGCGGTCTCCACGGCCTTGTCGATGCCGCGCTTGAGGTCCATGGGGTTCATCCCGGCGGCCACCGCCTTGAGGCCCTCGCGGACCATGGCCTGGGCCAGCACGGTGGCGGTGGTGGTGCCATCACCGGCCACGTCCGAGGTCTTGGAGGCGACCTCCTTGACCATCTGGGCGCCCATGTTCTCGAACTTGTCCTTGAGCTCGATCTCCTTGGCCACGGAGACACCGTCCTTGGTGACGGTGGGGGCGCCGAAGCTCTTCTCCAGCACCACGTTGCGGCCCTTGGGGCCGAGGGTCACCTTGACCGCGTTGGCCAGGATGTTCACGCCGTGCATGATGCGCACGCGGGCGTCGTCACCGAACTTGACTTGCTTAGCCGTCATGATTCTCTACCTTGTCTATGGGTTATCGGTTGCAGTGGGAATGGCTGAGGGTCGAGGACCTAGTCTTCGATCACGCCCATGAGGTCTTCTTCGCGCAGCACCAGGTACTCCTCGCCGGCGATCTTCACCTCGGTGCCGGAGTACTTGCCGAACAGGACCCGATCCCCCACCTTCACGTCCATGGGACGCACCTCACCGTTCTCCAGGATCTTGCCTTTGCCCACGGCGATCACCTTGCCCTGGATGGGCTTCTCGGCCGCGGTGTCCGGGATCACGATCCCGCCGGGGCTCTTGCGCTCTTCCTCCAGGCGCCGAACGATCACGCGGTCATGCAAGGGGCGAATATTCATTGCTACGACTCTCCGTTAACTCGTTGATTTGTTTGTGACTAGCGAGGGGCTTGTTAGCACTCTATGATCGAGAGTGCTAACAATATAGAGCAAATCGGCGCCTTTGCAACAGGGCGGGGTCGCGGCGGGTGCCGCCGAGACCCGGTTGGCCCGTTGCCCGGGACCCATCCGGCGGACGAGAATGCCGCGACCGAGCCCCTGGGAACGCGAGACTCATGAGCGATTCGGACCGCCAGCCGGACCCCTTTCCCAGCGTGCGGGAGAGCCTCAGTGCGGCCGAGCACCTCAAGACCAGCCTCCAGGGCCAGTCGCCCTCCTACCGGCTCGCCTTCGCCGACCCGGAGTTCCTGCTACGCGACGAGCTCAGGTCGGTGCGCCTGCTGCTGGAGCTGCTCAAGCCCGAGCTGATCCAGCAGGAACAGGGCGTTACCTCGACAGTGGTCATCTTCGGCAGCGCGCGCATCCCCGACTCGGGGAGTGCCACCGCCCGTCTGGTTGCGGCCGAGGCGGCTTTGCGGCACCAGCCGGACGAACCGCTCCTCAAGCGGGCGGTGGCGATTGCCCAGCGGGTCCTGGCCAAGGCCCGCTATTACGAGGAGGCGCGCCGCCTCGCCGCCCTGATCACCGCCGAGTCCCAGCGGGGGGGTCACTGCGAGCTGGTGGTGGTGACGGGCGGTGGCCCGGGGATCATGGAGGCGGCCAACCGCGGCGCCAGCGAGGAGGGGGGCAAGAGCGTCGGGCTCAACATCGTCCTATCCCACGAGCAGCAGCCCAACCGCTACATCAGCCCCGAGCTCTGCTTCCAGTTCCACTACTTCGCCGTGCGCAAGATGCACTTCCTGATGCGGGCCCGGGCCCTGGTGGCCTTTCCGGGCGGTTTCGGCACCCTCGATGAGCTGTTCGACACCCTGACCCTGATCCAGACCCGCAAGATTCGACCCCTGCCGGTGCTGCTGTTCGGCCAGGCCTACTGGGAGCGCATCCTCGACTTCGAGGCCATGGCGGAGGAGGGGACCATCGCCCCCGAGGATCTGGGGCTGTTCGAGTACGTGGAGACGGCGGAGGAGGCCTGGGAGCGAATCCGCAGCTTCCGTCCGCCCCCCCGGCCCTGAGCCCCGCGGCGGCAGTCCAAGGGGATGGGCGCAGGGCATGCGGCTTCCCATTGCCGCGGCCGCCGATAGTCTCTATGTTACGCGCCACCCTGGGGCTTCGGGCGCCGCCCTGGTCCAGCCGCACACTTCACCGGAGGTTCTAGCAGTCATGACTGAGCGCGTAGCCGTGGGCGGCCTGCAGGTCGCCAAGCCCCTGTACGACCTGGTCCAGAACGAGATCGCCCCCGGGGTCGGCGTCGATCCCAAGGCCTTCTGGGCGGCGCTGGGTGAGATCGTCCGCGACCTCGGCCCCAAGAACCGGGCCCTGCTGCAGAAGCGCGATGCCCTCCAGGCCCAGATCGACGCCTGGCACCTGGCCCGCAAGGGTCAGGCCCACGACGCGGCGGCCGACGAGGCCTTCCTACGGGAGATCGGCTACCTGCTGCCCGAGGGCGAGGACTTCCAGGTCAGCACCGCCCAGGTGGACCCGGAGATCGCCTCCATCGCCGGCCCCCAGTTGGTGGTGCCGGTCAACAACGCCCGCTACGCCCTCAACGCCGCTAACGCCCGCTGGGGTAGCCTCTACGACGCCCTCTACGGCACCGACGTCATCCCCGAGACCGACGGGGCGGACAAGGGCGCGGGCTACAACCCGGTGCGCGGGGCCCGGGTCATCGCCTATGCGGCGGCCTTCCTCGACGAGGCCGCGCCCCTGGCCCAGGGCAGCCACGCCGAGGCCACAGGTTATGCGGTGGGAAACGGGCGCCTGGCGGTGACTCTCCCCGATGGCACCCAGACCGGCCTCCGGCGCCCCGAGCAGTTCAGCGGCTACCGGATGGGTGAGGGCAGGCTGGCCCTGGTGCTGCTGGCCAACCATGGCCTGCACATCGAGCTCCACTTCGACCGCCGGCACCCGGTGGGCCAGCAGAGCCCCAGCGGCACCAAGGACGTAGTGCTGGAGGCGGCGGTCACCACCATCCAGGACTGCGAGGACTCCGTGGCCGCGGTGGACGCCGAGGACAAGGTGGGGGTCTACCGCAACTGGCTGGGGCTGATGCGCGGCGACCTCACCGCCAAATTCCCCAAGGGTGGCAAGCTCGTCGACCGCGACCTCCACCCCGACCGCAGCTACACCGCCCCCGATGGATCCAGCCTCACCCTGCCGGGCCGCGCACTCATGCTGGTGCGCAACGTGGGGCACCTCATGACCATCGACGCGGTGCTCACCGAGGCCGGTGACGAGATCCCCGAGGGGATCCTCGACGGCATGGTCACCGCGCTCATCGCCCTCTACGACCTCAAGGGCGTGGGGTCCCTGCGCAACTCCCGCGCAGGCAGCATGTACATCGTCAAGCCCAAGATGCACGGCCCCGACGAGGTCGCCTTCGCCGTGGAGCTGTTCGGCCGCATCGAAGATGCCCTGGGCCTGCCCCGCAACAGCCTAAAGATCGGCATCATGGACGAGGAGCGGCGCACCACCGTCAACCTCAAGGAGTGCATCCGCGCCGCCCGCGAGCGGGTCATCTTCATCAACACCGGCTTCCTGGATCGCACCGGGGACGAGATCCACACCTCCATGGAGGCCGGGCCCATGATCCGCAAGAACGACATGAAGACCCAGCCCTGGATCCTGGCCTACGAGAACTGGAACGTGGACAACGGCCTGGCCTGCGGCCTGCTCGGACACGCCCAGATCGGCAAGGGCATGTGGCCCATGCCCGACGAGATGCGCGCCATGGTGGAGACCAAGCTGGTCCACCCCAAGGCGGGGGCCAACTGCGCCTGGGTGCCATCGCCCACCGCCGCCACCCTCCACGCCCTGCACTACCACAAGGTGGAC
This sequence comes from uncultured Chromatiaceae bacterium, assembly GCA_964519095.1. GTDB lineage: Bacteria > Pseudomonadota > Gammaproteobacteria > Chromatiales > Chromatiaceae > JAEHCY01. The sequence goes on along the minus strand of CAZFHV010000026.1, from coordinate 555 downwards.
GTCGCGGCGGTGCAGAAGGCGCTCGCCAGCCGGCCCCGGGCCAGCCTCGCTGACATCCTCACCATCCCCCTGGCCAAGGACCCCAACTGGAGCCCCGAGGAGATCCAGCAGGAGCTCGACAACAACTGCCAGGGCATCCTGGGCTACGTGGTGCGCTGGATCGACCAGGGGGTGGGCTGCTCCAAGGTGCCCGACATCAAGGACGTGGGCCTGATGGAGGACCGCGCCACCCTGCGCATCTCCAGCCAGCACATCGCCAACTGGCTCCACCACGGCATCGTCAGCGAGGAGCAGGTGATCGAGACCCTCCGGCGCATGGCCCGGGTGGTGGACCGCCAGAATGGCGGTGACACCAACTACCTTGACATGGCCCCGTCCTACCAGGGCGTGGCCTTCGCGGCGGCCAAGGACCTCATCTTCAAGGGTTGCACCGTCCCCAACGGCTACACCGAGCCCACCCTGCACGCCCGCCGCAAGGAGCTCAAGGCGGGGCTACGCGGCTAGCCCGCATCGCTCACCGACCGTCCAATGGAGGGGATAGAGAGGCGGTTGAAC
>CAZFHV010000025.1:0-24123 GCA_964519095.1 uncultured Chromatiaceae bacterium | reverse complement strand
CTATGGCAGCGTGACTCACACCACCGAGCCTCCGAAATTCTCGGGGCGGTTCAGTAAGCCTCTTTGAATTGAGTAGTGCGAGCCACGGCGTGAAGTGGATCCCCTCGTTGGGCCAGAGCTGTCGCACGTCGACAAGTTGGATCTCGCCACAAGCGTCTTCCATCTCTCTACCTCGCATGGTCGGGCGGCTAAGAGGCCCCCTGAGTCTTTGTCCCCAGGGAGGCTTTCAGGCCCTCGGCCAGGGTGGGATAGCGGAGGGTCACCCCCAACTCGTTGAGCATCCGCTGGTTGCTGAGACGGCGGGACTCGCGCATGTAGGACAGCATCCCGGCGGAGAGGTGCCCGGCGGCCTCGGCCAGGGGGAGGGTGGGGGGGCGTGGCAGCCGCGCCGCATCCGCCACGCGGAAGAAGTAGTCCGTCATGGTGCTCGGGTTGCCGTCGCTCACGTTGTAGCCGGCGCCGTTCGCTCCCCGCTCCATGGCCGCCACGCACACCGCCACCAGGTCGTCGGCGTGGATGCGGTTGGTGTAGGGGGCCTCCTCGGCCCGTACCAAGGGTAGCCCCTCGCGGATGCGCTCTAAGGGCAGGGCGCCGGGGCCGTAGATGCCGGCCACCCGCAGGATCACCAGCCCGGCCCCGGCGCGCCCGCTCCAGTCCCGGAGGGTCTGCTCCGCGTCCCAGCGGCGCCAGGCCCTATCAAAGCCGGGATTGGCGGGCCGGTCCTCATCGATCCAGTCGCCGCCGCAGTCGCCGTAGACCCCAGTGGTGCTGATGTAGACCAATTTGGCGGGATGGCCCTGGCGGTCGAAGGCCTCCACCAGACGCCGGGTCCAGGGATCCTGGTGCCCCGTGGGTGGGGGCGGGGCGAAGTGGAACAGCCGCTCGCCAACCGTCGCGAGGGAACCGAGGTCGTCAGCGCCCAGATCCAGCGCCAGGGCCGGGATTCCGGCCCGCTCCAGGGCCAGGGCGCTTTGGCGGGTGCGCACCGTCCCCCGCACCCCCTCGCCCAGCCCCAGGTAGTGCGTCGCCACCCGCCGGCCGACGTAGCCGCAGCCAATGATCAACATGGTCCTGCTCCAGGTTTTCAGGTCCACCCGATTCCCTCAAAATCTCACAACTGTGCCCCGAGAACGCAGGGAATCCGATGAGCTTCAAGGTCCGGTTGGCCCCGAGCGGCCGTGAATACCTGGTCGAGGTCGGGGAGACCCTCCTCGCCGCCGCCTTGCGCCAGGCTGTGGTCCTGCCCTATGGCTGCCGCAACGGTCAGTGCGGATCCTGCATGGGACAGATCGCCTCCGGGAGGGTCCACTACCCGAGCGAGAAGACCGAGGGGCTCAAGGACCAGGGGCCGGACGCCTGCCTCACCTGTCAGGCGGTACCCCTCAGCGACCTGGAGCTGCGGGTCCAGGAAGTGGCGCGGGCCGCAGAGATCCAGGTCCGGGTGCTGCCCTGCCGGGTGGAGCGCAAGGAGATCCTCAGCCACGACGTCATCCGCCTCTACCTCAAACTGCCCGAGGGTCAGAGGCTCCAGTTCTTCGCCGGCCAGTACCTGAATTTCCTCTTGAGCGACGGCCGCAGGCGCGCCTTCTCCATCGCCAACGCCCCCCACGACGATGCCCTGATCGAGCTCCACGTGCGGCATGTCCCCCACGGCTCCTTCACCGACTACGTCTTCGATCGCATGAAGGAGCGGGCCATCCTGCGCATCGAGGCACCGCTCGGCACCTTCTTCCTGCGGGAGGAGGGCGACCGACCCCTGATCCTGGTGGGTGGCGGCACCGGTTTCGCCCCCCTCAAGGGCATGATCGAGCACGCCTTCCACGTCGGTCTCAGGCGCCCTATGCACCTCTATTGGGGGGTGCGCTCCCGGCACGACCTTTATCTCCCGGATCTACCGGAGCGCTGGGCCCGGGACCACGCCAATTTTCGCTACACCCCGGTACTCTCGGAGCCGGACCCGGACTGGACCGGTCGCCGCGGCTTCGTGCACCAGGCGGTGATGGCGGACTACCCCGACCTCAGCGAGTTCGACGTCTACCTGAGCGGTCCCCCGGTGATGGTGCAGGCGGGCCGCCAGGGCTTCGTCGCCCAGGGCGCGAGCCCGGAGCGGATATTCTCCGACACCTTCGAGTACGCCGCAGATCGTCCCGCCGCCGTGCCGCCTGGGACGGGATAAGTCGCCGCATGAAGCGGGCTCGGGCATGATGTTTATGCCCGACGTTTGGTTGATCTCTACGTTGTCGGGCAACGCTGCGCTATTGCCCGACCTGTGGCCCGACGGGGAAGGTACCGAAGCACCGCCATAAGGCTCAGCCGCAACAGCGACGACGTGAGGGACAACGAGGACTTGCAATATAAGACAACGCTGATAAACTGATATGCAGTTCCAGGACAAGAGTAAGGACTCTATCCATGCTACCCATCTTGTTGGGACTGTGCGCCGCCGTGCTGTTTGGCATCGCTGCCGGGGCCATCTACGGCTTTGACGCCTCCATGGGCTATCCCTGGGTGGACGGCACCTTCTTCGCCGTCATCGTCGCGGGGACGCTGGTCACCCTGATCAATGTCGCGGGCGAGCGCTTGCGCTGTCTTGCCTGCGCGTTAACCAAGCGGTTTCCCCGGCTGTCCTGGATATGCCGCACGGCCGCGCCCTGCGCCTGATCCCGGCAAAGGGACCCGCGCGGCGAGACCCTGTAGGGCCGAATAGCGCGGGCCCGCTTCCGGGGTGCCCCGGGGGGGCGGGGCCTCAGGGGTGAGCCTTACCCCTGGCATCGGGGGATTGTCCCCCTGACTGGCGCAGGGGCTCGGCGAGCCGGGCGAAGTCCGGCGGTGCCACGTACTGCAGCACCGCCTTGCCCTTGGCATCGACGGCGATGTCGAGACCCCGCTCGGGGTAGAGCCAATGGGTGATCCCCGAATCGGCTTCGGTGACGCGGTCGCTGGGCTCGCCGAAGCGACGGCGGATCAGCTCGGGGTCGAGCCGGGCCGCGGGTAGATAGGTGATTTGGCGGATGGGGGCCTCGGCTGCCGCCGCCAGATCGTCCGCCGCCAGTGTCACCTTGCTGGCGCCGCTCTCGGCCTTGCTGATACGCAGGCCCCGCTCGTAGTAGCCCCTCGCGGTCTCCTCGGGGACGTCCAGCAACAGCACCACGTCGGCCCGCAGGCCGCTGAGGCTGATCCCCTGGAAGAAGGCCTCCAAGGCAAGGCCCCGGTCCCCCACCTTGAAGAGGCTCACCTCGCCCTGGTCCTGGAACAGCTGCCTGGCCGCACTGAGCGGGGAGCGTGGCAGCTCCAGGCCGAGCACCTGCGAGCCACCGGCGGCGGTGAGGCCGATCTCCCAGGGGAGCTTGGGCTGGGGATCGGCGGGGCGGCCTCCGGGCAAGAGAATCGCCGCGGCGAGCGCCATCAGGGTGGTGCCGAGGATGCCGAGGACGATTGGGCGGTCCAAGGACCAGACTTCCAGACTGAATGAATGGGGCGGCGCTCGGGGCGGGGATCAGATGCGGATCAGGGCCGCGGCCACCCGGCGGCCTTCGGACATGAGCAGGTTGTAGGTGCGACAGGCGGCGCCGGTGTCCATCACCTCCACCCCGATCCCCCGGCGGAAGGCCTCGGCGAAGATCTCCCAGGGCGGAAAGACCTGGGTGGCGCCCGTACCGAGCAGGATGATCTCAGGACCGAGCGCCAGGACGGGATCGAGGTCCGCGGCGGTGAGCGCGAGCGCGGACAGGGCCGGCCATTGGGGGATGATCCGCTGGGGCGAGACGATCAGGCTCTCGGTGATCTCGCGGTCATTGATGACGAACCGGCCCACCGCGTACTGCTGGACCAGGTAACCGCCTTCGCTGGGATCTTCGGAGAACTTCACCCGGACAAGCTAACCGAACCGCGGGAGGGGTTCAAGGCGCCGGGCCGTCGAGGTGCCGGGTCGATGGCGGCTCGGGGAGGTCAGGGCGGCGAAATTGCATCTTTTCCCGGCGAGGGTACACTAACCGGCTTTTGACGGGACGAAAGCAAGAGGTTCCCCGTGGCGAATCGAGAGATGGAAGAGTTCCGCCGCATCCAGCGGCTCCCGCCTTATGTATTTAATATCGTCAATGAGTTGAAGGCGGCGGCGCGGGCTCGTGGCGAGGACATCATCGACTTCGGCATGGGTAACCCGGACCAGCCCACGCCCCAGCACATCGTGGACAAGCTGGTTGAGGCGGCGAGTCGGCGCGATACCCACCGTTACTCCATGTCCCGTGGCATCCCCCGGCTGCGGCGGGCCATCTGCAACTGGTACCGCCAGCGTTTCGCGGTGGATCTGGACCCCGAGAAGGAGGCCATCGTCACCATCGGCTCGAAGGAAGGGCTGGCACATCTGGCCCTGGCCTGCGTGGGCCCGGGCGACTCGGTGCTGGTGCCCAACCCGGCCTATCCCATCCACCCCTACGGGTTCGTGATCGCCGGTGCGGACGTGCGGCACGTGCCCCTGGTGCCGGGCGTCGACTTCTTCGAGAAGCTCAAGGAGGCCATCACCGACTCCTGGCCGCGGCCCAAGATGCTGGTGCTCAACTTCCCTGGCAACCCCACCACCCAGTGCGTGGAGCTCGAGTTCTTCGAGAAGGTGATCGACATCGCCCGGGAGCACAACATCTGGGTGATCCACGACCTGGCCTACACGGACATCGTCTTCGACGGTTACGAGGCCCCCTCGATCCTGCAGGTTCCGGGCGCCACCGACATCGCGGTGGAGTTCTTCTCCCTGTCGAAGAGCTACAACATGCCGGGCTGGCGGGTTGGCTTCATGTGCGGCAACCGCACCCTGGTGGCGGCGCTGGCGCGCATCAAGTCCTATCTGGACTACGGCACCTTCACCCCCATCCAGGTGGCGGCGATCGCCGCCCTGGAGGGCCCCCAGGACTGTCTCAAGGAGATCGCCGGGCGCTATCAGGTGCGCCGGGACGTGCTCTGCGAGGGCCTGTGCGCCGCTGGCTGGGAGGTGGCCAAGCCCAAGGCGACCATGTTCGTGTGGGCGCCCATCCCAGAGGCCTATCGGGAGATGGGGTCGCTGGAGTTCTCCAAGAAGCTTCTGAGGGAGGCGAAAGTGGCCGTGTCCCCCGGAGTGGGGTTCGGGGAGTACGGGGATGACCACGTGCGCTTCAGCCTGATCGAGAACGAGCAACGCACCCGCCAGGCCATGCGGGGTATTCGGGAGATGTTCCGGCGCGACGCGCGTGCGGGCGCCTGAGGCCGAGGTCGACGGAGGGGTACGCAAGTGGAGCCGGTCAAGATAGGTCTGTTGGGGCTGGGCACGGTCGGGGGTGGGGTGGTCAACGTGCTGACTCGCAACGCCGCCGAGATCGCGCGGCGTGCCGGGCGGGGCATCGAGATCGCCCACGCGGCGGCGCGAGAGTACAACCCGGACGCCATTCGCGGTCTGGATCGGATCGGCCCCATCACCACGGATGCCTTCGAGGTGGTGGAGAACCCCGATCTGGCCATCATCATCGAGCTGATCGGCGGCTATTCCCCGGCGCGGGAGCTGGTGCTGCGGGCCATCGAGAACGGCAAGCACGTGGTGACCGCCAACAAGGCCCTGATCGCCCGCCACGGCAACGAGATCTTCGCCGCGGCCCAGGCCCAGGGTGTGACGGTGGCCTTCGAGGCGGCGGTGGCGGGGGGCATCCCCATCATCAAGGCCCTGCGGGAGGGGCTCGCCGCCAATCACATCGAGTGGATCGCCGGCATCATCAACGGCACCAGCAACTTCATCCTCACCGAGATGCGCGACAAGGGGCGGGACTTCACCGACGTCCTGACCGAGGCCCAGGCCCGCGGGTACGCGGAGGCGGACCCCACCTTCGACATCGAGGGGATCGACGCGGCCCACAAGCTGACCATCCTGGGCTCCCTGGCCTTCGGCATCCCGCTGCAGTTCGAGCGCACCGCCATCGAGGGGATCACCCAGGTGGATGCCCTGGACGTGGCCTACGCAGGCCAGCTCGGCTACCGCATCAAGCACCTGGGCATCGCCCGGCGTACCGGCAAGGGGGTGGAGCTGCGGGTCCACCCCACCCTGATCCCTTCCCGTCGGCTCATCGCCAACGTGGACGGGGTGATGAACGCCGTGCTGGTGAAGGGCGATGCGGTGGGTCCCACCCTCTACTACGGGGCGGGCGCCGGGTCCGAGCCCACCGCCTCGGCGGTGCTGGCGGATGTGGTGGACGTGGTGCGGGCGCTCACTACCGACCCGGAGAACCGGGTCCCCCATCTGGCCTTCCAGCCCACCCAACTGGTGGACACCCCGGTGCTGCCCCTCGCCGAGGTGGAGACTGCCTACTACCTGCGCATCACCGCCCTGGATCAGCCGGGGGTGATGGCGCGCATCGCCGGGATCCTGGGCGAGCACGGCATCAGCATCGAGGCCATCCAGCAGAAGGAGCCCGAGGAGGGCCACACCCACGTCCCCCTGGTGATGCTGACCCACCGCATCCGCGAGGGGCGCATGAACCAGGCCATCGCCGAGATCGAGGCCCTGGGCAGCGTCAAGGGCAAGGTGGTGCGTATCCGCCTGGAGCAACTGGCGGGCTGAGGGGCCTCCCCAGCGTCTGCCCGGGGGGAGCCATGGGCCTTCTGGGCCCCACCGCCCGGCCAGCGGCGGGGCAGGGCGCTCAGTGGGGCTTGCGCTCGGCGATGTAGAGCCAGGTGTCGATCACCGTATCGGGGTTCAGGGACATGCTGCCGATCCCCCGCGCGAGGAGCCACTCGGCGAAGTCCGGGTGATCCGAGGGGCCCTGGCCGCAGATCCCGATGTACTTGCCCTGGGCGCGGCAGGCGTCGATGGCCATCCCCAGGAGCTTCTTCACCGCGGGGTCCCGCTCGTCGAAGCTGTCCGCCACCAGGCTGGAATCCCGATCCAGCCCCAGCGTGAGCTGGGTCATGTCGTTGGAGCCGATGGAGAAGCCGTCGAAGTGCTCCAGGAACTCCTCCGCCAGGACCGCGTTGGAGGGGATCTCGCACATCATGATCAGCCGCAGGCCCTGCTCGCCGCGCCTGAGCCCCTGTAGGGCCAGGGCCTCGGCCACCGCCTTGGCCTGGCCGAGGGTGCGCACGAAGGGGATCATGACCTCCACGTTGGTCAGCCCCATGGTATTGCGCACCCGCTTGAGGGCCTCGCACTCCATCTCGAAGCAGTCGCGGAAGCTCTCGGCCACGTAGCGCCCGGCCCCCCGGAAACCGATCATGGGGTTCTCCTCATCGGGCTCGTAGCGGGGGCCGCCGATGAGGTTGGCGTACTCGTTGGACTTGAAGTCCGACATGCGCACGATCACCGCGTTGGGCCAGAAGGCCGCCGCCAGGGTGGCGATGCCCTCGGTGAGCTTGGTGACGAAGAACTCCCGCGGGCTCGGGTAGGCGCTGATGCGGGGGGCGATCTGCGCCTGGAGGTCCGCGGGCAGGCGGTCGAATTCCAGCAGGGCCTTGGGATGGATGCCGATCATGTTGTTGATGATGAACTCCAATCGGGCGAGTCCGACCCCCTCGTTCGGGATGGCGGCGAAGGTGAAGGCCCGATCCGGGTTGCCCACGTTCATCATCAGCTTTACCGGGATCTCCGGCATGTGGGAGAGCTCCACCCGCTTGTGCTCGAAGCTGAGCAGCCCCGCGTAGATGTAGCCCGTGTCGCCCTCGGCGCAGGAGACGGTGACGGGAGCGCCGTCGGCGATGGCGGCGGTGGCGTCGTTGCATCCCACCACCGCGGGGACCCCCAGCTCCCTGGCGATGATCGCGGCGTGGCAGGTGCGGCCGCCGCGGTTGGTGACGATGGCCGCCGCCCGCTTCATGATGGGCTCCCAGTCGGGGTCGGTCATGTCGGTGACCAGCACGTCCCCCGGCTGGACGTGCTCCATGTCGGTGACGCTGTGGATGACCCGCGCCGTGCCGCTGCCGATGCGGTTGCCGATGCTGCGGCCGCTGGTGAGCACCGGGCCGCGCTCGTGGAGCCGGTAGCGCTCTATGACATTGCCGGAACGGCTCTGCACCGTCTCGGGCCGGGCCTGGAGGATGTAGAGCTCCCCGTCGATGCCGTCTCGGGCCCACTCGATGTCCATCGGCCGGCCATAGTGCTGCTCGATCAGCACCGCCTGGCGCGCCAGGGTCTCCACCTCGGCATCGGTCACGCAGAAGCGGCCGCGCAGCTCGGTGGGGACGGGCTCGGTGCGCACCGGGCGCTCGCCGCCGCTCTCCGCGTAGACCATGCGGATGGCCTTGTCGCCGAGGTTGCGGCGCACGACGGCGGGGCGGCCCCCGGCCAGGGTCGGCTTGTGGACGTAGAACTCGTCGGGGTTCACTGCCCCCTGCACCACCATTTCCCCGAGCCCGTAACTGGCGGTGACGAACACCACGTCGCGGAAGCCCGATTCGGTGTCCAGGGTGAAGAGCACCCCGCTCGCGCCCCGGTCGCTGCGCACCATGCGCTGGATGCCCGCCGAGAGGGCCACGTGACGGTGGGCGAAGCCCTGATGGACCCGGTAGGCGATGGCGCGGTCGTTGAACAGCGAGGCGAACACCTCCTTGATGGCCTGCTTGACCCGCACCAGGCCCACCACGTTGAGGAAGGTCTCCTGCTGGCCGGCGAAGGAGGCATCCGGCAGGTCCTCGGCGGTGGCGGAGGAGCGCACGGCCACCGCGAGCTCCGGGTTCCCGGACTCACGAAGCAGGGTGGCGAAGGCCGCCTCGATGGCCGCCTCCAGGGCGGGCTGGAAGGGCTGGTCCACCACCCAGTCGCGGATCTGGGCCCCTGTGGTGGCCAGGGCCACCACGTCGTCCACGTCCAGCCTATCGAGCTCCGCCTGGATGCGCTCGTCGAGACCGCCCTGGGCCAGGAAGTCCCGGTAGGCCCCCGCCGTGGTGGCAAACCCACCCGGCACCCGCACCCCGAGCTGGGTCAGGTGCTGGATCATCTCGCCGAGGGAGGCGTTCTTGCCACCGACCTCGGGGACGTCGGCCATGCCGAGGGCGCTGAGCCACTGGACGTACTGGGTCATGATGCTGTCTCTGCTCGGGGGCGAGGGGCGGGGTGCCGGGGGTGGACGATGCCGGGGCGGACCGGGCCCAACCCCAGCGGCGGCGCGTATTATGGTGCCACTCTCCCCGCCACGCCAGAATGCGACGATCCTGTGACGGTCAAGGGCGGGGGCTTGGCCTAGTCGTAGGTCTGGTCGTCGGGGTTGGTTTCCGCGTTGGGACGGTAGCTGTCGGGGATGAGCACCGTGGGGGAGCGCTGGCGCCAGTCGGGGTAGGGGAAGTCGAGGGTGTAGTGCAGGCCGCGGCTCTCCCGGCGGCGCTGGGCGGAGCGAATGATGAGGGCCGCCACATCCACCAGGTTGCGGAGCTCCAGCAGGTCGTTGCTCACCCGGAAGTTGCTGTAGTACTCGATGATCTCCTGGCGCAGCACCTCGAACCGGCGCCGGGCCCGCTCCAGGCGCTTGTTGGTGCGCACGATGCCCACGTAGTCCCACATGAAGCGGCGCAGCTCGTCCCAGTTGTGGGAGACAACGACCAATTCGTCGGAATCGGTCACGCGGCTCTCGTCCCAGTGGGGGACCGAGACCGGGGCGGGCAGGTCGGGGAGGGTGCGGCTGATGTGCTCGGCGGCCCGCTCGGCGTACACCAGGCATTCGAGCAGCGAGTTGCTGGCCATGCGGTTGGCCCCGTGCAACCCCGTGTAGGCGGTCTCGCCGATGGCGTAGAGCCTGGGCAGATCGGTGCGGGCCCACTGATCCACCATGACCCCCCCGCAGGTGTAGTGGGCGGCGGGGACCACCGGGATCGGTTGGCGGGTGATGTCGATCCCCAGCTCCAGGCAGCGGCTGTAGATGGTGGGGAAGTGCTCCTGGACGAACTCGGGGGGCCGGTGGCTGATGTCGAGGTAGACGCACTCACTGCCGGTGCGCTTCATCTCGTGGTCGATGGCACGGGCCACGATGTCGCGGGGGGCGAGCTCGCCGCGCTCATCGAAGCGGGGCATGAAGCGGGTCCCATCCGCGAGCAGCAGGTGGGCCCCCTCACCGCGCAGGGCCTCGGTGATCAGGAAGGACTTGGCTTGGGGGTGGTAGAGGCAGGTGGGGTGGAACTGGATGAACTCCATGTTGGCCACCCGGCAGCCCGCCCGCCAGGCCATGGCGATCCCGTCGCCGGTGGAGACGTCGGGGTTGCTGGTATAGAGATAGACCTTATTGGCCCCGCCGGTGGCCAGCACCACCACCTTGGCGAGGAAGGTCTCCACCCGCCCGCTGGCCTTGTTGAGCACGTAGGCCCCCAGGCAGCGCTGATCGGCGCGGCGCAGCTTGCGGCTGGTGACCAGGTCGACGGCGATGTGGTCCTCGAAGAGGTGACGGTTGGGGTGGGTCCGGACCCGGGCGACCAGCGAGGTCTCCACCTCCCGGCCGGTGGCGTCCGCGGCATGGATGACCCGCCGGTGGGAGTGCCCCCCCTCCTGGGTGAGGTGGAAGCCCCCGGAGGAGACCGCGTCCTCGTCGCGGGTGAACTCCACCCCTTGGCGGAGGAGCCACTGGATATTGGCGGGACCCTGCTCCACCACCAGCCGTACCGTGGCCTCGTCGCAGAGGTTGGCGCCCGTGCTCAGGGTGTCCTGGACGTGGGCCTCGAGGGAGTCCCGCTCGTCGAGGACCACCGAGATCCCCCCCTGGGCGTAGAAGGTGTTGCCCTCCTGGAGCTCTCGCTTGGAGATGATGGCTACCGACACCGCCTCGGGGAGTCGCAGGGCGAGTCCCAGGCCGGCGGCCCCGCTACCGATGATCAGGACGTCATGACTGTGGCACTTGCTCATGGCTTGCCTCGGGTGTGGGCCGATCCTGGCCGGTGGCTAAGGGTGGTGCGGCAGGATAAACTGCAAGCCCCTGACCGAGGCGCCTATTTCACCGCCGCGGGGCGTCTGGGGTCAAACGGGCCCACTGATGAAACAAGAACTTTTCCCAAGGGGCATTGTCAATCGGAGTGACATCGGGGGTCTCCACCCCTCGAAGGGGTGCTCGCCGTGACCGAGCGGGCGCTCGATGAGGAGCTGGTCGCCCGGGTACAGCGGGGCGACAAAAAGGCCTTCGATCTGTTGGTGCTCAAGTACCAGCAAAAGCTGGCCGGGCTGGTGTCGCGTTATCTGCGCGACCCCAACGAGACCCTGGATGTGGTCCAGGAGGCCTTCTTGAAGGCCTACCGGGCCCTGCCGAGCTTTCGTGGTGAGAGCGCGTTCTACACCTGGCTGTACCGGATCGCGATCAATACCGCGAAGAATCACCTGGTGGCCCAGGGGCGCAGGCCGCCGGGGGACGACGTGGACGTGGAGGTGGCGGCCCAGACCGATGCCGGGGTGCGGTTGCGGGAGCTCGGCACCCCCGAGAGCCACCTCTTGACTGAGGAGATCGCCCAAACCGTGCATGCCGCGCTCGAAGACCTCCCCGACGACCTGCGCACCGCCATCGTGCTGCGGGAGATCGAGGGTCTGAGCTACGAGGAGATCGCCAACGCGATGGAATGCCCCATTGGCACCGTGCGCTCGCGGATCTTCCGTGCCCGCGAGGCCATCGACAAGCGCCTGCAACCGCTGCTGGCGCCGTAGAGGGAAGGTCCACCGATGAGCGACCCTAGACGCGAAGAACTCTCTCCCCTGATCGACGAGGCACTGGAGCCCGAGGCCCTGCGGCGGGGGCTCGATGACCTCGAGCGTGACGAGGCCCTGCGCGGGGCCTGGGCGCGCTATCACCTGATCGGCCACGCCCTGCGCGGGGAGCCGGTGCGGGCCGACTATCAGCAGATCGCCCCGCGGGTGGCGGCGCGCCTGCGGGAGGAGCCCACGGTCCTCGCTCCCCGGCGTCGTCGCACCTTGCGGGGGGTGCACATCCCACCGGCAGTTGGCTATGCCCTGGCGGCCTCGGCGGCGCTGGTCGCGGTGTTCGCCCTGCCTCCCCTGGGGGAGCGCCCCCAAGCCCCGGGGGCTCAGCTCGCCTTCCAGCCTCCCCCCCCGGCGAGCCGTCCCCTGGTGGAGCCGCCGGTCCTCTGGTCGGAGGGGCGGCCTGCGGTGGAGCAGAAGCTCACCCGTTATCTGGTCAATCATCAGGAGTACGCGCCCGCCAGCGGGATGAAGGGCGTGCTGCCCTACGCCACTTTCGTCAGCTACGAGGGGAGGCGCTAGCTTGTTGGCCCTACCCCCGGGGCGGCGGGTGCGGACCATCGGCTGGGGACTGGCGCTCTGCCTCGGAGGGGCTGTACCGATCTGGGCCGGGGAGACGGATGCGGCCCTGGTGCAGCGGCTGCAACGGATGGCCCAGGCCATGCGGGGGCTCGACTACGACGCCACCCTGGTCTATCTGCACGACAACCGTCTCGAGGCGATGCGGGTGATTCACCTGGTAGGGGAGGGCGGGGAGCGCGAACAGCTCATCTCCCTCAACGGCAGCGAGCGCGGCGTGCACCGCGACCCCCAGCAGGTCGTTTGCACCCTCGCGGAGCGGGGAGCCATCGGCGTCAACAAGCCCGGGGTGGCCAACGAGCTGCAGTTCGCCCGCAACCTGAATCCGGAGCTCCTGGGGCGCAACTATCAGCTCCGGCCCCTCGGGGTGGCGCGAGTGGCCGGTCGCCCCGCGGAGGTGATCGGCGTCCAGCCCAGGGATGGCTTCCGCTACGGCTATCGCTTCGCCATCGACCAGGAGACCGGGCTGCTCTTGCAGAGTGACCTCCTGGGTGATGCCCCCCATCCCATCGAGCAGCTCATGCTCACCTCCCTGGACCTCAGGCCCAAGGGGCTGATCGAGCAGGCGGCCTCCCCGGAGCCCCGCGCCTCGGCCCAGGGCCCGAAGCCCGCCGCGGCGGCTGCTCCTCCCGCCGAGGCCTCGTCCTGGTCCCTGGAGGGGCTGCCGGCGGGTTTCGAGCTGCGGATGCGCGACCAGTGGCAGGATGGATCGGGTAAGCCGGTGACCCATCTGCTGCTGACGGACGGCCTGGCGGCAGCCTCGGTGTATATCGAGTCCGACGGCCAGGAGGGCCTGGTGGGCGGCGCCCGCATGGGGGCGATCAACGCCTGGGGGGGCACGGTGTCCGGTCACCAGGTCACGGTGGTTGGAGAGGTCCCCGCCGCTACCGCCCAGCGGGTGTTCGGCGCGCTGCGCTACGGAGGCGCCCGGCGCTGATGCTCGAGGAGCGTGCCAGGGTCCTGGTCACCGAGGGGGATCTGGCTCGGCTGGAGGTGGAGCGGCCCTCGAGCTGCGGGGGCTGCGGGGCGAGCGGGGGCTGTGGCACCGCCCTGCTGGGCAAGTGGCTCACCCGACACAGGCTCCGGGTACGGGCCCTGAACCCCATCGGTGCCCGTCCCGGGGACTGGGTGGTGGTGGGCCTCGCGGACGAGGTGCTCACCCAGGCCTCCTTGGTGGCCTATCTCCTGCCCCTGGTGGGTCTGATCCTCGGGGCGGCGGTCGGTCAGGCCTTCGGCGGGGAGCCCCTCGCCATCCTGGGCGGCGGGGCGGGGCTGGCGGCCGGGCTGATGGCGGTGGGACGCTTCGCCGAGCGCAGGGGCCAGGACCCGGCCTACCAGGCGGTGATCCTACGCAGGGTGTCCGATTTGCCCCAGCGGGTTCCATTTGTATGATGTGCCTGGGGAGAAGCGATCCCCTCGCTGCTAAGGAGTATGTCGTGATGAGAATGGGCAGGCCCGTTAGTTTTGCCGGGGTGCTGGTGCTCCTGGCCTGGGCGCTGGGGGCCCAAGCGCAGCCCGGGCTCCCGGAGTTCACCACCCTGGTGGAGAAGTACAGCCCCGCGGTGGTCAATATAAGCACGGTGCAGACCCGGCGCCATGGCCACCGTCTACGGGACTTCTCCCTGCCCAATCTCCCCGAGGACAGCCCCATCTACGATTGGCTGCGGCGCTTCCTCGGCGAGGAGAACGGGGGCGGGGATCTGCCGGAAGACGACTCCGACGCCAAGTCCCTGGGCTCGGGGTTCATCTTCTCTTCCGATGGCTACATCCTGACCAATTTCCATGTCGTCGATGGGGCGGATGAGGTGATCGTGCGCACCGCCGATCGACGCGAGTACAAGGCCAACATCGTCGGCAAGGACAAGCGCAGCGACGTGGCGCTCCTCAAGATCGAGGCGAACAACCTGCCCACGGTCAAGCTCGGCACCGCCAAGGACGTCAAGGTCGGGGAGTGGGTGCTGGCCATCGGCTCCCCCTTCGGTTTCGATCATTCGGCCACCGCGGGGATCGTCAGTGCCAAGGGGCGTAGCCTGCCGAGCGAGAATTACGTCCCCTTCATCCAGACCGACGTGGCGATCAACCCCGGTAACTCCGGGGGGCCCCTGTTCGACCTCGACGGTGAGGTGATCGGGGTGAACTCCCAGATCTACAGCCGCACCGGCGGTTTCATGGGGCTCTCCTTTGCCATTCCCATCGATGTGGCCATGGACGTGGCCCAGCAGCTCAGGACCAAGGGCAGGGTCACCCGGGGCTGGCTCGGGGTGCTCATCCAGGACGTCACCCGCGATCTGGCGGAGACCTTCGGCATGCCCCAGCCGCGCGGCGCCCTGGTTGCCCAGGTGCTGCCCGGCAGCCCGGCGGAACGGGCGGGGATCCGCCCCGGGGACGTGGTCCTGAGCTACAACGGTAAGGAGCTGCCCACCTCCGGCAGCCTCCCGCCCCTGGTGGGGGGCAGCCCCATCGATCAGCCCGCCACCCTGGAGATCCTGCGGCAGGGCAAGACCGAGCAGGTCCAGGTCAAGATCGGTGAGCTCCCCGAGGACGAAGCGATGCCGCTCGGCGCGCGCGAGAAACCGGGGGAGAAACCCGATCGCCTGGGAGTGACGGTGCGCGAGCTCAGCGCCGAGCAGCGCAAGTCCCTGGATCTGGCCAAGGACGGGGTGCTGGTGGAGGAGGTCGCCGCCGGAGCGGCCCGGGATGCGGGTGTCCGCGCCGGGGATGTGATCCTGATGCTGAACAACCAGCCGGTGAAAGGGGTGGAGCAGTTCCGCGAGCTGGTCAAGGAGCTGCCCGCCGGCCGCTCGGTGGCGGTGCTCTTGCAACGCGGCAGCGGGCGGATGTTCCTGGCCATGCGCTTGCCCCACTAACCAGGGGCGGACCCCTTGATCGCCGGGCGGCGGGGCTGGGGCCTCGACCGCCCGGTGTCTTCGCGTACTCGGGCGTCTCAGATGCGTCCCGCTGTGGCTTTGCTGCTATGATGCCGGCCCGCGTGGCGGGGGCGCCGAGCCCCGCTTCCCACCTTGTCGGCGGCTGCGGACCCTGCGGCGCTCGGCCAGCCGTCGCTCCCGGGCGGACTGGAATCCTTGCGGACTCCCCCAGTGCGAACTTGGCCCCCGGGGGCCCCTTGCCCTGCGCCTGATGCCATGACCGATCTCAGCCACATCCGCAACTTCTCCATCATCGCCCACATCGACCACGGCAAGTCGACCCTCGCCGACCGCTTCATCCAGACCTGCGGTGGCTTGAGCGAGCGGGAGATGGCGGAGCAGGTGCTGGACTCCATGGACCTGGAGCGGGAGCGCGGCATCACCATCAAGGCCCAGAGCGTGACCCTGGACTACCGGGCCCGGGACGGCCGGCTCTATCAGCTCAACTTCATCGACACCCCCGGCCACGTGGACTTCTCCTACGAGGTCTCGCGCTCGCTGGCGGCCTGCGAGGGGGCGCTGCTGGTGGTGGACGCCGCCCAGGGGGTGGAGGCCCAGAGCGTGGCCAACTGCTACACCGCCATCGAGCAGGGGCTCGAGGTCCTGCCGGTGCTCAACAAGATCGACCTCCCCTCGGCGGACCCGGAGAAGGTCATCACCGAGGTGGAGGAGATCATCGGCATCGAGGCCCAGGGCGCGGTGCGGGTCAGCGCCAAGACGGGTCTGGGGGTGGACGAGCTGCTGGAGACCCTGATCCAGCGGATTCCCCCGCCCCAGGGGGACGCCGATGCCCCCCTGCAGGCCCTGATCATCGACTCCTGGTTCGACTCCTACGTGGGGGTGGTGTCCCTCATCCGCGTCATGCAGGGGACCCTGCGGCGCCGGGAGAAGATCCTGGTGATGTCCAGCGGGCGCGGCTATCAGGCGGAGCGCCTGGCGGTGTTCACCCCCCGGCAGACCCCCCGCGAGCAGCTCGGACCCGGCGAGGTCGGGGTGGTGATCGCCGGGATCAAGGAGATCGAGGGTGCCCCGGTGGGGGACACCATCACCCACGCGGATCGGCGCGCCGATACCGCGCTGCCGGGCTTCAAGGAGATCCAGCCACGGGTGTTCGCGGGCCTCTATCCGGTGATCTCGGACAACTACGAGGACTTGCGCGATGCCCTGCGCAAGCTGCGGCTCAACGACGCCTCCCTCTTCTACGAGCCGGAGACCTCCCAGGCCCTGGGGTTCGGCTTCCGCTGCGGATTCCTCGGCATGCTGCACATGGAGATCGTGCAGGAGCGGCTGGAGCGCGAGTACGACCTGGACCTCATCACCACCGCGCCCACTGTGGTTTACGAGGTGCTCAGGAACGACGGGGAGGTCATCCGAGTGGACAATCCGGCCAACCTCCCGGAGCCGAGCAAGATCGCGGAGATCCGCGAGCCCATCATCGAGGCCCACATCCTGGTGCCCCAGGAGCACCTCGGCGCGGTGATCAACCTCTGCATCGAGAAGCGCGGGGTGCAGAAGCAGCTCCACTACGCCGGTGGCCAGGTCCAGGCCAGCTACGAGCTGCCCATGAACGAGGTGGTGCTGGACTTCTTCGACCGGCTCAAGTCGGTGAGCCGCGGCTATGCCTCCTTCGAGTACGAGCTCAAGCGCTTCCAGGCCTCCAGCCTGGTCAAGCTCGACATGCTGATCAACGGGGAGAAGGTGGATGCCCTCTCCACCATCCTGCACCGGGATTCGGCCCAGAGCCGCGGCCGGGAGCTCACCGAGAAGATGCGCGACCTGATCCCGCGGCAGATGTTCGAGGTCTCCATCCAGGCGGCCATCGGCAGCAAGATCATCGCCCGGACCACAGTCAGTGCACTGCGCAAGAACGTGCTCGCCAAGTGCTACGGCGGGGACATCACCCGCAAGCGCAAGCTCCTGGAGAAGCAGAAGGCAGGCAAGAAGCGCATGAAACAGGTGGGAAACGTGGAGATCCCCCAAGAGGCCTTCCTTGCGGTGCTCCAGGTCGGCAAGGATAATTAACTGTTTGGACTCACGGCGTTCCTCCGAGCCGATCCGCCCGCCCTCCCAGGGGGCCGGAAGGGGCTTCGACCAGGCGCGTCCGACCGCCCCCTGAGCCGACCCCATGAACCTAGACTTTGCCACCCTTCTCGTGCTCGCCACCCTCGTCACCGGGGGGATCTGGCTGGTGGACCGGCTGTTCTTCGCCCGCCACCGCAAGCTGGCCGCCGGGGGGAACCCGGGTCCCTCGGCGGTGATCGGGGCGGAGGTCCCAGTGGTCCGCAAGGAGCCGGTGCTCGTCGAGTACGCCCGCTCCTTCTTCCCGGTCATCCTGGCGGTGCTGGTGCTGCGCTCCTTCCTGGTGGAGCCCTTCCGTATCCCCTCCGGCTCCATGATGCCCACCCTCCTGGTGGGCGATTTCATCCTGGTCAACAAGTTCGCCTACGGGCTGCGCTGGCCGGTGCTCAATCGCAAGTTCCTCGATCTGGGCCAGCCCCAGCGGGGGGACGTGGCGGTGTTCCGCTACCCCGCCGCCCCCTCGGTGGACTACATCAAGCGCGTGGTGGGGGTCCCCGGTGATCTGATCGATTACCGGGGCAAGGTGCTCTACGTCAACGGCACACCCCAGCCCCAGAAGCCCGTGGGGACCTACACCGGGGTGGGCTCCGGCGCCCGCGAGACCGGTGCCGCCGAGGGCCGGGAGCGGATCGGGGAGGTGGAGCATCCCATCCTGGTGCACCCGATGGCGCCGGACTTCGCCCCTGGGTGCCGGGAGCTGGCGAGTGGTCCGATCCGGGTCCCGCCGGGACACTACTTCGTGATGGGCGACAATCGGGACAACAGCAACGACAGCCGCTGCTGGGGCCTGGTGCCGGAGCAGAACCTGGTGGGTAAGGCCTTTGCCATCTGGATGAACTGGGACGCCTCCCGTGAGGGCTTCCCCGTCGACTGGCGTCGCATCGGCAACGCCATCCCCTGAGTGATGCGCTTTCAGGGAGACCGGGCCATGAGCGGAGGACCTTCCCGGCAACGGGGTCTGGGTGCCCTGAGCAACCTCCTCATCATCCTGGTCCTGGCGGGGGTGGTGCTGGCGGGGATGAAGATCGCCCCCTACTACCTCGAGTACTTCAAGGTGCAGCAGGTGGTCGACAGCCTAAGGGGTCGGGCCGAGGTCGAGGGCATGCCCGCCGACCAGATCCGCCGCCTCCTGGAAAAGCAGCTCTACGTGGACGAGGTGCGGCGCCTCACCGCCGACAATATCAGCGTCAAGCGCAGCGCCTCCCAGGTCCTGGTGTACGTGAAGTACGAGGTTCGCGAGCATCTGGTGGGTAACATCGACCTCGTATTGAGCTTCTCCCACGCCCTGCGTCTCAACTATTGAGAGCGCCCCTCGAACAGCTCCGCGCCCACCTGGGCCATCAATTCTCCGACGGGGGCCTGCTGGAGCAGGCACTGACCCATCGCAGCGCCGGGACGCGTCACAACGAGCGGCTCGAGTACCTGGGTGATGCCCTGCTGGACCTGGTGATCGCCGAGGCCCTGTTTCTGGCCCATCCCGAGGCCACCGAAGGGGAGCTCAGCCGCCTGCGGGCCACCCTGGTGCGCCGCGACAGCCTGGCGGGGGTGGCGCGGGGGCTGGGGCTCGGTCGCTACCTGGACCTCGGCGAGGGGGAGCTGCGCAGCGGTGGGGATGCCCGGGACTCCATCCTCGCCGACGCCCTGGAGGCCCTGCTCGCCGCCGTCTACCTCGACGGGGGGTTCGCGGCGGCCCGTGGGCTGATTCTGGTCCTGTTTGCGGAGGGGCTGGCGAGGACCGCCATGCAGGGGGAGATCAAGGACCCCAAGACGCGGCTCCAGGAGCGGCTCCAATCGGTGCGGCGCCAACTGCCGGAATACCGGGTGGTGGACATCAGCGGGAGCCCCCATGAGCAGAGCTTTCGGGTGATGTGCCTGTTGGACGACACCGGCCAGGCCACCGAGGGTACGGGTACCAGTCGGCGCCGCGCCGAGCAGGACGCGGCGGAGCGCATGCTTGCCTTGCTCGAACATGACCGAGACTGAACGCGAGCACCACTGCGGCTACGTGGGCCTGTTGGGTCGCCCCAACGTGGGCAAGTCCAGCCTGTTGAACCGGATCCTGGGCCAGGAGCTGGTCATCACCTCCCACAAGCCCCAGACGACCCGACACGCCATCCTCGGTATCCGCACCTCGCCCCGGGGGCAGATCCTGTTCCTCGACACCCCGGGTATCCACCAGCGGGGCGAGGGTGCCCTCAACCGCTACCTCAACCGCACCGCCCGTTCGGTGATCCACCAGGTGGATCTGATCCTGTTCCTGGTCGAGGCCCTGCACTGGACCGCCGAGGACGAGGCGGTGCTCAAGGCGCTCGCCGGGGTCGAGGTGCCGGTGCTCGCGGCGGTGAACAAGATCGACCGGGTACCGGACCGCGCCCGACTGCTGCCCTATCTGGAGCAGCTCGCCCGGCGCTACCCCTTCCGGGAGCTGGTGCCCGTCTCCGCCACCCGAGGGGAGCAGATCGAGCGTCTGGAGGGGCTCCTCTACCAGTGGCTCCCTCCCCGCGAGCCCCTCTTCCCGGAGGATCAGCTCAGCGATCGCCCCGAGCGCTTCTTCGCTGCGGAGCTCCTGCGCGAGCAGCTCACCCGCCGCTACGGCAAGGAGCTGCCTTACCGGTTGAGCGTGGAGATCGAGCGGTTCGCGGAGGAGGACCGCCGCTGTGTGATCCACGCCCTGGTCTGGGTAGAGCGACCCGGCCAGAAGGCCATCCTCATCGGCAAGGACGGCAGCGCCCTGAAGGAGGCGGCGCGGGAGGCGCGGCGCAAGATGCGGGTCTTCTTCGACCGGCCGGTGCATCTGGAGGTCTGGGTGAAGGTGAAGAAGAGCTGGTCGAGCGACGAGACGGCCCTGGCCCGCCTCGGCTACGGCGAGCCCTAGGCCAGGGGGTACGCTTCCGTGGCTGAGCCGGGATTGGACTCCACGCACCGCTGCTTCGTGCTGCATCGGCGCGAGTATCGCAATACCAGCCTGCTGGTGGAGGTATTCGGGGCGGAGCCGGGGCGTTTCCCCGCCATCGCCCGGGGCGCCAAGGGCTCACGCACCGTCCCGGCGGGGCTGTTGCAGCCCTTTCAGCCGGTGTGGATGACTTGGAGCGGCCGAGGCGAGGTAAGGACCCTGCGCAGCGTGGAGGCGGCGGGTCCCCCCTTGTCCCTGGAGGGTACGGCCCTCTACTGTGGCTTCTACGTCAATGAGCTCCTGATGCGCCTGACTGGTCGCAACGATCCCCACGAAGGCCTTTTCGGCCCCTATTCCCTGACCCTGGCGTCGCTGGCCGAGGGAGCCGATCCGGGTGGGGTGCTGCGCGCCTTCGAGTTGGCCCTGCTGCGGGAGCTGGGCTACGCACCCCTGCTGAGCCGGGAGGCGGACGGGGGGGGGCCGGTGCGAGCCGAGCGGCACTACCTCTACGAGCTGGAGCGTGGTCCCGTGGGGCTCTCGAACGGCGCCGAGGGTCCGGCGCGGATCTCGGGGCGCACCCTGCTCGGGCTAGAGGCGGGGGAGCCCCTGGACCCGGAAGGCGCCCGCGAGGCCCGTGAGCTGTTGCGCCGGCTCCTGGGGCGCTATCTCGGCGAGCGGCCCCTGAAGAGCCGGGAGCTCTTTCGCCAGTGGCGCGGCAACTGAGGGGGTAAGGCCCATGCACCATCCCAGAGCGATCCTGCTCGGCGTCAACATCGACCACGTCGCCACCCTGCGGCAGGTGCGGGGCGCCCCCTACCCCGACCCGGTCCAGGCGGCCCTAGAGGCGGAGCAGGCGGGGGCGGATTCCATCACCCTGCACCTGCGGGAGGATCGCCGCCACATCCAGGACCGGGACGTGGAGCTGCTCGCGCGGCTCCTCAAGACCCGTATGAATCTGGAGATGGCCGCTACCGCGGAGATGGCGGGAGTGGCGGAGCGCATCCGCCCGGCGGACGCCTGCCTAGTGCCGGAGCGGCGCGCCGAGCTGACCACGGAAGGGGGCCTGGACGTGGACGCCAACCGGCCCTATCTCAAGGAATACTGCGCGCGACTCGCGGCGGCCGGGGTGCGGGTGTCGCTCTTCATCGACCCCGAGCCCCACCAACTGGAGGCGGCCCGGACGGTGGGCGCCCCGGTGGTGGAGCTCCACACCGGTCGATACGCCGAGGCCGAGGGGCGGGCCGAGCGGGAGCTGGAGCTGGGGCGTCTCCGCCAGGCCGTGGACCGGGGCCGCGCGCTCGGTCTATGCGTCAACGCCGGGCACGGCCTCACGTACCACAACGTGGCGGCGGTGGCGGGGATCCCCGGCATCGAGGAGCTGAATATCGGCCACGCCATCATCGCCCGGGCCCTCTTCACAGGGCTGCAGTCGGCGGTGGCGGAGATGAAGCGCCTCATGCGCGAGGCGGCGGCCCTGCGGCCCTAGTCTGCGCCGCCGTCTTACCCAATCCATCCATCTGAAGCGGGATTATCTTAAGGAAGATTGTGATGAGCGACTCGTTGAGCGTCCCCCGGCGGCCGGTGGTACTGATCATCCTGGACGGCTTCGGTGTCAACCCGAGCAAGATCAACAACGGGGTCGCGGAGGCCTACACCCCACGTTTCGATGAGTACTTCTTCCGCTATCCCCATGTGCTGCTCAACGCCTCGGGGGCCTCCGTGGGCCTGCCCGAGGGCCAGATGGGCAACTCAGAGGTGGGGCACCTGACCCTCGGAAGTGGCTGCATCGTGCGCCAGGACCTGGTGCTCATCGACGATGCCATCGCCGATGGCAGCCTCTTCAGCAACCCGGTGCTCAACCGGGCGGTGGAGAAGGCGGCGGCCGCCTCCGGTGCCCTGCACCTGATGGGGCTGGTCTCGGATGGCGGGGTGCACAGCCACGTCAATCATGTCCTGGCCCTGATCGAGCTGTGCCGGCGCTACGGGGTTCGGCCCCTGCTCCATGTGATCACCGACGGCCGCGACACCTCCCCGAAGTCGGCACGCCAGTTCCTGCCGCCCATCGAGGCGGCCCTGGAGGGTGCGGGGGGGCGCGTGGTCACGGTGGCGGGGCGTTACTACAGCATGGACCGCGACCAGCGCTGGGATCGGGTGGAGAAGGGCTGGCGGGCCATGGTGCTCGGCGAGGGTCGCGCCGCGACCTCCGCCACGGCCGCCATCGAGCTGGCCTACAGCCTGGGGGAGAGCGACGAGTTCATCCTCCCCAGCGTGCTGCCCGGCTACGCCGGTATGGGTCCCGATGAGCCCCTGATCTCCTTCAACTTCCGCAAGGATCGGCCGCGTCAGATCGCCGCCGCCCTGGCCACCTCGGACTTCACCGGCTTCGAACGGGGCGGAGCCCCCCTGGTGGAGGTCACCTGCATGATGGACTACGACCCCAAGCTCGGGCTGCCCTATGCCTTCGAGCCGGAGAACCCCCCGGTGACCCTCAACCGCCTCCTGAGCGAGGCGGGGCTCGCCCAGTTCCACAGCGCGGAGACCGAGAAGTACGCCCACGTCACCTTCTTCTTCAACGGCGGCAGCCGCGAGCGGGAGGCCGGCGAGGACCATTGCCTGATCCCCTCGCCCAAGGTGGCCACCTACGACCTCCAGCCGGAGATGAGCGCCCGGGAGGTGGCGGATGCGGTGGTGGAGGCCATCGGAAGCCGCCGCTACGGCTTCATCGTGGTCAATTTCGCCAACGGGGACATGGTGGGCCACACCGGTATCCGCGACGCCGTCATCAGGGCGGTGGAGACCCTCGACGAGCAGGCGGGCCGGGTGCTGGACGCCGCCGTGGCGGCGGACTACTCGGTGATCCTCACCGCCGACCACGGCAACTGTGAGCTGCTAGTGGACCCCCTCACCGACGAGCCCCACACCCAGCACACCACTTTTGCGGTGCCCTGCCTGGTGATCGACGAGGAAAACTGGCTGCTGGCCCCCACGGGCGGGCTGTCCAACATTGCACCCACGGTGCTGCAGCTCTTGGGCTTGAAGCAGCCCAAGGGGATGACGGGGCACTCGCTTCTGATCCGGCCCCTGGAGCACCGGCCCATCCCCGCCGTCGATAAGCTGGAGGCGCGGGCCGAAGCGGCTTAGGGTGACTCTGGCGCCTCGATTCCAGCGTTCGGCTTTGCAGAGCGCTTCGGCTAGACTGTGGCTGTGGCCAAACGCGATACGCTTCTCACGGAAGTTCTGCGCGGCAGTTCTGACGCCAACATCCCTTTCGACGGGCGTCGCGGTTTGCTTTACCGGTTTGGCTTCGACGAGCGGATTCTGGGCAGCCATCACATCTTCACGAAGACGGGGGTGGAGGAGATCCTGAACCTACGGCCTAAGGGGCGGCACGCGAAGCCTTATCAGGTCAAGCAGGTGCGCGCCGTGATCCTGAAGTATCGCTTGGCGGGGGGAACGAATGGCCGGTAACTGGAAGTACGAGATCATCATCTACTGGAGCGCCGAGGATCAGGCGTACATTGCCGAGGTGCCGGAGTTGCCGGGATGTGCGGCGGATGGAGCCACCTACAAGCAGGCCCTCGCGAATGCCGAAGTGGTGATTCGGGAATGGATCGAAACGGCCCGCGACCTTGGCCGCGCAATTCCTGAACCCAAGGGCCGCTTGCTCTACGCGTAGTGATGGCAGGAGGCCGAACAGAAGCCTGGGGCCGACGCGCAGAAGAGCGAGCGGCTCACACTCGGCGATAGGTTTCGCCGATCGCTGGGATCGCAAATTCTCATTGGCATCCCCGCCGAGCCCCAACTAGGATTTCAACCAGCGTAGGGTCGTGGGACCCCCGATCGGGACCCTCGGCGCTACCCTCCCATCCCGTCGACAGCCTTTACTCAACCTTTAGGGAGAGCGATTCCCATGTCCGGTCCAGCCACCCGCGAAGGCAGCCTAGAGGCCCCCACCCGCCATCCCCTCGACTGGC
>CAZFHV010000024.1:0-24375 GCA_964519095.1 uncultured Chromatiaceae bacterium | reverse complement strand
TCCGTTATTTCAGCGAGTTAGCCCTGAGAGGGCAAGGTCAACTGTCGATTCTAGGATGAAGCGCCTCGTCCCCGTTACCTCCGCTTCGACGCCCCCGCGTTCCCGGCCCACACGGCTCGAAAACAAAAAGGGCCAGCAAGCTGGCCCTCTCGCGCCCCAGATCGCTGGCAGCGCCATAGCTGCCGGCGACCCGAGGCCCGTTACTTGGAGGTAGTAGTCGACTTGGCCGGTACAGCCGGCGTTGCGACCGCGGGCGCTACCGCGTAGGGATAGGCGCCCCAGAGGGGGTAGCCCCAGCCGCCGCCCCAGGGGTTGCCCCATCCACCATAGGGGTAACCCCAGCCGCCATAGGGATAGCCCCACCCGCCATAGTAGGGATAGCCGCCCCAGCCGTAGGGACCTCCCCAGCCATAGGGATAACCACCCCCATACCAGGGGCCCCCGTACCAGGGGCCGCCCCAACCGCTATCACCCCAATTGCCCCACCATGCGCTGGCTGGCAGGGAACCAAGGACGAGACCACCCGCCAGTGCCGCACCGCCGAGGGTCAGTAGAGCCTTCTTCATCTCTAAAACCTCCGCTTTCTCACCAGTGAAGGACTTCGCAGGAAAGATCCGGACATCCGAAGTATCCGCGTTTAATTATATACAGACATTCTGCGGGCGCTTTCGCTGACGCCCACTGATTACACCATTTAGCGCAGGTTCGCGAGTTGTGCAACCCACCCAGGGCGGCGGGCGCTTCAGTCGCCGAGGTTGGTGCCGACCCGACGGGCTGCTTCGACCCAGGGACGGTCGGGTGGGACGGGCTTCTTCTTCCCCGCCACCTCCTCGATCGGCACCGCCTCGGCCCGCTCACCTCGCGCCGCCACCATGACCCCGAAGATCCCCTGCTCGATGAGATCGGCGCAGGCCGTGCCCAAGCGGGTGGCCAGGAGCCGGTCGGCGGCCGAGGGCGTGCCGCCCCGCTGCAAGTAGCCGAGGATGGTGAGGCGGGACTCGAGCCCCGTCAGGGCCTCGAGCTCCCGGGCCAGCTCAAGGGTATGACTGCCGGGGCAGGTGTGCAGCCGCTCCGCTTCGGCCTGGGCCTCGGCACGCCGCTCCTTGGCCTTGGCGATCCGCTTCTCGGCGTCGGCCAGGGCCGCCAGTTGCTCCAGCGAACGCGCCCCCTCGGCCACAGCGACGATGCTGAACTTCTTGCCGCCGCGGACCCGTTGGCGGATGGCCTCCGCCACGCTCTCCACGCTGTAAGGGATCTCGGGGATCAGGATCACGTCCGCACCCCCCGCGATGCCCGCGCCCAACGCCAGCCAGCCGGCGCTGTGGCCCATCACCTCCACCACCACGATGCGGTGGTGACTGTGGGCGGTGCTGTGCAGACGATCGATGGCCTCGGTGGCGATGTCGAGCGCGGTATCGAAGCCGAAGGTGACATCGGTGAGCGCCACGTCGTTGTCGATGGTCTTGGGGGCGGTGATGATGTTCAGCCCCTTCTCGGCCAGCCGCAAGGCGTTCTTCTGGGTCCCACCACCGCCCAGGCACACCAGGGCATCGAGGTGATTGGCGCGGTAGTTCTCCGCGATGACCTCGGTCATGTCCTGCTCCTTGCCGCCCACCCACATCCGGTGGGGCTTCTCGCGACTGGTGCCGAGGATGGTGCCGCCGATGGTGAGGATCCCCGAGAGGACGTCACCGCCGAGCCGCACGGAGCGGTTCTCCATCAGGCCCCGGAATCCGTCGCGAAAGCCGATCACCTCCATCCCGTAGTGGAGCTGGGCCGCCTTGCCCACGCCCCGGATGGCCGCATTGAGGCCCGGGCTGTCGCCGCCCGAGGTGAGGATGCCGATGTGTTTGGTCATCTCTGGTTCCTCCGCAAAACTGCCTTGATCTCGGCAGGACTCCAGGGCACCCCTGCGCGCAGGGCAGCCCAAGGATATTAGCGGGCCATTATGGACTTCTCGTGACTGCAGCGTCAGAAGCCTGAGTCTGACCCCTCCCGGCGCGTCTCCGCGGCGAAGCGATCTGGGATAATGGGCCCACCAGGAAATCGCCTCGGCGCCCTTCAAGGAGGGGTGAGTCCATGCGCGTGCTGGTTGTGGAGGATGATGAGAAGATCGCATCCTTCCTCGTCAAGGGCCTCAAACAGAACGGCTACGCCGTCGATTGGGCGGCGGACGGGGAGACGGGACTCGATCGCTTGCGCCATGGGGCGTTCGACGCGGCGGTGGTCGACATCATGCTCCCCTTCCTCGACGGCCTCTCCGCGGTGCAGACGGCACGGCGCTCAGGCGTGAGCACGCCGATCATCTTTCTGTCGGCGCGGCGTGAGGTGGACGACCGTATCCGCGGCCTCCAGGCGGGGGGCGACGACTACCTGGTGAAGCCCTTCGCCTTCTCGGAGCTCCTGGCGCGCATCCAGGCCCTTGTCCGCCGCGCCACCGGCATCGCCGAGCCCCTGCGGCTGGCCACGGGGGACCTGGAGATGGACCTGGTCAAGCGACGGGTCGCCCGCGGCGGTCGTGAGGTCCCACTCCAGCCACGGGAGTTTGCCCTGCTCGAGTACCTGTTGCGCCACAAGGGTCAGGTCGTCTCCAAGATCTCCCTGATGGAGCACGTCTGGGACTACTGCTTCGACCCGGAGACCAGCGTGGTGGAAACCACGGTCAGCCGACTGCGGACCAAGCTCAACGAGAGCGCCCCCGGCGGGGGGGAGCTGATCCGCACCGTGCGCGGTATTGGCTATGTCCTCGGCCCCACGACCGGCTGATCGGCGCCATTCCGTAGCCTTCCGGCTGGTCCTCTTCTACGCCCTCTTCTTCGGGATGGCGTCGGTGGGTGGGGGCGCGCTGCTCCATCACCTGGTGCGGGCCCATGTCCTGGGCGAGATCGATGAGGACATCAGCCGCCAGATGGGGGAGTTCATCCACAGCCTCCAGGCCGAAGGGCCCTCTGCCCTTCGCGAGCAGATCACCGCGTTCGTCGAGCAAGGGGGCACCAACGACTTCTTTGTGCAACTCCTCGATGCCAGCGGCGACACCCTCCTCAGCTCAGACCTCTCCGACTGGCCGAGCCTGGTCCAACAGGCCCCCAGCTTCGCCCCACCCGTCGCACAGCAACTGCATACCCTCGAGCTCCCCGACCCCCGACGCCTGGCACGGATCATCACGGTCCCTGCAGGGGCGGGTCGAGCCCTCCAGCTCGGCATTTCCCTGGAAGACAGCGTGGTGTTTCTCGACCACCTGGAGCACTACGGGCTGATCATCCTCGGGGCCATGCTGAGCCTGGGGACCCTGTTCGGCTGGATCCTGGCGCGCCGTGTGATGAGAGGCGTGGAGGCCGTGACCCGTGCCGCGGAGGGCATCGCCGACGGCAATTTCGCCGACCGGGTCAGCGCCCCCGCCTATGGCCGCGAGATCGACCAGCTCGTGGGCACCTTCAATCGCATGGCGCAGCGGGTGGAGACCCTGATGCAGGAGATGCGCCAGGTGAACGACAGCATCGCTCACGATCTGCGTAGCCCCCTCACCCGCATCCGCGGCCTGGCGGAGGCGGCGGTCATGGACCCGATCCTCTGCGAGCTGGGCACCGAGCTGGCCGGCAGCATCGTCGAGGAGTGCGACCGGCTCATGGGGCTGATCAACACCCTCCTTGACATCGCCGAGGCGGAGGCAGGCGTGCAGCGCCTCGATGTGCAGTCGGTGGACCTGGCCGAGCTCGCGGGCCAGGCGGTGGAGCTCTTTGCGGGTGTCGCGGACGACAAGGGCATCAGGTTGGAGCTTCAGGCTATCGATGCGCCCCGGGTCCAGGGCGACCGGCGCCGGCTCCAGCGCGCATTGGCCAATCTGGTTGACAACGCCCTCAAGTACACCCCGAGCGGGGGTGCTGTGACCCTGGAGACCCGACAGCGGGGGCAGATCGCGGAGGTCGCCGTCGCCGATACCGGACCTGGCATCGGCGCCGAAGATCTTCCCCACCTCTTCGGGCGCTTCTACCGCGGCGACCGTGCCCGCCACCTGCCAGGCAACGGACTGGGGCTGTCCCTGGCCCTCGCCGTCGCCCGCGCACACGGGGGGGATATCCGGGTTCGCTCCGGGCCCCAGGGCAGCACCTTCGCATTGCAGCTCCCGGCCGCCGCCCCCTGACCCGAGGTTGCACCGCTGTGCCGTCCGCCCCCTGAGGCAGGGCGTTCCCCGGGCGGCCCCAACCTGCCGGCCATCCCTTACCGATCTGTAAAGAACCCCGGGTACGACCTCCCCCGTCGGCGCTGTCGCAGCCGAGAGGTACTGGCGGGCATCCACCGCAACCAATTGACTAACTTCGTTTTTTCTTCCAGACAAGCCCACGCCCCCCTACTGAGCGGCACCGCCCGACTGTAAGAGACGGCCCCATCGGGCAGGACTAAGCTGTGCCCCGCTGTAACGCCTGTCGATCAACTCCCGCCTGACCGCTCCGGACCCACCAGGTCCGGAGCCCTTTTCGCCGGGGTTGGTTTCCGGGCACCGGAGAGAGGAGACCTGTTCCCATGGGGGAGCCATGCCCGCGGCACCACCCGATCGCGATCGGCCTACATTGGCTCGGCTTCGTCCTCGTTGCGCTTAGCGTGACGCTCTTGGTGGGGAGGGAGTCGCTCGATGATGAGTCGGTTCGGCATTGGCTTCTCGATAGCCACCGATTGCTCGGTCTGTCCCTGTTGGGCCTCACCCTGACACGTCTGGCCTTGCGTCCCCTGCTCGGCACTGCGCGGGTGAACGCGGCTCTGCCCCCCCTCCTGGGGCGGCTGGCGAGTCTCAGCCATGGCGGCCTCTATCTGCTGCTACTCACCCTGCCGCTACTCGGCTGGGCCCAGTGGAGCGCCTCCGGCAAGGTCATGCACCTCTTCGGTGTGCTCTCGGTACCACCACTCCTGGCCCCCGACCGGGGTCTGGCCGAAACCCTCGCCAGCTGGCACCAGGGCCTGGCCTGGGCGCTGATCGGCCTGGCCGCGGCCCACGCCCTGGCCGCCCTCTGGCATCACTTCGGGCGCGGCGACCCGATCCTCAGGTCGATGCTGCCTCCACGAAGGTGCCGCCCCAGGGCGGCCGCACAAGGAAACCGTCCTGGCTCGATCCCAGCAACGGCGCCGTCTCTCCACGCTCACCCCTGAAGAAGGCAACAGACCATGTCAACACCATCGCCCCCCGCCCGAGCAAGCTCCGCCCGCATCAGGCTCCTGCTCGGATACCTAGTCGGCACCCTGGTCTGCTGGCTGACCCTGGCCACCCCCAGCCAGGCGGTGCCGAGCTATGCCCGCCAGACCGGTGAGGAATGCAGCGCCTGCCACGTCGGCAGTTTTGGACCCCAGCTCACCCTCCATGGGCTCAAGTTCAAGCTCAATGCCTACGCGGAGAGCGATGGCAAGGAGGGGCACGTGCCCCTCTCCGGCATGCTCGTGGGGTCCTACACCCACACCAAGAAGGCTCAGTCGGAGGATGCCGGACCCTACCAGGGTCCCAATGACAACGCGGTCGTCCAGGAGGGGTCGGTCTTCCTCGCCGGGGGACTGACGGAGCACCTGGGTACCTTCATCCAGGGGACCTACTCGGGCATCGAGCGCCAGTTGGCCATGGACAACGCCGATGTGCGCTATGCGCGAACGCTTCAACTGGGCGGGGATGAGGTGCTCCTCGGCTTGACGTTCAACAATAACCCCTCGGTCACCGATCCCTTCAACAACCTGCCTGCCTGGCGCTTCCCGTACATGTCCTCGGAGTTGGTCCCCGGCCCTATCGCCTCGCCCATCCTGGACGGCGGGCTGGAGCAGCAAGTGGGAGGCATCTCCGCCTACGGGCTCTGGAACGGGCTCTACGCCGAGTTGGGGGGTTACAAGACCTTCTCCAAGAACCTCCTCGAGAACCTGAACGTGATCGCCAAGGACGACTCCCTCGACAAGATCAGCGGTGTCTCCCCTTACTGGCGCCTAGGCTACCTGCAGGATGTGCACAGCCAGGCCTGGCAGGTGGGCATTTTCGGCTTTGACCCCCATCTGAAGCTCGATGGCGGCTCCGGATCTACCAACAAGTACTACGACTGGGGTATCGATGCCTCCTATCAGTTCCTCGGCACGCGCAAGCACATCTTCACCCTCAATACCGCGTACATCTACGAGAATCGCCACCTCGACGGCAGCTATGAGGCGGGCGAGGCTCAGAAGAAGAACGGGCACGTCGGTCGGTTCGACCTCTCCGGCTCCTACTACTACGACCAGACCTGGGGCCTGACGCTCGGCCTGTTCAAGATCACCGGGAGCAGCGACAACCTGCTCTACGCGCCTGAGGCCGACGTGGGCAGCCGCACCGGGAGCCCCGGCACGGCGGGGTATACGCTCCAGGCCGACTGGACGCCTTGGGGCAAGGAGGGGTCCTGGGGCGGGACCTGGGCAAACCTCAGGCTCGGCCTCCAGTACACCGGCTACACCAAGTTCAATGGCGCCTCCCACAACTATGACGGGGACGGTCGCGACGCCAACGACAACAACACCCTGTTCGGGTTCATCTGGGCAGCCTTTTGAGGTCTAGACGCATGAGCACCTACCGACCCTCCCCCCTGCCGCAAGCCCTGGCCCTGGCGCTCGCCCTGGTGACACCGCTCGCCCAGGCTGCCGATGGGACCCAGGGGGCCAGCGTCTTTGACGAGGAATGCAGTGACTGCCACAGCATCAAGGTGGGCAAGAACAAGAAGGGCCCTTCCCTGTTCGACGTGACGGGCCGCCCTGCGGGCAGCATCGCCGACTACAGCTATTCCGACGCCCTCAAGGGCGCCGGTTTCTCCTGGAGCAAGGACAAGCTCGACCAATACCTGCAAGCGCCCAAGAAGTTGGTCCCTGGCGGGAAGATGAAATACGATGGCCTCGCCAATGCCCAATCTCGCGCCGAGCTGATTGCCTTCCTCGGGAGCCTGCACTGAACCGCTACCCCTGGGCCCCCGGACCCGGGTCGGAACCAGGAAAAGACCCGCACACCGGCGGCCCGCTGCGGGCCAGGATGGAGAAACTATGATACGACTGCACACAACGGGGCGGCATAGGCCCGCGTGGCCACTGCGGTGGTTGGCGGATGGGCTCGCCTGGCTCGCCCGGCAGACGACCCTCCAAGTCGCTCTGCCGACCCCCGACGGCGTACTCTACTTCCGGTGCTCGAACGCCCTCACCCTGCGGCGTGCCTACACCCTGTACGTCAAGGAGGCAGGAACCATCGACTGGCTGAACCAGGTGCTGCAGCCGGGTGACGTCTTCCTCGACGTCGGGGCGAACATCGGCCTGTACACCCTGTTCGCAGCCCAGAGGGTCGGGCCCTCCGGCCATGTGTACGCGGTCGAGCCCCACCTGCCCAACGCCGTCGCCCTGATGGAGAACCTCATGGTCAACGGCCTGGGGGAGCGGGTGACCCTATTGACCTGCGCCCTTGCGGAGGCACCCCGGCCCGCACGGTTCCAGTACGGGGAGTGGCGCATCGGCTCCTCGCGCAGCCAGCTCGCTGGCGCCGCCGATGAGCCCGCGGCGCGCGCCTCATCCAGCTCGGGGCCGAGCGAGGTGATGCTGGCCCAGACCGGGGATACCCTGATCGCCGAGGGGGCCATTCGACCCCCGAACGCCGTCAAGATCGACGTGGACGGCACGGAGCTCGCGATCCTGCGGGGTATGAGGGAGATGCTGACCGGGCAGGGCCGGCCGCGCACCCTGCAGGTCGAATGCTCGCCCTGGAACACGCGTGACATCGAGGCACTGCTTGCCGGCTTCGGCTTCACTCTGGCGCAGCGGCACGCAACCATGGCGGGAACCAAGCGCCTCGCTAAGGGCTTCGAGGTCGCAGAGATCGTGCACAACGCGGTCTTCTCGGCAGCGCCCAATGTCCGCAGGGCCCTCGATCAGGGCGCCGCTTTGGCCCCGGTCCGCTTGAGGGCCTGATGCTTCGCCCGAGCGCGGTGCCAACCGCGGCCTCGGTGCCCTGATCGCCCTCTTGCACGGCTTGCGCTGGGCCCGCACTTCCCCCGGAGCTCCATCCCACCCGGGCGCCCGGCCGAGCCCGGACCCCTGACCCAGGCATGGGGACCCTGTTGAGACCAGGCTCAACGCCGCGGTCGCTCCCGAGGGGTACGTCTCGCGGTGGGGAATCCCTCGGTGACGGGTATATGATGGGTCGTGGCACCCTCACCGATGGGGTTCTCCCATGCGCATCCATGACGAATCCTCCTACCAGACCCTCAGCGAACGGGACCTGATCGGTCAGCTGGTCGACCCCCGCGGCAAGCGCGTTCTGGAGCTTGGCTGTGGTGACGCGGCCATGACCCGACTGCTGGCGGAGGACTTGGGCGCCGCCGAGGTGGTGGCCACCGAGGTGGACCGCATCCAGCACGAGAAGAACCTCCAGATCACCGGGCTGCCCTCCGTCAGCTTTCGCTACGGCGGCGCCGAGGCCATCGCCGATCCCGACCAGAGCTACGACCTGGTCTTCCTGTTCAAGTCCTGGCACCACGTGCCCCTTCCCCTCATGGGTCAGGCCCTCGGGGAGATCCGCCGAGTGCTCAAGCCGGGTGGCCTCGCCTACTTCTCCGAGCCGGTCTACTGGGGGCCCTTCAACGAGATCCTGCGTCTGGTCAACGACGAGCGGCAGGTCCGCGAGGCCGCCTTCGCCGCCCTGGAGGAGGGGGTGGCCAGCGGGGCCTGGGAGCTGGCGGCGGAGCGCTTCTTCCATGTGCCGGGCCGCTACGAGAGCTGGGAGGCCTTCGAGGCGCGCTTCCTCCACGTCACCCACACCCCGCTCGACATCGACGCCGCCCGCTACGCAGCGATCCGCGCCGCCTTCCTCGCCCATCTGACCCCCGAGGGGGCCCACTTCCTCAAGCCCCACCGGGTGGACCTGCTGCGACGACCGGGCCTGCCCTGACCGCCCTTTTGGGGTCGAAGAAGGCCTTGCGGGGCCGCGGCAGCGATTGTGCAGGTGCGAAGGGCCTGGTATAGTAAATAAGAATTATTCTTGTTTGGACCCACCCATGGCAGCCCCCGCGGAACCGATCGCCTCTCTCAACCCCCTGTCCCAGCTCCCCCTAGGATCCCGCGCCCGCATCCGGGTCATTCGTGGCGGGCGGGATCTGGGTCGGCGCCTGCTGGGGCTGGGGCTGCGCGTGGGTTCGGAGGTGGAGGTCCTCCACCATCGGGGCCGGGGGGTGGTACTGGCGGTGGGTGACACCCGCATCGCCCTGGGCGGTGGCGTCGCCGAGAAGCTCCTGGCGGAGCCCCTGACCGAGGCGGCCACGGCCCCCTAGCCGCTCCTTACCCACGCCACGCGGCGCCCCACTCCCGGAGACCCCTCACCATGGGCTGTTGCGATCCCGCCGTATCCCCTGAGCTGCTCGCCCCGGGCACCCCCCTGACCATCGCCCTCGCTGGCAACCCGAACTGCGGCAAGTCCGCCCTCTTCAATGCCCTGACCGGTATCCGCCAGAAGACCGGCAACTGGCCAGGGGTGACCGTGGACCGCAAGGAGGGTCGCACGGAGCTCGACGGCCGGGATTCCCTGGTCATCGATCTGCCGGGGATCTACTCCCTGGATGCGTCCTCCCTCGACGAGCAGATCACCCGCGACTACCTCCTCTCAAGGGAGGCCAACCTCATCGTCAACGTGCTCGATGCCTCCAACCTGGAGCGCAACCTCTACCTGACGGTGCAGCTCCTGGAGATGGGGGTGCCGCTGGTGGTGGCGCTGAACATGATGGACGTGGCCCGCAAGCGGGGCCTGGAGCTGGACGTGCAACGCCTCTCCGAGGCCCTGGGCTGCCCGGTGGTGCCGGTGGTGGCCGTGACCCGCGAGGGGCTCTCGGAACTCAAGGCCCGCATCCTCTCCGTGGGCCTGGGGCAGCAGAGGGGCGGCTTCGCCCTGGCCCACGACGAGGCCGTGGAACAGGCAGTGAGCGATCTCGCCACCGCTCTCGCCCCCCACGCGGCCCGGCAGAACGCGCACTGGCTGGCCCTCAAGCTCCTGGAAGGGGAGACGTCCGCCACCGGGCTGGCCACCGAGCCGATCCGCGCCCGCGCCGCCGACTGGTCCAAGGTCATCGCCGATCGCTCCGGGGAGGAGGTGGACGTCCACATCGCCGACACCCGTTTCGGCCACGCCCACAGCCTCGCCCAACAGGTGGTGAAGCAGCGGGGGGGAGCGACCCACACCCTGTCCGACCGCATCGACCAAGCGGTGCTGAGCCGGGTGTTGGGGATCCCGATCTTCCTCTCCGTGATGTACCTGATGTTCATGTTCACCATCAACCTCGGCGGGGCCTTCGTGGACTTCTTCGACGGGGTGACCGGGGCCCTGTTGGTGGATGGCCTGGGGCAGTTGCTGCGGGGGCTCGGCGCCCCCGCCTGGCTCCCGCTGGTGGTGGCGGATGGGATCGGCGGGGGGCTGAGGATTGTGGCCACCTTCATCCCCATCATCGCCACCCTCTACATCTTCCTCTCCATCATCGAGGACACCGGCTACATGGCCCGGGCCGCCTTCGTCATGGACCGCTTCATGCGATCCATCGGCCTGCCCGGCAAGGCCTTCGTGCCCCTGATCGTGGGCTTCGGCTGCAACGTGCCGGCGGTGATGGCCACCCGCACCCTGGAGAACGCGCGGGAGCGGCGCCTGACCATCCTGATGAACCCCTTCATGTCCTGCGGCGCGCGGCTGCCGGTCTACGCCCTGTTCGCCGCCGCCTTCTTCCCCGAGAGCGGCCAGAATCTGGTATTCGCCCTCTACCTCATCGGGATCAGTGTGGCCATCCTCACGGGTCTGATCATGAAGCGGACCCTGCTGCCCGGAGAGAGCAGCGGTTTCATGATGGAGCTGCCCCCTTACCACCTGCCCACCCTCAAGGGGGTGCTGCTGCGCAGCTGGGACCGGGTGCGGCTGTTCCTGAGCGAGGCGGGAAGGGTGATCGTGCTAATGGTGCTGGCGATCAACGTGCTGAGCTCGCTTGGGACCGACGGTAGCTTCGGCAACCGCAACAGCGAGGGCTCGGTGCTCGGCGCCCTGGCTCGGGCCGCCACCCCCGCCTTCGCCCCCATGGGGGTGCGGGAGGACAACTGGCCCGCGACCCTGGGGATCTTCTCCGGGGTCCTCGCCAAGGAGGTCATCGTGGGCACCCTGGATTCCCTCTACGGCCGTCTCGCCAGCGAGGGGGCCGAGGCGGAGGAGAAGGGGCCCGCCTTCCAGCTTTGGGCCGCCCTCCAGAAGGCAGCGGCGACGGTCCCCACCAACCTCGCCAAGCTGGGGGACCGACTGCTCGATCCCCTGGGGCTGGACCTGGGCGACCTCTCGGATGCGGAGCGCACCGCCGAAGCCCAGACGGTGCACCGCGCCACCTTCGGCGCCATGGAGGCGCGCTTCGACGGCCGCATCGGCGCCTTCGCCTATCTGTTGTTCGTGCTGCTCTATTTCCCCTGCGTGGCCACCATGGGGGCCATCGTGCGGGAGACCAGTGTCGCCTGGGCCGGTTTCGTGGCGGCCTGGACCACCGGCATCGCCTATGTCACCGCCACCGCCTTCTACCAGGCCGCGAGCTTCGCGCGCCATCCACTGGAGTCCCTCGGCTGGCTGCTGGGGCTCGCGATCATGCTCTCGGGGGTGGTGATGGGCCTCAGGGCCTGGGCCCAGCGCGGCGAGCGGCGGCCGGGCCTGGCCGCGGTGGAGGCCCCGCGATGACCCTGGCGGACCTCCGGGGCTATCTGCAGGGCCGCACCGGGGCCACCCTGGCCGAGCTGGCCCAGCACTTCCGGGCCGATCCCGAGATCCTCAGAGGGATGCTGGCGGTGTGGATCCGCAAGGGGAAGGTGGACCGGCGACCCCTGGCTGCCGGGTGCGGCAGCGGCTGCGGCCAGTGTGATCCGGCCAGCGTGGAGCTCTACTCCTGGACCGAGGGGGCCGGCCCCGCGCTGCCCCCCATCGACATCGGCTGCCGTCGCTAGAGGCCCTTGGGCCAAGCGAGTCCCAGGTCCGCTAGCCCTTGAGCTTGATGACCGTCCCTTCCATCCCGTTCTTCTTGAGGCGGCCCCGCACCTCGTTGAGGGCCTGAGGACCCCGCAGGGCGCCGGTGCGGACCCGATAATAGGTGTCCTTGCCGTTGATGGTCACCTGCTGGATCTGGGCCTGAATCCCCTGCATGCCGAGCTGGGCCTTGAGTCGCTCCGCCTCCTCGGTGCGGCGGAAAGAGCCGATCTGCACCAGGTAGGTCTCACCCCCCGGGGGCTCAGCCCCCGGCGGCGCGGTGGGCGCCGTCCCCGGCTCCGTCTTGGCCTTGGCGGCCCCCTCCGTACCCGGCTTGGCGGGCGGGTGATGGGCCTTGGCGGTGGCCTCCTTCACCTCGGCCTCGGAGAGTACCACCTCCGTCTCCGGGAGCAGGTTGTAGAACTCGAACTTGGGCTGGGCCTGGCGTGGGGGCTGCGGGGCAGGGGCCTCGGCCACCTTCTCGGCCTGGGTCTGCTTGAGCCAGTAGAGGCCCAGCGCGACGCCCCCCGCCAAGGCACCCAGCACGAACCAGACCGCGCAGTAGCAGCGCCGCTGGTGGCGGGGCACGAACTTCTCGGGGGGTACCGTATCTCGGGATGGGGTGGCTCGGGACATGGTCACATCCGTTCCGGCGCGGACACGCCGAGCAGGTTCAAGCCGTTATGGAGCACCTGCCTTACCCCCAGGATGAGCTTGATGCGGGCATCACGCAAGCACGCATCGGCCACCAGGAAGGGGTGGGCCCCATAGTAGACGTGGAACTCATTGGCCAGCTCCCGCAGGTAGTGGGTGAGCTGGTGGGGCTCTGCCAACAGGGCGGCGGCCTCGACCACCTCGGGATAGCGCGAGAGGGTCTTGAGCAGGGCCAACTCCTCGGGCTCCACCAGGCGCTCCAGGTTGGTCTCGCCGGGGCTGGGGTCCAGGTCCATTCCCTTCTCGGCCCCCTGGCGCAGCACGCTGCAGACCCGGGCGTGGGCATACTGCACATAATAGACCGGGTTGTCGTTGGACTGGGACTTGGCCAGGTCCAAGTCGAAGTCCAGGTGCTGCTCGCACTTGCGCATCACGTAGTAGAAGCGGGCCGCATCCCTGCCCACCTCCTTGCGCAGCTCCCGGAGGGTGACGAACTCCCCGGAACGGGTGGACATCTGGACCTTCTCGCCGCCGCGGTAGAGGATGGCGAACTGCACCAGGAGCACCTGCAGGCGGCTGGGGTCGTCGCCCATGGCCCGCAGGGCGGCCTTGACCCGGGGCACGTAGCCGTGGTGGTCCGCGCCCCAGATGTCGATGATGCGCTCGAAGCCCCGCTCCACCTTGTCCATGTGGTAGGCGATGTCCGAGGCGAAGTAGGTGCTCTGGCCGTTCTCGCGCACCACCACCCGGTCCTTCTCGTCCCCGAAGGCGGTGGAGCGGAACCACCAGGCCCCCCCTTGCTCGTAGAGGCAGCCCGCCTCGCGCAGACGGTCCACCGCCTTGTTCACCGCCCCCGATTCCATGAGGGAGCGCTCGGAATACCAACTCTCGTAGGTGACCCCGAAGCGCTCCAGGTCGTCGCGGATGTCGTCGAGGATGATGTTGAGCCCCAGCTCGAAGAGGTAGCGGTAGCGGTTGTCCCCGAGCAGGGTGCGGGTGCGCCCGATCAGGGCGTCGATGTACGCCTCCTTGTCGCCGCCCTCGGCCTCGTCGGGCGGCAGACCCGCCAGCACCTCATCGGTCCCGTGACGATAGGCATCCCCGTGATCCCGGTGCAGGGTGGCCGCGATGTCCCACACGTAGTCGCCCCGATAGGCGTTGGCGGGGAAGGGCAGGTCCTCGCCGCAGAGCTCCAGGTAACGCAGCCACACGGAGGTGGCCAGGATGTCCATCTGGCGGCCCGCGTCGTTCACGTAGTACTCGCGGTGCACCTCGAAGCCCACCGCCGAGAGCAGATCGGCCACCGCGGCCCCATAGGCCGCCCCCCGGCCGTGCCCCACGTGCAGGGGCCCGGTGGGGTTGGCGGAGACGAACTCCACCTGCACCCGCCTGCCCCCGCCCATGCGGCTGCGGCCATAGTCGTAGCCGGTGCGGAGGATCTGGGGCACCAGGGCCCGGTAGGCGTCGGGGGCCACGAAGAAGTTGATGAAGCCGGGACCGGCGATCTCCACCCGCTCCACCAGGGCCGAAGGCGGCAGGGACGCCACCAGACGCTCGGCCAGCTCCCGGGGCCGGCTGCGGACCTGCTTGGCCAGCACCAGGGCCAGGTTGGAGGAGAAGTCCCCGTGGGCCGCCTCCCGCGTCTGCTCCACCTGGGGCTCGGACACCTCCGCGAGGGGCGGGGTCAGCCCCGCCGCCACCTGCTGCCAGGCCCGCGAAAGGAGCGCCTGAATCTGATGCTTCATCCCGTCCACAGTCGAACCGCCTGAAAACAACGAAGAATAGCAAGAACGGCCGGCCTACAGCAGCTCCTGGGGGTCCACGTCCAGGCCCCAGCGCACCCCCCTGGCGGCCGGGAGACCCCGGAGCGCCGCCACCCAGGGCCCCAGGAATTCCTGCAGCTCCGCCCGCCCCGCCGCCTGGACCAGGAGATGGGCCCGGTCGCGACCGGCGCGACGCGCCATGGGGGCGGGCACCGGGCCCCAGAGGCTGATCCCCGGCCCCCGCCAGGGGGCCGCAGCCTCCAGGGCGGCGGTGAGGAACGCCAACGGGGGCTCCGGGTGGGGGGCCTCCGCCCGCACCAGGGCCTGGGCGGTGTATGGAGGCAGGGCCGCCTGGCGACGCTCCTCCAGGGCCGCCTCGGCGAAGGCCCGGTAACCCTGGCGGATGAGGGTGAGCAGCAGGGGATGGTCGGGGTGGCGGGTCTGCAGCAGCACCCGCCCCGGGGTTTCCGCCCGCCCGGCCCGACCCGCCACCTGGATCAGGAGCTGGGCCATGCGCTCGGGGGCGCGGAAATCCGCCCCGTAGAGCCCCTGATCCAGGTCCAGGATCCCTACCAGAGTCAGGTCGGGGAAGTGATGGCCCTTCGCTAGCATCTGGGTGCCGAGCAGGATCCGATACTCGCCCCGCTCCGCCGCCCCGACCAGCCGCTCCAGCTCCCCCTTGCGCCGGGTGCTGTCGCGGTCGATGCGCGCCAGGGGCACACCGGGGTAGAGGGCGCCGAGCTCCGCCTCGAGCCGCTCCGTCCCCTGCCCCAGGGGCCGCAGGTCCGCCCGTCCGCAGTCGGGGCAGGCGGCGGGGAGGGGCCTCTGGTGCCCGCAGTGGTGGCACCAGAGGCAGCGGCCCTCCAGGTGCAGGGTCAGGCGGGCGTCGCAATGGGGACAGCCCGAGACCCAACCGCAGTCGTGGCAGGTGACCACCGGGGCGAAGCCCCTGCGGTTGAGGAACAGCATCACCTGGCGGCCCGCGGTCAGGGTCTCCGCCACCAGCCGCTGCAGCACCGGCGAGAGGCCGGCGCGCAGGGGCTGGCCCCGGATGTCGACGAGATCCAGGCGGGGGGGCCGGGCCGCGCCGGCGCGCTGGGGCAGCCTGAGCCCCCGGTAGCGACCGCGGGCCAGGTTGTCGAGGGTCTCCAGCGCCGGGGTGGCGGAGCCCAACACCACCGGGCAGCCCCGCTGGCGGGCCCGCCACACCGCCAGGTCCCGGGCCTGGTAGCGGTAGCCCTCCTGCTGCTTGTAGGAGAGGTCGTGCTCCTCGTCCACCAGGATCAGGGCCAGCCCCGGCAAGGGGGTGAACACCGCCGAGCGGGTCCCCACCACCAGCCGCAGGGCCCCGTCCCGCGCTGCGAGCCAGGAACGCGCCCGCTCGCCCTCGGCCAGCCCGGAATGGAGGACGCCCAGGGGGACCGGCAACCGGGCACTCAGCCGCGCCAGGAGCTGGGGGGTCAGGCCGATCTCCGGCACCAGCAGCAGCACCTGGCCCGATCCGGCCAGCACCTGGTCCATCAGGCGCAGGTAGACCTCGGTCTTGCCGCTCCCCGTCACACCCTCCAGAACGAAGGCCGCGAACCGCCCCAGGGAGGCGGCCACCGCCTCCACCGCCCTTGCCTGGTCGGGGTTGAGGTCGATCGCTTCGCCCACTGGCCGACCCGGGCCGGTGCTCGCGGGCAGCAGCGGCAGCGCCTCCACCCAGCCCCGCGCCACCAGGGCGCGCAGGGCCGTCCCGGGATCGCCACAGCGAGCGGCGAGGGTCAGGCGGTCCAGGCCCTCCGGGAACTCCCGCAGGCAACGCCACAGCAGGGACTGACGCGGGGCCCGGGCCAGCAGGGCCGGATCGGCGCCCCAGCCGGCGACGGTG
The DNA here is from genome assembly GCA_964519095.1 of uncultured Chromatiaceae bacterium. GTDB lineage: Bacteria > Pseudomonadota > Gammaproteobacteria > Chromatiales > Chromatiaceae > JAEHCY01. The sequence goes on along the minus strand of CAZFHV010000024.1, from coordinate 8,087 downwards.
AGACGCCAGCCCCCCACCGGGGCGTCGCGCCCCGTGCCGCCGCGGCGTAGGGGCCCCGGCAGTGCCCCCAGCAGGGCCTCGCCGATGGGGTGATGATAGTAGCGCGCCGCCCATTGCCAGAAACCCAGCTCCCGGCCGTCGACCAGGGGGCGGGGATCCAGGAGGGCGCTGGCGCGCTTGAGGCGCTCGGGGGGCTGGTCGCTCCCGGTCGCGGTCTCGATCAGGAGCCCCACCCGGCTGCCCCGGCCGAAGGGCACCCTTAGCCGCACGCCGGGGACCAACTCGGAGGGGTCTGCACCCAGGGGCGGCAGGTAGTCGAACAGGGTCGGCAGGGGGGCTGAAACCGCCACCCGCAGCACCGGCGAGGCTGCCACCTGGCCTCCGGGGGTCTGGGTCGAGTTAGGCGGGTTTACTGGCGCAGAACCTCATGATCCGGAGCTAACCCCTTGTCCTTGGCGGCCCAGCGGGATCTGTCCACATCGGCTGTGGATAACCCTGGGGAAAAGCGGCGGATGTTGGCCGCGAGGCCGCGAAAAATCTGGGGCCGTGCGCCTCGGTGCAAAAACCGCCATCTCGGTGCTTTTGTTGATTATTCATAGAGTTAGGGTATTCGACAAATTGCTCATTGACGCGGCGCATCAAAGGACCGGGTTACCCCGTCCCCATCGGGGTCCATGTGAATAATTGATCGGCCTCGCATGCCCATTTGGCACCCCCGAAGGTGCCCCCGGGAACCCGGAGCGAATTGTTGCACACCCCCCCCACCCGTGTATGATGCCCCCCGAGGTTTCGGGGCCAGAACCCGGCGATGAACGAGCTGAGCCTACAGATCCTGCGGACCGACATCTCCGGCATGCCCCTGGAGTGGATCGACTACCGGGAAGCCGCGCGCCTCTATTGCCTCGGTCTGGTGGCCTACCAGTGCGGCTCCACCCTGCTGCGGCTACGGGGCGGTCTTCAGGCGGTGACCCAGCGGCAGAGCCTGCTGGAGATCAACTCCATCATCGCCACCCAGGGCAACCGCAAGACCCTCAGCAAGGTCAAGGCCCACTACGTCCCACCCCTGTGCAACCGCACCCTGTTCCAACGCGACGGGCACCTCTGCCTCTACTGCGGGGGGCGATTCGCGACCGCCCAGCTCTCGCGGGACCACGTGCGCCCCCTCAGCCGCGGGGGCACCGACTCCTGGAACAACGTGGTCACCGCCTGTATCGGATGCAACAACTTCAAGGCGGGACGTAGCCCGGAGGCGGCGGGCATGGAGCTGCTGGCGGTGCCCTTCACCCCCACCCACGCGGAGTACATCTACCTGCAGGGGCGCCACGTGCTGGCCGATCAGATGGCCTTTCTGCGCGCCCATTTCCCCCGCAGCAGCCGCCTGCTGGAGCGATTTGCCCGCCACTGAGCCCGCGTGACCGACTGGCGGCACATCGCGGAGCACATCGGCCAGGTCACGGCCGAGCCTTTCCGTCCGGCGCCCGCCCAGGGGGTCGGTGGGGGCTGCATCAACCGCGCCTACCGATTGACGGACGGCCCTCGCCAATATTTCGTCAAGCTCAACGAGGCGAGCCGCCTGGGCATGTTCGAGGCCGAGGCGGCGGGTCTCGCGGAACTGCGGGCGAGCGGGGCCCTGCGGGCCCCCGAACCCCTGGCGAGCGGCGTGGCCGGTTACGATGCCTATCTGGTGCTGGAATACCTCCCCCTGCGGGGCAACGGCGATGCCGCCCGTGCCGGCGAGGGGCTCGCGGTCCTGCACCGCACCACGTGCGAGCGCTTTGGCTGGTGGCGGGACAATCACATCGGCGCCACCCCCCAGCCCAACGAGCTGAGCAGCGACTGGATCGGGTTCTGGCATCGGCAGCGGCTCGGGTTCCAGCTCCACCTCGCCGCCCGTCAGGGCTACGGCGGTCGCCTGCAGGGCCCGGGGGAGCGGCTGCTCGCGGGGCTACCCGCGCTCCTGGGCCACCAACCCCGGCCCTCCCTGCTGCACGGGGACCTCTGGGGGGGCAACCTGGCCTATGACCCGGACGGCGGGCCGGTGGTGTTCGACCCGGCCGTCTACTACGGCGACCGGGAGGCGGACCTGGCCATGACCGAGCTGTTCGGGGGCTTCCCGGACCGCTTCTACGCCGCCTACCAGGGGGCCTGGCCCCTCGACCCCGGCTATGGGGTGCGCAAGGTCCTCTACAACCTCTACCACGTGCTCAACCACCTCAACCTCTTTGGTGGGGGCTATCTTCCCCAGGCCCAGGGCATGATGGCGCGGCTGCTGGGCGAGCTCGGCTGATCGGCCTCACTGTTGGCCCCGCCCTTGGCCTGGGCGGGATTCCGAGCTACATTCCCACCAGTCCTGGGTCCAAGCGAGATTTTCCGCCATGTCACGCGAGCTGCTCATCCTGCGCCATGCCAAGTCCGACTGGGAGACCCCCGCGGCCTCGGACTTCGATCGCCCCCTCGCGAGCCGCGGCAAGCTGGACGCCCCGCGCATGGGGGCCTGGCTCAAACAGGAGGGACTGAGACCGGACGAGATCCTCAGCTCCCCCGCCAAGCGGGCCCGCCAGACCGCTCTGGGGGTCGCCAAGGCGGCGGGGATCGCCAAGGGGGCCATCACCTGGGATGGGGAGCTCTACGGCGCCTCCCTGGAGGGGCTTCTGACTGCCCTGGGGCGGACGGGCAAGCGTGCCCGCCGCGTGATGCTGGTGGGGCACAACCCGGGCCTGGAAGAGCTGCTGGAGTACCTCGGCGGCGCCATCAACCCGACCTACGGGGACGGCAAGCTGCTACCCACCGCCACCGTGGCACGGCTGAGCATGCCCAAGGACTGGACCCAGCTCAGGCCCGGCTGCGCCCGGGTGCTCTCCATCACCCGCCCCGGCGAGCTGCCCCTCTAGGGCGGGTCCCCCAGGATGGACCCGAGCAATGGGGCGCGAATAGCGGGGCTCGCCTGCCCAGCGCCCCCCCTGGGCCAGTCCCCCGTCCCCCTGAGCTCCGCCGGCCGCCGACGTTTCCTGTTCGGAACCCTGGTGGGCGCACTGGGCTTCTGTCTCCCTTCGCTGGAGGCGCTTGGGGCCGCCTCGACCTCGGAGGGCGCCCTGCAGCAGCGGGTCAGCGCCCACCTTCAAGCCGTGCGCGCCCAGGGCCTCCTGGGTCGGGGCGAGGGCACCTCCTGGTCGGTCTACGACCTCACCAGTGGCGAGCAGCTGGTGGCCCTCAGCCAGGAGGTACCGCGCCAGGCCGCGAGCATGATCAAGCCCTTCGTGGCCCAGGCCTACTTCTTCGAGGCGGCGGACTCCCGGGGTCGGCTGGGTTACAACGACCAGGTCCGCGCCCTGATGACGCGTTCCATCCGCGACAGCGACAACGCGGCCACCAACCAGCTCATGAGCCTGGTGATCCGTCACGCCCGGGGCAAGGGACCGCGGGACGTAGAGCGGGTGCTCAAGAGACACGCCCCCCACATCTTCCGCGAGACCCTGATCGTCGAGACCATTCCCTCGGGGGGCCAAACTTACCGCAACAAGGCCTCGGCGGCGGACTACAGCCGCTTCTTGCGCGCCCTCTGGGGCGGGCAGCTACCCTATGCCGCGGAGCTCAAGTCCCTGATGGCGCTGCCCAACCGCGACCGTATCAGCGACGGGGTTGCGGCGGTGCCCGACCACCTCACCATCTACGACAAGACCGGCTCCACCGCCCGGTTGTGCGGGGACATGGGCATCGTGGAGGCCAGGGGTCGCAACGGCCGGCGTTATCCCTATGTCTTCGTCGGGATCATCGAGCGGGGCTCCAGCGCCAGCAACTACGGTCATTGGATCCATGCGCGGGGGGAGGTGCTGCGGGAGGTGTCCGGATTGGTCTACACCCACCTCAAGCAGCGCTACGACCTGGTGTAAGCCGCCGCCGGGGCGGTCTAGGCGACGGCCCGGGCTGACCCGCGCCGAGGGGGATGCGATGGGGAACGAGGATCAGGAACGGACGCTTCTGGGCTGGCGGGAATGGGTCAGCCTGCCCGAGCTCGGCATCCCCTGGATCAAGGCCAAGGTGGACACGGGCGCCCGCACCTCGGCCCTGCACGCCTTCTACATCGAGAGCCGGCGCCGCGGCGGCAAGCGCCTGGTGCACTTCGGCATGCGTCCCTTACGGGGGCGCGACGAGCTGGTGGTGAACTGCGTGGCGGAGGTGCTGGATCAGCGGGTGGTCACGGACTCCGGGGGCCACCGGGAGCTGCGCTACGTGATCCGCACCCCCCTGGGGATCGGCGGGGGGACCTGGCCCATCGAGGTGACCCTGACCAATCGCGACAACCTGCTGTTCCGCATGCTGCTGGGGCGGACCGCCTTCGCCGGCCGGGCCCTGGTGGATGCGCGGGCCTCTTACCTGCTGGGCCGGCAACGGCGGGTGGCCCGCGCCTACCGCACCTCCCTCGCCGGCGGGGGGGAGGGCCCATGAGACGCGCCGCGCGCCCCGCCCCAGCCGCCGCGGGGGCTGCGCCGGTGCGGCCCCCCATCCAGGTGGCTGGTCGCCAGGTCCGGGCCGGGGAGAGCATTGCTTTCGATGCCCCCCTGCCCAGCCTCTACTCCCACGCGGCCATGTCCCTGCCGATCCACGTGGTGCACGGGCGGCAGGAGGGGCCGCGGCTGCTGGTGTGCGCGGCGGTGCACGGGGATGAGATCGTGGGAGTGGAGATCATCCGCCGGCTGCTGCGCTCACCGCTGCTGCGGCGCCTGCGCGGCACCCTGGTGGCGGTGCCGGTGGTCAACGTCTATGGCTTCGTCAACCAGTCCCGGTACCTCCCCGATCGCCGCGACCTCAACCGGGTCTTCCCCGGTAACGAGAACGGCTCCATGGCCGCGCGGTTGGCGGCCTTCTTCCTCAACGAGGTGGTGCGCGCCTGCACCCACGGGGTGGACATCCACACCGCGGCCATCCACCGCGACAACCTGGCCCAGGTACGCGCCAGTCTCTCGGGCGACCCCATCCTTCCGGTCCTGGCGCGTAGCTTCGGCGCCCCGGTGATCCTCAATGCCCCCCTGCGGGAGGGCTCCCTGCGGGCCGCGGCCTGCCAGCTCGGAATCCCCATGCTGGTCTACGAGGCCGGGGAGGCCTTGCGTTTCGACGAGATGGCCATCCAGGGTGGGGTCAAGGGCATCTTCCGGGTCATGCGCACCCTGGGCATGCTCCCGGCCCTCAAGGGGACCCTGCCGACGGGTCCCGAGCCCGCCACCGCCCGCTCCAGCCAGTGGGTGCGGGCACCCCAGAGCGGCATCCTGCGGGCCGTCAAGCCCCTGGGGGCCTGGGTGCGCAAGAACGAGGTCCTGGGCATCATCGGCGACCCCTTTGGGGTGCGGGAGATGGAGGTGGTGGCCCCTGCCACCGGCCTTATCATCGGCCGCGCCAACCTACCCCTGGCCAACGCCGGGGAGGCCCTGTTCCACATCGCCCGCTTCGCCGAGCCCGGTGAGGTGGTGGAGGCGGTGGAGCAGTTCCAGTACGACTTCTCCCCCGAAATGGACATGGGCCCGCCCCCCGAGCCGACCATCCAGTGACCCAGCCCGCCGCCGCCTCTCCCGAGCAGCGACAAAGAGCCGCCGAGCTGACCCGCACCCTGCTGCAGAGGGCCGCCCTGGCCTATCGCATCGCCGTGCCGGGGCTCGAGATCCGCTTCGACCTGCGGGGCGCGACGGCGGGCCAGGCGCGTGTGCTGGGCGCGCGGCGCTTCCTGATCCGCTACCACCCGGAGCTGCTGGCCCGCCAGCCGGCGCCCTTCCTGGCCCGCACCGTCCCCCACGAGGTGGCCCACGTGGTCACCTTTTGCCGCTACGGGAACCGGGTACGACCCCACGGACCCGAGTGGCGGGCCCTCATGGGATTCTTCGGCGCGGACGCCACCCGCTGCCACGACTTCGACCTCACGGATCTGCCCCGGCGCAGCCTGGAGCGCTTCCCCTACCATTGCGCCTGCGGCGAGCACAGCCTCACCAGCATCCGCCACCGGCGTATCCAGCGCGGCACCCGTTACCGCTGCCCGAGCTGCGGGGAGACCCTCCGCGCGGGCACCGGGGGCGGAGCGGGCTGAATCGAGGCCTCAGTCGGCCCCGGGCGCGGCCCTCGCCCCGGCATCCGGCTCGTCCGAATGGCGCAGGATGGCGGCGCGGGCCCGGTCGCGCAGCCGCACCGCCGCCGCCCAGTCGCGGCCATCCGGCCAGAGGGGCGGGCCGATCACCACCCGGATCCTGCTGGGACGAGGCCAGAGGGAACCCCCGCCGAGGAGGCGGCGGGTGCCGTTGAGGGTCAGGGGCACCAGCGGCAGACCACCCTCGGCGGCGGTCACGAAGGCCCCCATGCGGAAGGGCAGCAGCCCGGGCTCGCTGCGAAAGGTCCCCTCGGGGAAGAAGGCCAGGGAATGCCCCGCCGCCACCGCCGCACCGAGCTGCTCCGCCTCCGCGGCGCTGCGCTTGAGATCGAAGCGCTCCACGAACAGGGTGTCGAGCCGCTCCAGGAACCAGCGGGAGTAGCGGGGCCCCGCCAGCTCCCGTTTGGCGACGTAGCAGAGGGGGCGGGGGATGGCCTCGATCAGGGCGAGGGCGTCGAGGTAGCTGCTGTGATTGGCCGCCAGGACGAAGGGTCGGCCAGGCGGCGGCAACTGCTCGCGCCCCAGCACCTCCAGGGGGGTGAAGGTCAGCCAGCGCAGCGTCCGGATGGCCCCCCGCACCAGCCCCCAGCGCCAGGCGGGTCGTGGCAAGAGGACCACACCCAGCCAGGTGGGCACCGCGAGCAGCAGGAATACCAGCCAGCCGTAGATGCCGAACAGGGGCCTGGTGAGGGCCGCGAGTGCCGCTCCCACACGGGTCCTCACCCCCTGCCAGCCCGCGGCGAGGACCTGACGCCATACCGCCTTGATCGGCTGGTCCAAGGTGCCCGCCAGGTAGCGCTCCCGCACCGCCCCCCGGCGCAGCTTGCCCGACGAGGTCTTGAGCACCGCGTGGGGCGGGACCAGCACCACCTCGTCCGGGGGCACCCCCAGCACCTCCAGGGACCGCTCCCGCACCGCACGGCCGAGGGCCTCGCGCCGCGCTGGGTCCCGCTGGCGGGTCTCGGCGACCACCACCAGCCGCTCGGAGCCGGTGGCGGGGTCCTGGACGCCGAAGGCCACCACGCAGCCCTTGCGGATCCCGCTCAGGCCCCCCACCGCCTCCTCCAGGTCGTAGGGATAGAAGTTGCGCCCGCCTCGGATGATGAGGTCCTTCACCCGCCCGGTGACGTAGAGCTCGTCCCCCGCCAGGTAGCCCCGGTCGCCGGTCTCCAGCCAGCCGTCTTGAAAGAGGCGCCGGCTTGCCTCCGGATTGCGGTAGTAGCCGCTGGTGGCCGAGGGACCCTGGAACTGGACCCGGCCCTCGCGCCGCTCGGGCAGGGGGGCACCCGCCTCGTCCGCCACCCGGATGCGGTAGCCCGGCAGGGCCCGCCCGCAGGCCACGAACTGCAGGATGTCGGACTCCTCCGCGGCGGCCGGCTCCGCCCGCCCCTCCCGACGGAAGGGCTCGCGCCGCACCCGCTCGATCAGGGGGCCCCTTTCCGGGGGCGGGAAGGCCAGCCCCACCGCCGCCTCCGCCAGACCATAGACCGGGGCCAGGGTGCCGCGCCTCAGACCATAGGGCCGGAAGCGGGTGGCGAAATGCTCCAGGGTGCCGGGGCTCACGGGCTCGGCGCCGTTGAAGGCCCAGCGCCAGCTGCTGAGGTCCAGCCTCGTTAGAGACCCCTCGCCGATCTTGGTGAGACAGAGCTCGTAGGCGAAGTTCGGGGCGGCGGAGAGGGTGCCGCGGTGGCGGTGGATGGCCCGCAGCCAGCGTGTCGGCTGCGCGAGGAAGCTCAGGGGCGACATCACCACCAGAGGGATGCCGTAGTAGAGGCTGCCGAGCCAGGCCCCGATCAGCCCCATGTCGTGATAGAGGGGCAGCCAGCTCACGAAGACGTCGTCGGGCCGGACCCCCACCGCCGCACCCATGGCCCGGATGTTGGCCAGCAGGTGGGCGTGGGTGAGGGAGACCCCCTTGGGATCGCCGGTGCTGCCAGAGGTGTACTGGAGGAAGGCG
>CAZFHV010000023.1:0-24393 GCA_964519095.1 uncultured Chromatiaceae bacterium | reverse complement strand
CTACCACGAAGCCCTGCGCCAAGACCTGCCCATCGGCCCGGGGGAGATCGCGAGCGCCTATCGCTACCTTGTCCAACAGCGCCTCCACCACCCCGAGCACCTGTCGGCGTTGCACCTTCCCCAGGCTAATGGGCGCTGGCCGGTGTACTGGCGTGAACCGCTCAGGCAGCCCGCGTAGCTCCAGGCCAACATCAGTTTGAATCGCACCCGTTTCTACAAGGTCAACAGAGGAAAATAGGATAATAGTTGCTCCGCCCCGACAGGCGACCCGAGGAGCGATGGCCATGCAGAAGACCGCCCTGATCACAGGCGTTACCGGGCAGGACGGAGCCTACCTCGCGGAGTTCCTGCTGGCGAAGGGCTACCGGGTCCACGGCATCAAGCGCCGCACCTCCCTTTTCAACACGGATAGGATCGATCACCTCTATCAGGACCCCCACGTGCCCGATCGGCGCTTCATCCTCCACCACGGGGACCTCACGGACTCGAGCAGCCTGATCCGCATCATCCAGGAGGTGCGCCCCGAGGAGATCTACAACCTGGCGGCCCAATCCCACGTGCAGGTGTCCTTCGAGGAGCCCGAGTACACCGCCAACTCCGACGCCCTGGGGACCCTGCGCATCCTGGAGGCCATCCGCATCCTGGGCCTGGAGCCCGTCACCCGCTTCTACCAGGCCTCCACCTCGGAGCTGTACGGCAAGGTGCAAGAGATCCCCCAGACGGAGACCACCCCCTTCTACCCGCGCTCGCCTTACGGCGTTGCCAAGCTCTATGCCTACTGGATCACGGTCAACTACCGGGAGGCCTACGGCCTCTATGCCTGTAACGGCATCCTGTTCAACCACGAATCCCCCATGCGCGGCGAGACCTTCGTCACCCGCAAGATCACCCGGGGGCTGGCGCGCATCAAGCTCGGACTCCAGGGCTGCCTCTATCTGGGCAACCTGGATGCCCAGCGGGATTGGGGCCACGCCCGGGACTACGTGGAGGCCCAGTGGCTGATGCTGCAACAGGAGACGCCGGAGGACTACGTGATCGCCACCGGCGAGCAGCACTCGGTGCGGGAGTTCGTGGAGGCGGTGTGCCAGGAGCTTGGGATCGCCCTCGCCTGGGAAGGCTCCGGTGTGGACGAGGTGGGCCGGGATCTGCGCAGCGGACACCTCATCGTGCGGGTGGATCCGCGCTACTTCCGCCCCGCGGAGGTGGAGACCCTGCTGGGGGATGCCTCCAAGGCCCGCCAGCAGCTCGGCTGGCAACCGCGCATCGGCTTCCGCAACCTGGTGACGGAGATGGTGGTGGCGGACCTCAAGGAGGCCGAGCGCGATCAGCTCTGCCGCCGCGAGGGCTTCGAAACCCCGGACCGCCACGAATGAGCACCCCCCCTGCCCTCAGGGCCGATCAGACCCCGGTGCTGACCCCGGAGCAGCGGATCTACGTCGCGGGTCACCGGGGCATGGTCGGCGGGGCCATCCTCCGGCACCTGCAGGGCTCGGGCCATGAGAGGCTCCTCACCCGCTCCCTCCAGGAGCTGGACCTCTGCGACCAGGCCGCGGTGCGGGCATTCTTCGCCCAGGAGCCCATCGACCAGGTGGTGCTGGCGGCGGCCAAGGTGGGCGGCATCCACGCCAACGACACCTACCCCGCCGAGTTCATCTACCAGAACCTGATGATCGAGGCGAACGTCATCCAGGCCGCCTGGCAGGCGGGGGTGCAGCGGTTGCTGTTCCTCGGCAGCTCCTGCATCTACCCCAAGCTGGCCGAGCAGCCCATGGCGGAGGGGGCCCTCCTCAGCGGGGCCCTGGAGCCCACCAACGAGCCCTATGCGGTGGCCAAGATCGCCGGGATCAAGCTCTGCGAGTCCTTCAACCGCCAGTACGGGACCCACTACCGCTCGGTGATGCCGACCAACCTCTACGGGCCGGGCGACAACTTCGACCTCCAGAACAGCCACGTCATCCCGGCCCTGTTGCGCAGGTTCCACGAAGCCAAGGATCGCGGGGCCGCGGAGGTGGTGGTGTGGGGGACGGGCCAGGCGCGCCGGGAGTTCCTCCACGTGGACGACCTGGCCGCTGCCTCGGTCCAGGTCCTGGGGCTGGCGGATGGGGACTATGCGCGCCTCACCCAGCCCATGCGCTCCCACATCAACGTGGGCAGCGGGGAGGACGTCTCCATTCGGGAGCTGGCGGAGCTGGTCCGGGAGGTGGTGGGCTTCCGGGGCAGCATCCGCTTCGATCCGGCGCGCCCCGACGGCACCCCGCGCAAGCTCCTGGACGTGAGTCTCCTCGCATCCACCGGTTGGCGGCCCCGTATCGGCCTGGGGGATGGCCTGGCGGCGACCTACCGCTGGTTTTGCGAGCATGCCGCCTCGGCGCCACCTGAGGCGCGGTGCCCTCAGGGGACCGCCCAGCCGCGCCAGCGATAGACCCCGAGCCCCAGGTACTCCTTGAGGCAGCGGCTGGTCAGCTCCAGCGCCCCGGCGTCGGGGAACCACTCCAGCAGGGATGGCTCGGTTGGCGCGCCGAAGAAATCCGTGGGTGCCGGCAGCACCTTGATCCCCGCCGCACGGAAGGTCTCCTGGGCGCGACGCATGTGGATCGCCGAGGTCACCAGCAGGACCCTGCCCAGACCCTGCTGCGCCAGCAGTGGCGCGACCTCCAGGGCGTTTTGCCGGGTATTGCGGCTGCGGGTCTCCCGCAGGATGGCGGACCCCGGCACGCCCCACTCGAGCAGGAGCCCCGCCATGAGGTCGGCCTCCGGCAGCCAGCCATCCCCCGCGCCCCCGGCGACGATGACCAGGGGCGCCCTGCCCGCCTGGAACAGCCGCTTGGCGTGGAGCAGCCGATCCACCGCGCCGCTGAGGTTGGACCCCTCCAGGGTCCGCGCCGGCCCCATGATCCCCCCAATCACCAGGATCGCATCCGCCTCGGGCACCTCCTGGGTAGGGACCTCCTCGTAGCCCCGTTGCAAGGAGTGGGCCAGGCTCGCCGCACACCAGGGGGTCGCTGCCAGCCAGAGAACAGCAGCAGCAGCCGATCCCCCCAGGAGCGCCAGTCGCCGCCGGCCCAGGGCGGTGGCGACGAGCGTCGCCGCCAGCAACAGCAGGCAGAGGCCGAGGGGATAGACCAGGGGTGGCAGCAACTTGCTGAGGAGGTAGTCCAGGCCCACGGGCAGCCGATCCGGGCGAGCCAGCCTCGGGGGTGCCGCGGCTAGCGGTCGGGGCGGCCCAGGGGCTCGGCGGTCTCTTCTAGGCCCCGCGCCGCTCCAGGTAGTGGCCGACCAGCCGCTCGGTGGAGGGATCGTGGGTCCCCTGGCTCTCGCCGCCCTGGAGCTCCGCCAGAATGACGTTCGCGAGTTCCTTACCCAGCTCCACCCCCCACTGGTCGAAGGAGTCGATGCCCCAGAGCACCCCCTGGACGAAGATCTTTTGCTCGTAGAGGGCGATGAGCGCCCCGAGGGCGCGGGGCGTCACCTTGTCCACCAACAGGGTGTTGGTGGGTTTGTTGCCGGGGAACTCCTTGTGGGGGGCCAGGGCCCGGATCGCCTCGGCGCCGAGCCCGGTGGCCGCCAGCTCCGCCTCCACCTGCTCCCGCCCCTTGCCCCGCATCAGGGCCTCGGTCTGGGCAAAGAAGTTCGCCAGCAGCTTGGGATGGTGGTCCCCCATCTCGTTGTGGCTGTTGATGGGGGCGATGAAGTCCGCCGGGATCAGCTGGGTGCCCTGGTGCAGCAGCTGGAAGAAGGCGTGCTGCCCATCGGAGCCCGGTGCCCCCCACACCACGGGACCCGTCGCGTAGTCCACCGGGAACCCTTCGCGGGTGACCCGCTTGCCGTTGCTCTCCATGTCGCCCTGCTGCAGGTAGTCCGGTAGCAGCCGCAGGTACTGGTCATAGGGCAGCACCGCGTGGGTCTTGGCCCCGGCGAAGTTCACATACCAGACCCCCAGCAGGGCGAGGAGCACCGGCATGTTCTTGCCGAGATCCGCCGAGAAGAAGTGCTGATCCATGGCGTGGGCGCCCGCCAGCAGCTCGTTGAATCGATCCATGCCCACCGCGAGGGCGATGGGGAGCCCGATGGCCGACCAGAGGGAGTAGCGGCCGCCCACCCAGTCCCAGAACTCGAACATGTGGTTGGTATCGATGCCGAAAGCGGCCACCTTGGCGCGGTTGGTGGACACCGCCACGAAGTGATCCCGCACCGCCACCTCTGCCCCGAGCCCCGCCACCAGCCAGGCACGGGCCGAGCAGGCATTGGTGAGGGTCTCCAGGGTGGTGAAGGTCTTGGAGGAGACGATGAAGAGGGTGGTTTCGGGGTCGAGGTCGCGAAGGGTCTCCGCCAGGTGGGTGCCGTCGATGTTGGAGACGAAATGCACCCGCAGCTCCGGGGTCTGGTAGGGCCGCAGGGCCTCACAGACCATGAGCGGCCCGAGGTTGGAGCCGCCGATACCGATGTTTACCACATCGGTGATGCGCTTACCCGTGAAGCCCGCCCACTCGCCGGAGCGCACCGATGTGACGAAGTGCCCCATCCGGGCCAGCACGGCACGGACCCCAGGCATCACGTCCTCGCCGTCCACCCAAATGGGGCGGTTGCTGCGGTTGCGCAGGGCCACGTGGAGCACCGAGCGCCCCTCGGTGGTATTGATGCGCTCGCCCGCGAACATCCTCCCAATCCAGCGCCGGAGCTCCGCTGCCTCCGCCAGCTCCAGCAGCAGCCGCAGGGTCTCGTCGGTGATGCGGTTCTTGGAGTAGTCGAGGTAGATCCCCGCGGCCCGCAGGCTCAGGCGCTCGGCCCGCCCGGGGTCCTCCGCGAACAGCTCCCCCATCTGCACCCGGGAGAGGTCCTGCCAGTGCGCCTCCAGGGCCCGCCACTGGGGCGTGTGACTGATTAACGGCATGACTGCTCCCCCGTTGCTGATCGCTTGGTTGCCGCCGCAGGGCCACCTGGACCCGGCCGCCCCTATCCGCACCCCCCTGAGGGGGCAGGACCGCCGGCCGCGGCCGCCAACCGGTGTCGGTGAGACCAGCCGGGGCCGCGCCTTGGCTGGGCGGGCATGTTAAGGACCACACCGTCCCGCTTCAACTGGACCCTGCCTGTCGGTCGCAAAGCCTCGGGCTCCCTGCAGGCTCCCGTGCCGCGGGCCGGGTTTTCTTCTAGAATCTCGTCCCAGGCGGCCACCCTTGGGGGCCACGGATTCTCCGCCAGCCCAGTCACGCCCATGCCCGAGCCCCTCGCCGACCCCACCGGTCTCCGCGTCCTCTTCGCGAGCAGCGAGGCGCACCCCCTGATCAAGACGGGCGGGCTCGCGGACGTGGCCGGCAGCCTGCCGGCGGCCCTGCGCGCCGCGGGTCAGGACGCGCGGCTCATCCTCCCCGCCTATCCCAGCACCAGCAAGGGCCTGGAGGCCCTGCGGCCGCTGGCGGAGCTGCGGCTCGAGGGCACCAAGGCCCTGGTGCGACTCCTGGCCGGGACCCTGCGCGAGACCGGGCTCCCGGTTTACCTGGTGGATGCCCCCGCCTATTTCTACCGGGAGGGTAACCCTTACAGCGACGTCACCGGCCGCGACTGGGGCGACAACCCGGACCGCTTCGCGCTGTTCTGCCGCGCGGTGGTGGAGGTGGCGCGCGGAGGGGACCCCGGCTGGCGGCCGGAGCTGGTCCACTGCAACGACTGGCAGACCGGTCTGGTGGCCCCCCTGCTGGCCGAGTACCCCGACCGCCCCGCCAGCGTCTTCACCATCCACAATCTGGCCTACCAGGGGCTGTTCGACCAGGCCACCTTCCGGCGCCTCAAGCTGCCCCCCGGCCTCTGGAGCCCCCAGGGGCTCGAGTTCCACCACCTGCTCTCCTTCATGAAGGGGGGCATCCAGTTCTCCGATCGCGTCAACACCGTGAGCCCCACCTATGCCCAGGAGGTGCGCACGCCGCGCTTCGGTCACGGGCTCGACGGGCTGCTGCGCCACCTCGGGGGGCGCTTCTCGGGAATCCTCAATGGCATCGACTACCAGGTCTGGGACCCCGCCGGCGACCCCCTGATCGAGCGTCCCTACGACGCCGGGCGTTTCGCCCTCAAGGTCAAGAACAAGCTCGCCCTGCAGCGCGACACGGGTCTGCCCCAGGCACCCGAGGCCCTGCTGTTCGGGTACATCGGGCGGTTGGTGGAGCAGAAGGGCGTGGACCTCATCCTCAGGATCCTACCCCAGCTCATGGCGGTGCCCGGCACCCAGCTGGTCATGCTCGGGGCGGGGGAGCTGGACCTGGAACAGGCCCTGGAGCAGGCGGCGGTCGACTACCCGGGGCGGGTGGCGGTACACGTGGGCTACGACGAGCGACGCGCCCACCGCATCGAGGCGGGGTCCGACTGCTTCCTGATGCCCTCGCGCTTCGAGCCCTGCGGGCTCAACCAGCTCTATAGCCTACGCTACGGGACCGTTCCCATCGTGCACCGCACCGGCGGTCTGGCGGACACGGTGGTGGATGCCACCCCCGAGCACCTGCACAACGAGCTCGCCACGGGGCTTCAATTCGAGCACGCGGACGCGGCGGGGCTCTGGTACGCCATCAGCCAGGCGATCGCCCTGCGCCAGCGCCCACCCTCCTGGTGGGAGCGGCTCGCCACCGCCGGGATGCGCCGGGACTTCAGCTGGTCGGCGAGCGCGCGCCACTACCTGCAGCTCTACCAAGAGGCCCTGGGGGATCGGTTGCCGCCCTGGGGCGGTCGCTGAGGGGGGCCGGGGCGATCCGGCCCAGCTCTAATCAGGCGGCCTGGGCGGGGATGTGGTCGCCGGTGCGCTGCACCCGGTTGTGCTCGTCGAGGTAAACCAGGGTGGGCTTGAAGGCCGCGAGCTCCGCCTCGGCGAGGGTGGCGTAGGCGCAGATGATCACGCGGTCGCCGGGGCGAGCCTTGTGGGCCGCGGCCCCGTTGACGGAGATCACCCTTGAGCCGGCTTGGGCGCGGATGGCGTAGGTGGTGAAGCGCTCGCCGTTGGCCACGTTGTAGATCTGGATCTGCTCGTACTCGCGGATCCCGGCGCGCTCCAGCAGGTCGCTGTCGATGGCGCAGGAGCCCTCGTAGTCGAGCTCCGCATGGGTCACGCAGGCACGGTGCAGCTTGCACTTAAGGAGAGTCAAAAGCATCGGCTCCCACCTCTGGTGATTCGGTATCGGGGGTCTGTGCCCCCTTCAGGGGCTCCATAGTATCCCAAAGGCCGCGAAACATAACGAATCTCACGCCTCGGCGCTACCGGGAGCACCCAGGCGCAGGTTGTCGATCAGCCTTGCCTTGCCCAGCCAAGCCGCCGCCAGGATCACCCGATCGGGGTCGTCGGCACCGGCTCGCGACAGGTCCGAGGCGCGACGCACCTCCAGGTAATCGGGTCGGAAACCGGCCGCCCGCAGGGATTCCAGGGCCGCCTGCTCCACCGCCTCCAGGGTCCCGCCCGCAGCCAGGTCCCGGGCAGCCTCCCGGAGCGTGCGATAAAGCATGGGGGCACGCGCCCGCTCTGCAAGGGTCAGATAGGCGTTGCGGGAGCTCATGGCCAGACCATCGGGCTCCCGCAGGGTGGGCACCCCCACGATGTCGACGGGGAAGCAGAGGCCCGCCGCCAGGCGCCGGATCACCAGGAGCTGCTGGAAGTCCTTCTCCCCAAACACCGCCACCGCCGGTTGGACGATGTTGAAGAGCTTCGCCACCACGGTGGCCACCCCGCTGAAATGGCCGGGACGACTGGCACCGCAGAGGATCTCCGCAAGTCCGGGGACCTCGACCCGGCAGGAGCCACCCTCCCCCGCGGGATAGATCTCGGTGACCGCCGGGGCGAACAAGAGATCGACCCCCGCCTCCCGGAGTCCTGCCTGATCCTCAGCCGGGGTACGGGGATAGGCGGAGAAATCCTCGTTCGGCCCAAACTGTAGGGGGTTGACGAAGATGGTCGCCACCACCCGCTCCCCGAGCTCCCGGGCCCGCGCCATCAGGGCCAGATGGCCCGCGTGCAGGTTGCCCATGGTGGGCACGAGCACGATGCGCTCCCCGGCCTGGCGCCAGCCGTGCAACCGCGTCCGCGTGGCGCGGATGTGGGTCTCGATCTCCACGGGATCAGCTGAAGCTGTGCTCGGCTGCCGGGAAGGAGCCGTTCTTGACCGCCGCCACGTAGGCCGCCGCCGCCGCGGAGGGGCTCGGATGCTCGGGAAGGAAGTTCTTGGCGAAGCGGGGGACCCGACCGGGCGTGATCCCGAGCACGTCGTAGAGGACCAGCACCTGACCATCGCAACCGGCCCCGGCACCGATACCGATCACCGGGATGTTCAGGGTGTGGCTGATCTCCTGGGCCAGATGGACCGGCACGCATTCGAGCACCAGCAGGCCCGCCCCCGCGTCCTGCAGGGCGAGGGCCGCGTGGCGGATGCGCTCCGCGCCGGCGTGATCCCGACCCTGCACCCGGTAGCCGCCGAGGCGCAGCACGGACTGGGGCAGGAGACCCAGATGGGCGCACACGGGCACCCCGAATTCCGTGAGGGCGCGGACGCAGTCCACCACCGCGCCTCCCCCTTCCAACTTGACCATGTCCGCCCCCCCTTCCTGCATCAGACGGGCGGCACTGGACAGGGCCTGCTCCGGGTTGGTGTAGCTGAGAAAAGGCATATCGGCCACCACCAGGGCGCGCTGGCGGCGACGGGTCACGCAGGCGGTGTGATAGACCATCTGCTCCAGGGTCACCGGCAGCGTGGTCGCCTGGCCCTGCACCACCATGCCCAGGGAATCCCCCACCAGCAGCACCTCCACACCGGCGGCCTCCAGCATCTGGGCGAAGCTCGCGTCGTAGCAGGTGAGGCAGGCGATCCTCTCCCCCTGCTGCTTCAGGGTCGAGAGGGCGGGAACGCTCAGGCGGGCGGCGGCCATGGGATGGGGGACGGAAAGCCTTTGATGCAGGGCAACATTCGATCTAATTCTGCCAGCTAGCGGGACGCGCCTCAACCAGCGCCGGGAATGCCCGGCAGTGGCTGATCACGGCGAGGGGGGAACAACCGGCCGGATCCCCGCACCCCCACAGCGGGCCAGCAGGTCCCGCAGGGCCCCGGCACCGGGGACCCAGAGCCCCTCCGGGGCCACCTCGGCGAGGGGCACCAGCACGAAGGCGCGCTCGGCCATGCGGGGGTGTGGCAGCGTCAATTCGGGGGTATCGAGCAGCAGATCCCCGTGGAGCAGCAGGTCCAGGTCCAGGGTGCGCGGGCCCCAGCGCTCGGTGCGCTGCCGGCCCGCCCGCTGCTCGATGGCCTGGAGCCTCCGCAACAGCCCCCGCGGATCGAGTCGCGTCTCCAGCCGGGCCACGGCGTTGAGGTAATCCGGCTGTCCCGGCGGCCCGCCCTGGGGGCTGGTCGAATAGAGGCGGGAACGGGCCAGGAGCCGGGTGCCTCCCAGGCCCCCCAAGGCCGCGAAGGCGACACCCAGTTGGCGCTCGGGATCCCCCAGGTTGCTGCCGAGGGCCACATAGGCTTGGGTGGGGACGGGCCCCGCCTCAGGGGGCATCGGCGGCCACGGACTCCGCCGGGCCGGCCCGTCGCCGACGCCGCCGGACCCGCGGGCCCTTGTCGGCCTCGGTCATGCGATGGCGATCCTTGGGGTCCACCTCCTGGATGCGCGTCCACCAATCGGCCCCGGCGGGATCCACCTCGCCGGACTCGGCTCGGAGCAGGTAGAAGTCATAGGCCGCGCGGAAACGGGGATGGGCCAGGAGACGGGCCGCACGCCGGCCGTTGCGCTGCTCGAAGCGGGGCTGCAGGTGCCAGATCTCGCGCATGGGCAAGGAGAAGCGCTTGGGCAGGGCCATCACCGACTGCTGCCGGACGGAGACCTCGGAGGCGGCGAACAGCATGGCCTCGGCGCTGGCCTTGCCCGCCGAGGTCCACTCCAGATAGCGCAGGCGCACCGGCTCCCAGAGGAGCAGCGCGAGCAGGAAGGTGGGGGTGACCGGCTTGGACTCCTCGATGCGCTGATCCGTGTTTGCCATCCCGCGGCTGACGAAGGTGATCGGAAACCCTTCCTCCTGATGGCTCAGGGCCCCCTCCGTATCCGCGAATAGCTGGGCGAAGAGGCCGTAATGGCGCAGCTTCTCGAAGGTGGACAGGGCGGCACCGCCCAGGAACAGCTTGAGCATCTCCTCGAACAACCGCGCCGGGGGGACGCCACGCAACAACGAGCCAAGGCGCCACAGGGGCGACTCGGTGGCGGGATCCAGGTTGAAGCCGAGCTTGGCGGCAAACCGCACCGCACGCAGCATCCGCACCGGGTCTTCCCGGTAGCGGGCCTCGGGATCGCCGATCAGGCGCAGCAAGCCCTGCTCGAGGTCCGCCTTGCCACCGACGTAGTCCACCAGGGAGAAGTCGTCGATGCGGTAGTAGAGGGCGTTGACCGTGAAGTCCCGGCGCACCGCGTCCTCTTCGAGGGTGCCGTAGAGGTTGTCGGATAACAACATGCCATTGGCCGTCTCCCGCTCCCCCTCCGCCCCCGAGCCCCGGAAGGTGGCCACCTCGATGATCTCGCGGCCGAAGTGCACATGGGCGAGGCGGAAGCGCCGACCGATGAGGCGGCAGTTGCGAAAGACCTCGCGCACCTGCTCCGGCCGGGCATCGGTGGCCACGTCGAAGTCCTTGGGCTCCCGCCCGAGTAGTAGATCCCGCACCCCACCGCCCACCAGGTAGGCCTGGTAGCCCGCCTGGCGGAGCCGATAGAGGACCTTTAGGGCATTCTCGCTGATGTGGGCGCGCGAAATGCCGTGCCCAGAGCGCGGGACGATGCAGGGAGCCAGTGTTGTGGCCTGTGATGCTTCCAATACCTTGTGCTGATGGGGGGGATCCGCGGGGATCCGGCTGCCAGGAGGACGGGTGGCGCCTGCCCCTTGGGGCTTGAGCGCCAAAGATGGCTGCGTATAATACTTGGTTTGGCGCCAGCCTGCCCGCTCCCTTCGTCTAGCGGTTAGGACGCTGGCCTCTCACGCCGGTAACAGGGGTTCGAGTCCCCTAGGGAGCGCCAATCTTACCAAGGGCTCTGTCCAGGGCCCGCCTCTCGCCCGAGACCCGCGCGGGAACTACTCGGAAACCCCGCCCGAAGGGCCTACCCCGACTCACCTCACCCCCATCCACTGCCCGGTTGTACCGGGGTCGTGCCGGCCTGGATACTAGGGAAAATCCTTCTCCAGGAGGCACAACGCCCATGGCTGCCTCGAGCCCTCCCCAGTCCCCACCGACACCGAACGGTGCCGGGATCTTTCTCGGTGTGGTGCAGTTTCTCTTCGTCTCGACCTGGACAGTCTACGTGGCCTTCCTCCCCCGGTTGGCCGAGCAGGTTGGCATCGGCGCCGGTACGGTCGGCTGGATCCTGCTCCTGGACCAGCTCCTGTTCCTGGTCAGCGACCTGCTGGCGGGCATCTTGGCGGATCGGGCGACCCGGGCGGCGCGGCGGCTCGCGCCCCTGATCGCCGGCATCACCGCGGTCTCCTGCGGGGCCTTCCTGCTCCTGCCCTTGGTCAGCCCCCTGGGGGCAAGCCAGCAGTCCCTGTTCCTCGCCCTGCTCCTGGTCTGGGCTGCGACCTCCTCGGCCCTGCGTGCCCCGCTCTTCGCCCTAGTGGGCAAGCTGGTGCCCAAGCCCGCCGTGCCCTGGCAGGCGAGTCTGCTGCTGCTCGGGTTCGGGATCGCCGCCGCCGGGGCCCCCTATCTCAACGGACTGCTGCTGGGGCTCGATCCCAAGGTGCCCTTCGCGATCGCTAGCCTGGCCCTGCTACTGGCGAGCCTCGGCATCGGTCGGGTGGAACGGCGTCTCGCGGAGAGCCCGCGGGCCACCCCCGAGCCAGCACCCCCGCCGGCACCGCCGCTGGCGCCTCCACCCGCGCCTCTCCGCCTCGGCCTGGGGTTCCTGCTCGGCATGCTATTGATGGCGGAAGGTTTCCAGCTGCACACGGCCCTGAGCTCGCCGCGCCTCTATGGCCAGTTCTTGGAGCCCGCGGCAGTGGCGGTTTGGCTTCCGGCCTTCTGGATCGGATTCAACCTCCTGGTCCTGCCCGTCGGCGTGCTCAACAAGCGCTTCGGCGGTCTGAGGGTGGCAGCGGCGGGGGCGCTCCTGGGGTCGGTGGCACTCCTTGCCGCCTCCCAAGCACCGAGCCTCTCTGCTCTCACCCTGGCCCAGCTCCTGGCGGGTGGTGCCTGGGCCTCGGTCCTGCTCAGTGCCTCGACCACCGCCATCGAGCTCGGCGGCGGCGGGGGCCGCGAGGGGACGCTGCTGGGCGCGCTCTTCTCGACGCTCGCCCTGGCCACCGCGGGACGCATACTCCTGACCGCCTCTGGAAGCGCCAACGACCCGGCGATCGCGCCCCTGCTGGCCAGCCTCCCGACCGTGGGCTGGCTCCTGGGTGGCCTGGTGCTGGCGCTGGTCGGGGTCTGGTGGGGGGGAATGCGCAGCCAGGGCGAGGCTCAGGCCACGTCCTGACCTCTCGGGACCGCCTCCGCGGCGGCAGCGGGCTACTTGTTGGAACGCACCAGGGCGCCCAGACTCAGGGCCTCGAGGGCGGAGACCAGCAGACGCCGCACCGCCTCGCCTGTCTCGCACTGCAGGGCCAGGGTGAGCAGCTCCCGGGCCCGGGCGCGGCTGATGCTGCGGATCACCCACTTGACCCGCAGCAGGCTTCCGGCGCTCATGCTCAGGCTGTGGACCCCCATACCCAGCAGCAGCACCACCGCCACCGGGTTCCCCGCCATCTCCCCGCAGATGCTCACCTCACGATTGTGGGTGCGGGCACCCTGCACGGTCTGGACCAGGGCCCGCAGCACCGCCGGGTGCAGCTCGTCGTAGAGGCGGGCCACGTGGGCGTTGTTGCGGTCCACGGAGAGCAGGTACTGGGTGAGGTCGTTGGTCCCCACGGAGATGAAGTCCACCCGCCGGGCCAGGGCCTCCACCTGGTACACCGCCGCGGGGACCTCGATCATGACCCCCACCGGCGGCATGGTGACCCCATGGCCTTCCTCGCGCAGCTCGTCGTGGGCGCGGTGGATGAGCATCAGGGCATCGTCCACCTCCCGCACCGTGGTCACCATGGGGAGCAGGATCTGCAGGTTGTCGAGCCCGATGGCGGCCCGCAGCATGGCGCGGACTTGGGTGAGGAAGATCTCGGGGTGGTCGAGGGTGACCCGCAGCCCGCGCCAGCCCAGGAAGGGGTTGGCCTCGCTCACCGGGAAGTAGGGCAGCGGCTTGTCGCCCCCCACGTCCAGGGTGCGGATGGTCACCGGCCGGGGGGCGAAGGCCTCCAGCACTCGGCGGTAGTTGGAGACTTGGTCGGACTCGCCGGGGAAGCGGTCGCGGATCATGAAGGGCAGCTCGGTGCGGTAGAGCCCCACGCCGGCCGTCTCCTCCACACCGATGGGGCGCGACTCCGACACCAGTCCCGCATTGAGGTACAGGGGCAGGGTGTAACCGTCGGTGGTCTCGCTCGGCAGCCCCCGCAGGGCCTCGAGCTCATGGGTCAGCACCCGGTCCTCGTCCGCCAACCGCTCGTACTCCGCCCGAACCCCGGCGCTGGGGGCCACGTACACCCGACCCCGGTAACCGTCCACCGCCAGCTCCTTGCCATCGACCCGCCCCACGGGCAGATCCACCACCCCCATCACCGCCGGTACCCCCATGCCCCGGGCGAGGATGGCGATGTGGGAGGAGCTGGAGCCCCGGGTGGACACCATGCCCACGAAGCACTCCCGGGGGACCTCGGCGAGCTGGATGGCGCTGAGCTCATCGCCCACCAGGACCGTGTTGGGGGGGTAGTCGATGACCCGCGACTCCCGATGCTCCAGGTACATGAGCACCCGCCGGCCCAGATCGCGGATATCGGAGGCCCGCTCCCGCAGGTAGGGGTCGTCCATGGCGTCGAACACCCGGGCGTGCTCGGCGATGGTCTCGCGCAGGGCCGCCGGGGCCCAGATGCCGGAGCGTATGAGATCGACGGCCCGATCGAGCAGGGTGTCGCTGTCGAGCATGAAGATCCAGGCGTCGAACAGGGCCCGGTCCTCCGCCGAGAGCTCCTGGCTCGCCCGGTGCCCGAGACCCCGGAGATCGGCGATCACCGCGTCCACCGCGCCGCGCAGGGCCTGGACCTCGGCCTCCAGATCGTCCGCCCGCTTGTCCGGCACCGCATCCAGGTCCGCCGGGGGATAGACCACCACCGCGGTGCCCAGGGTCACCCCCGGGGAGCCCGGCACGCCGGCCAGGAAGCGGGCCGGTAGGTCGCTCGGCCCCCTCAGGCGCGCCAGCTCGCCGCTGGCCTGGGCATGGGTGATGGCACCGGCGAGCTGGGCCGCCAGGGTGACCATGAAGGTGACGTCGTTGTCGCCGAAACCGCGCGGCTCGATCTGCCGCACCACCAGCACGCCGAGCACCTTGCGGTTCTGGATGATGGGCACGCCGAGAAAGCCGCGGTAGCGGACCTCGCCCGTCTCGGGGACCAGGATGTAGCGGGGGTGGGTGGGGCCGTCCGCAAGGTTCACCGGCTCGGCCCGCTCGCACACCAGCCCGATGAGACCGCGGTGGAGCGGGAGCTGGACCTTGCCCACAGCGCTCGGGTCCAGCCCGTCGGTGGCCTGCAGCACGTGGAGCCGCCGATCGAAATCCGTGAGATAGACCGAGCAGACATCCGCGCCCACCGCCTGCTTGACGCGGCTGACGATGATGGCCAGCGCCCGCTCCAGATCGGGGGCCCCGTTGACCTCTTGGATGATCCTGCGCAGGGTCTCGAGCATGCTCGAAGGGTAGCACGAAGCGGGACGATGCGGGGCAGAGATGGCCCCGGCGCCGCCCGGCGGGGCGCTAGCCCCCTCGAAGCTCGGTGCGAGTGTTGGAAATACGGTCCCGGGGGTCCCCCGGGTGAATCAGGGGTGCCAGCTCGCGCAGGGCCTGTACGTACACCCGGCGCTTGAAGTAGACCACCTCGTGGACCGGCTGCCAGTAGCGCACCCAGCGCCAGGCGTCGAACTCTGGCTTGGTGCTGCGGTTGAGACAGAAGGCGTCTTCGGAGCAGCGCACCTGCAGCAGATACCAGATCTGCTTCTGGCCGATGCACAGGGGGCTGCAGTTGTGGCGGATGTAACGGCGTGGCAACCAATAGCGCAGCCAGTCGCTGGTGCAGCCGAGCGCCTCCACCTGATGGGGCCGCAGGCCCACCTCCTCCTCCAGCTCCCGGTACATGGCCTGCTCGGGGGTCTCGTCGTGCTGGATGCCGCCCTGGGGAAACTGCCACGCATCCTGGCCCACCCGGCGACCCCAAAAGAGGCGCCGATCCAGATTGCACAGGATGATGCCTACGTTGGCACGAAATCCGTCGGAGTCGATCACGATTCGGTCACCCAGGCTACCCCTACGATGATTTTTTCACACTGCCGGCGCCCCGACAAGTCGCGCTGTCGATGGGATAACCTGTTGCTATATAAAGTTTTTCGCGTAAGCTTTCCGCCCTGGCAACGAGGGGGGCACAACGACGTGGCGCTGGCGATCTTCGACCTGGACCATACCCTGATCGACGGGGACTCGGACTACCTCTGGGGCGTGTACCTCACCGAGCTCGGGGTGGTGGACCGCGACCACTACGAACGGGAGAACGAACGCTTCTATCGCGAGTACCGCGAGGGCTCCCTCGACATCTACGAGTTTCTCCGCTTCTCGCTGCGCCCCCTCAGGGACAACGACCTCGCGGCCCTCGACAGCTGGCGCGAGGCGTTCCTGCGCACGCGCATCGACCCCATCATCCTGCCCCGGGCCCAGGCCCTGGTGGAGGCGCACCGCCGAGGGGGCGACACCCTCCTCATCATCACCGCCACCAACGCGTTCGTCACCGCCCCCATCGCGGCCCGTTTCGGGGTGGAGCACCTCATCGCCACCGACCCCGCCCGGGTCGACGGCCGCTACACCGGCGAGGTGGCCGGCATCCCCAGCTATCGGGAGGGCAAGGTGCTACGCCTGCGGGACTGGCTGGTCGAACGGGGGGCGGATCTGCAGGGCAGCACCTTCTACAGCGACTCCCACAACGACATCCCCCTGCTCGAGACCGTGGAGCACCCGGTGGCCGTTGACCCGGACCCCGCGCTAGAGGCTCACGCCCGCGCCCAGGGCTGGCGCATCATCAGCCTGCGGGATCGTCCACTGGACCAGGGCACCGTTTCGGCCTAGAGCGCGCCCCCGCGGTACCTCTTACCCGGCCGGCTGCGCCCTCAGCCTGGCGCCGGCACCCCAGCGTCCGCCTGGAGCCGCCGCCACACCGCCTGGAGGTCCTGCCAAGCGCGCGCCTTCTGGTCGGGGGAACGGAGCAGGAAGGCGGGATGGTAAGTAACCATGAGGGGAATACGCTCGGGACCCAGCTCGTGCCAGCGACCCCGGAGCTGGCCGATGGGGGTGGTGGTCTTGAGCAGGTTCTGGGCCGAGATGCGGCCCGCGGAGAGGATCACCCGAGGCCGGATGAGCGCGATCTGCCGCATCAGGTAGGGCTCGCAGCACAGCGCCTCCTCGGGTCGCGGGTCCCGGTTGCCGGGGGGCCGGCACTTGAGGATGTTGGCGATGTAGACCCGCTCGCGCGGCAGGTCGATGGCCTGGAGCATGAGGTTGAGGAGCTGACCGGCCTTGCCCACGAAGGGCTCCCCCTGGCGGTCTTCATCGGCTCCGGGGGCCTCGCCGATCACCATCAGGGCCGCCCGGGGATCCCCCACCCCGAACACCGTCTGGGTACGGGTCTGGCACAGACCGCAGGCACGGCAATCGGCCACCGCCGCCCGTAGCTCGTCCCAGCCCAGGGTGGCCACCGCGGCCCGCGGGGGGGCCGCCCCTATCGAGGCTCGATCTGCGGCAGGTGCCGGCTCAGGGCCAGCCAGCGGCTCCAGCCGTGCGGCGGCGGCGTCCTCTATCTCAAGGTGCTCCACCCCGCCGGGTGGCTCGCGCAGACGCCACACCTGGATGCCCATGGCCTCCAGGTAGCGCAGGCGCAGCCCCGGGTCGAGGGCCACGGGGGCTCAGAGCTCGGCGTTCTGGGGGTGGGCCCGCTCGGTCGCCTGCAGGAGCTTGTTGCAGGCGTTGAGGTAGGCCTTCGCGGAGGCCACCAGGATATCGGTGTCCGCCCCCTGGCCGTTGATGATCCGCCCCCCCTTCTCGAGCCGCACCGTCACCTCCCCCTGGGCATCGGTACCGCTGGTGATGGCGTTGACCGAGTACAGCCGCAGCACCGTGTCGGTGCGCACGATGACCTCGATGGCGCGGAAGGTGGCGTCCACCGGGCCGCTGCCCGTGGCGCTGCCGGACTGCTCGCTGCCATCCACCGCCAGCACCACCTCCGCCTTGGGGGTCTCGCCGGTCTCGGAGCACACCCGCAGGGACACCAGCTTGATCCGCTCGCTGGTGGTCTCCCACTGGCTGTCGGTGACCAGGGCCTGGAGGTCCTCGTCGAAGATCTCGTGCTTCTTGTCCGCCAGGTCCTTGAAGCGGGCGAAGGCCTGGTTCAGGTCCTCCTCGGAGTCGAAGACCACCCCCAACTCCTTGAGGCGCGAGCGGAAGGCGTTGCGCCCCGAGTGCTTGCCCAACACCATGCGGTTCTGGGTCCAGCCCACGTCCTCGGCGCGCATGATCTCGTAGGTCTCGCGACTCTTGAGCACCCCGTCCTGGTGGATGCCCGACTCGTGGGCGAAGGCATTCGCCCCCACGATGGCCTTGTTGGGCTGCACGGGAAAACCGGTGATGCTGGACACCAGCCGCGAGCAGCTCACGATCTGGGTGGTGTCGAGGCGGGTGTCGCAGCGGAAGAGGTCCCGACGGGTATGCACCGCCATCGCCACCTCTTCCAGGGCCGCGTTGCCGGCCCGCTCCCCCAGGCCGTTGATGGTGCACTCCACCTGGCGCGCCCCCTGCATCACGGCGGCGAGCGAGTTGGCGGTGGCAAGCCCCAGGTCGTTGTGGCAGTGCACCGAGAACACCGCCTGATCGGAGTTGGGCACCCGCTCGATCAACTGCCGGATCAGCTCCCCGAACTGCACGGGGATGTTGTAGCCCACGGTGTCGGGGATGTTGAGGGTGCGCGCCCCGGCGGCGATCACCGCCTCCAGCACCCGGCAGAGGAAGTCGAGCTCGGAGCGGCCGGCATCCTCGGGGGAGAACTCCACGTCGTCCGTGTACTGGCGCGCCCGTTTCACGGCATGCACCGCCTGGGCCACCACCTGGTCCGGTGTCATGCGCAGCTTGTGCTGCATGTGGATGGGCGAGGTGGCGATGAAGGTATGGATGCGCCCGGCGCTGGCGGGCCGGATGGCCTCACCGGCGCGGTCGATGTCCGCGTCCAGGGCACGGGCCAGGGCGCACACCCGGCTGTCCTTGATCACCTGGGCCACGGCGCGGACCGCCTCGAAGTCCCCGGGGCTGGCGATGGGGAAGCCGGCCTCGATCACGTCCACCCGCAGCTTCTCCAAGGCCTTGGCGATGCGCACCTTCTCCTCACGGGTCATGGAGGCCCCCGGGCTCTGCTCCCCATCGCGGAGCGTGGTGTCGAAGATGATCAGGTGGTCTCGGTCGCTCATGGTGGGGCTCCGTCAGGGGATCGGCGCGTGCTCGCGCCGGATCGAGCAGTTCGGTGAAGGGCTTGGGGACCCGGTCGGCTGGATAGGCTGGGGCACCCCTCGGAGGGCGCGGACCCGCGCCGGACTATACAAGGATGGCCCCCGCTTTCCAAACCCTCCCCACCTGCCCGCCTGAGGCGCCAAGCCCCCCTACCCCGCACCAGTGGCCCCTTGCTAGCATCAGCACCCCGCGCCCAGGAGGCCAGCCCGCCCTTGTCCACTGCCCAACCCCTCGGGATGCTCACCGCCCTGGTGGACTCGGGCGCCTGGCCCCTGCTGCGCGCCGGGCTGCACGTCGGTTTCTTCCTGTTGATCGGCCTGATCCTCAAGCGCCTCTACGACTTCCGCCACCTGGGCCACGCGGGGCCCCCAGCGGCCGCTTTCCGCGCGCTGTTCTTCGGCCTGGCGGCCCTGCTCGGGGGGGTGCTGCTCTACCAGGCGAGCTGGCAGCTCGGGGGGGTACTACGACCCCAGTTCGTCCAGTTCATGCAGCTCCACGACCGCCGGCAGTTCAACCCCACCCATCGGTTGCAGCGGGGCCGCATCCTGGACCACCAGGGGGTGGTGCTGGCCCTGAGCGAGGAGCAGGAGGGCCGGGTGGCGCGGCGCTACCCCTATGGTCCCGCCTTCGCCCACGCGGTGGGCTACAGCGAGCCCCGTTTTGGCGCCGCGGGGATCGAGGCGGCCGCCAGCGTCCAGCTCAACGGCGGGGCACCCGAGGGCTTGGGGGACTGGGGCCGGCTGGGGCGCCAGGTGCTGACCCAGGACAAGCGCCCCAAGGGCCAGGACCTGGTGCTGACCCTGGATGCGGACCTCCAGCAGCTCGCCTTCGAGCTCATGGGGGATCGCCGCGGGGCGGTGGTGGCCCTGGATCCCCGCAGCGGGGCCATTCGGGTGCTGCTGAGCACGCCGGGGTTCGACCCCAACCGCATCGGTCCCCCCCTGTTTCGCGGCGCCGACCCGGCCACCCCCCTGCTCAATCGGGCCACCCAGGGACTCTATCCCCCGGGCTCCACCTTCAAGGTGGTGCTGGCGGCACTCGCCCTGGAGTCGGGCTTCAGCGGCACCCTCCCCTGCCCGGCGGATGGCTTCACCACCTCGCCGCGCTATCCCCGGATCCGCGATCACGAGTACTACAGCGCCCGCGCCGAGGGCCGGGCCTGGCAGGGCTACGGGGCCCTCGACCTGCAAGGGGCCTTCGTCAAGTCCTCCAACGTCTTCTTCGCCCAGCTCGGGGTGCGCTACGGGCGCGACGCCTTCTACCGGGAGGCGGAGCAGCTCTATTTCAACCGTCGCCTCACCCTCTTCGCCAGTCCCCAGGGGAGCTGGACGGTAGCCACCGGCAGCGTCCCTGATCTGGAAAGCTCGGATCAGTACGGCCTAGCCCAGATGTCCATCGGCCAGGGCGAGCTGGTGACCACCCCCCTGCACCTGGCCCTGATCGCCGCGGCGGTGGCCAATGGGGGCCTCGCCATGGAGCCCCACCTGGCCGCCAACGAGGCACCTCGCGCCCTGGCCCGCTTCCTGCCGGGCCCGAGCGCTGCCCGCCTCACGGAGATGATGCGCCGAGTGGTCACCGAGGGTACGGGCCGGGCCATCAACACCAAACAGCTCGCCATCGCCGGCAAGACCGGCACCGCCGAGAACCCCCACGGCGAGGCCCATAGCTGGTTCATCGGCTTCGCCCCGGCGGAGCGACCCACCCTCGCCCTGGCGGTGCTGGTGGAGGGCGGGGGCTGGGGGTCCCGGGCGGCGGCCCCCATCGCCCGGGACCTTTGGCTGCGCGCCCAGGCGCGGGGGCTCCTGCAGTGAGCGGGACGGACCTCCAGGCGATCTGGGACCAGCGCCGCCCCGAGCGGCACCTGTTGGCGCTCTCGGCCCTGGCCATCCTGTTCGGCTTC
This sequence comes from uncultured Chromatiaceae bacterium, assembly GCA_964519095.1. Lineage (GTDB taxonomy): Bacteria > Pseudomonadota > Gammaproteobacteria > Chromatiales > Chromatiaceae > JAEHCY01. Next base: position 3,878 of record CAZFHV010000023.1, on the reverse strand, counting down.
CTGATGATGCTTGGGACAGACCCCGGGAGCGCCCGTCAGGGGATGGCCCTGGAGCTGCTGCCCGCCCTCCTCTATACCCTCGCCCTGACCCTGCTCCATCTGTGCCTGGTGCTGGCCCGCTTCCGCGGCGACCAGATCCTCTTGGCCACGGCGGCCTTCCTCTCTGGGTTCGGGCTGCTCGCCCAGGCGCGCCTGGGCAACGTGGACCCCGCTGGCGGCTGGTCCGGCTACCTCTATCCCCTCGGCATGGGGGTGCTGCTGGCCAGCCTCATCGCCGGGATGGGCGGACGCTATCGGCACCTCGCGGCCCGGCCCTGGGTGTGGGCGGGGGTGTCGCTGGCGGGACTGGTGCTGCTGCTGGCGCTGGGTCAGCGCTTCCGCGGCGGCGTCTATGCCCCCGGCTTCATCACCCCGAGCGAGCTCCTCAAGCTGACGCTGGTGGTCTTCCTCGCCGGCCACCTCGACCAACAGGCCAAGGCCTTGGGCACCTGGCCCAACCCCTTCCTCCCCCCCTGGCGGCCGCTGTGGCCCCTGGCCGCCTTCTGGGTGGTACTAGCGGGGCTGCTGCTACTGCAGCGGGACCTGGGGATGCTCCTCATCCTCGGGGTCACCCTGCTGGTGATGCTGGCGGTGGCGAGTGGGCGCATCGGCTACCTGATCTACGGGGTCCTGGGGGCGGCGGGCCTGGGGCTGGTGGTGCTACGGCTTTTCGCCCACGGACAGCGCCGCCTCCAGGCCTGGCGGGACCCCTTCGGCGATCCCACAGGTACGGGCTGGCAGGTCCTCCAGGGGCTCTCCGGGATGTACTCCGGCGGGCTCTGGGGGGAAGGCTTCGGCCAGGGCAACCCGGAGTACACCCCCATCGGGGAGTCGGACTTCGTCTATGCGGTGATCGGCGAGGAGCTGGGCTTCCTGGGCTGCCTGCTGGTGGTGATCTTCTTCCTGATCCTCTTCCACCGGGGCCTGCGCATCGCCGCCCGGTCCCGTTCCAGCTACGGGCGGCTGCTGGCCACCGGACTCACCACGGTCCTGGCCACCCAGACCGTCCTCAACCTGGGCGGGGTCACCCTGCTCATCCCCCTCACCGGCCTCACTTTGCCCCTGATCAGCCACGGGGGCAGCAGCCTGCTGACCGTCAGCCTGATGCTGGGGCTGCTGTTGGCCATCTCCGAGGGCGAGCCCAAGGGGGGCACCCGCCCGCGACCCGCCCCCGCGGAGCCCAAGACACCGCCCCGCCCCCGGCGGCGCGCCCCGGCTCGGGGGACCGCCGAGCGGGGGGATCGCGCCCGCCCGCCCAAGCCACCCCCAGCTCCAACCCCGGGTCCTTGAGCCCCCGCGCGCCGGGGTCTATGGTTGTGGGTGAGCCACCCGCTCCAGACCCAGCGGCCTGAAGCGGTCCCCTTCACCCACCCCGGGAGACCGCGCCATGCATCACGACCTCGGACACAACGACGCCCTCGGCACCACCAATCGGGGCGACGCCGGCGAATCGGGCCTCTGCACCCTCTGCTCCTCGGACTGCGAGGGCCGCTGCGAAACCTGGCTCTCCGGCCTCCTGGGGCGCAAGCTCCTGTACCCGCGCAACTTCGGGGACACCACCGCGGGTGCCGCCAACCTGGTGACCACCGGTGTCGGCTATCACGCCCTGCGCATCCAGGGTTACCCCTACGGCAGCCAGGGCGCGGAGGAGCGGCTCTCCGCGAGCCCCGATGCCCGCATCTTCCCCAACGCGGACATCTCGACCCGCTTCGGCCAGGCCATCCCCACCCCCTGCCGGGTGCCCATCATGACCGGGGCACTGGGCTCCACCGCCATCGCGGCCAAGTATTGGGATCCCCTGGCCATCGGCGCCGCCCTGTGCGGGTTCCCCATCGTGGTCGGCGAGAACGTGGTCGGCATCGACCGCGCCGCGGTCATCGAGCGCGGCCGCACCCTCGCGGCCCCCGAGCTGGACCGGCGCATCGAGACCTATCGCCGCTACTTCGACGGCCATGGCGCCATCCTGGTGCAGCTCAACGTCGAGGACACCCGTAACGGCGTGGCCGAGTACCTCATCGACCGGCACGGCGACGGGGTGGTGATCGAGCTCAAATGGGGCCAGGGGGCCAAGGACATCGGCGGTGAGATCCAGGTGAGCGACATCGACTACGCCTGCTTCCTCAAGGGGCGCGGCTACCTGCTGGACCCCGACCCCACCGATCCCTTGGTGCGGCGGGCCTTCGAGCAGGGGGCGATCCGCAGCTTCGCCCGCCACAGCCGCCTCGGCGGCACCGATCTCGGCAGCCTGGAGCGGGCCCGGGAGTCCTTCATGGCGGAGGTGGCGAGACTGCGGGGACTCGGCTTCCAGAGGCTCTCGCTGAAGACCGGCGCCTATGGGATGGAGGGCCTCGCCATGGCCATCCGCTTCGCCGCCGACGCCAAGCTCGACCTCCTGACCGTGGACGGCGCGGGCGGCGGCACCGGTATGAGCCCCTGGAACATGATGCAGCAGTGGGGCGTACCGCCCCTGCCCCTGCACGCCAAGACCCACGGTTACTGCCAGCGCCTGGCCCAACGGGGCATCGCGCCACCCCCCATCGCCCTGGCGGGGGGCTTCGCCCGGGAGGATCACCTCTTCAAGGCCCTCGCCCTCTGCGCCCCCTTCGCCCGGATCGTCTGCATGGGCCGGGCGCCCATGATCCCTGCCTTCCTGGGCAGCAACATCGAGGGGGTGCTCAAGCCCGAGCGCCGCGAGGCGGTGCGGGGTCATTGGAGCCACCTCCCCCACAGCCTCAAGCCCCTGGGTGCCACCCCGGAGGCCTTGTTCGCCGGCTGGGAGGCGGTGCGGGCCAGGGTGGGCGAGGCGGAGATGGAAAAGATCCCCTTCGGGGCGGTGGCCCTCTGGGGCTACGTGGACAAGCTCGCCTGCGGCCTGCAGCAGTTCATGGCCGGCGCCCGCAAGTTCTCCCTGGACCGCCTGAGCCGCGACGACCTGATGGCGGCCAATCGGGAGACGGCGGAGGCCACCGGCATCCCCTACCTCACCGAGGCCCAAGAGGCGCGGGCCCTTGCGGTGCTGGACGCCTGAGGGCGAGGCGGGCGCCGGATTCGGTTTCCCCCGCGCTCGCGCTAGACTATCCGCAGGCCCAGTCCCTCACCCCCACCCTCTGCAGGAGCGTTTCATGGTCGATTCCACGAGTAGCGATTTCATCGTCAGCCCCGAGGTCATCAAGGTCTCGCCCCTGGGCGTGGAGCTCTCCGACGCCCAGTGCCATCGCCTCGCCGAGGTGGTCACCGCCTGCGGCCTCAAGCAGGGAGAGCTCCTGTTCGAGGAGGGTGGAAAGGACAACTCCCTGCACGTCATCACCAGCGGGCACCTGGACGTGGTCAAGGCTACCGGGGGAGAGGCACGGGTCTCGCTCCATGTGCTGCACCCCGGCGACATGGTGGGGGAGCTGGGGTTCGTCGACGGCATCGAGCACAGCGCCGGGGTCCGGGCGCTCAGCAACTGCGAGGTGTTCACGCTGCACCGTAACGACCTCGAATCCCTGGTCCGGGAAGACCCCGACTTGGTCTACAAGGTGATGCGGGCCATCATCCGCACGGTGCACGGCATCCTGCGCCGCATGAACCTCCAGTACGTGGAGATGAGCAACTACATCACCCACCAGCACGGCCGTTACTGATCCCCAGTGCCCGCCCGCTGCCCGGACCAGCGGGCGCAGTCCCAGGGATGGGTGAGCGCCCAGGCCCTGTATCGCGGTGGAACCCGACCTACGCCCTTCATGGCGCCGACGCCGCGTACAATCCCCACAGAGGCTAGCCCGCATCGCTCACCGACCGCCCAATGGAGGGGATAGAGAGGCGGTTGAACGCTGCAATCAGGTCCATGGGAGCAG
>CAZFHV010000022.1:0-24592 GCA_964519095.1 uncultured Chromatiaceae bacterium | reverse complement strand
GCGGCGTGGCCAAACCATGTGTCGCGCGTGGCCAAACCATGTGTCGCGCTACACCGGGCAGCGAACATCAAGAGAAGCTCGGTGGCCCCCGCCATGCCCCCCTCCCGATCCCCGAGTAGGAGTCCGCGGATCTCCTCGCCGAGGGGCGTGCCCCCGGGCTCTCGGGTTACCACCACCGATTTCCCGGCGCCGCGCAGAAACGCCTCCATGAACCCAAGCTGGGTACTCTTCCCAGCCCCCTCGATTCCCTCTAGGGTGATGAACCGACCGCGGCTGGCTGTCATGGGGTCTCGCCTCGGTGCTTGAGCTGGAAGCGGCGCACCGCCTCGTTATGCTCGGCGAGGGAGGCCGAGAAGGCGTGGGTGCCATCGCCCCGGGCGACGAAGAAGATGGCCTCGCCTGCCGCCGGATGGAGTGCGGCGTGGATCGCCGCCCGGCCCGGGAGGGCGATGGGAGTCGGGGGCAATCCGGCGCGCGTATAGGTATTGTAGGGTCCGTCGTGCTCCAAGTCCTTGCGGCGGAGGTTGCCGTCGAAGTCCTCCCCGAGGCCGTAGATCACCGTGGGATCGGTCTGCAGGCGCATCCCTTTCTGGAGCCGCCGCACGAAGACCCCCGCGATCTGGGGCCGCTCGGCGGCCACCGCCGTCTCCTTCTCGACGATGGAGGCCAGGACGATAGCCTCGTCGGGACTGGTGAGCGGCAGGTTGGGCGCCCGCCCCGCCCACTCCGCGCGCACCACCTCCCGCATCGCCTCGAAGGCGCGACGCAGGAAGCTGAGATCGCTCGTACCCCGGGGGAAGCGGTAAGTGTCCGGGAAGAAGCGGCCCTCCGGATGCTCATTGGGGAAGCCCAGTCGCGCCATCACCTCCTGGGGGGAGAGATCACTCAGCTCCTGCTCGAGGCGATCATCCGCGCGAACGGTCTCCATCACCTTGGCGAAGGTCCAGCCCTCCACCAGGGTGAGGGGATACTGCACCACCCGACCGGCCTCAATCTGCCGCAGCAGCTCCCGCGGGCTGGTACCGGGACAGATGGCGTACTCCCCGGCCTTGAGGGCACGGAGCCTGCCCTCCAGGTAGCCCAGGGCCCAGAACCAGGCGGGATTGGGGATGAGCCCCTGCCGGGCCAAGTCTTCGCCCAGGACACGCAGACCCCTGCCGGGCTCGAGCGTATAGAGCGTGCCCCCTTCCGGAACCGGCATGGGGGCGGTGGCGAAGCGCTGGTAGGCGTAGGCCGCGGCGGCGAGCGCGAGGCCGAACGCCAGGAGCAATGATCGGAGCTTCATGGGACGCACCGACTCGGGTGCGCGGTGGCAGCGGACATCCCCTGTCTCTCCTCGCGGGAGGACTGGCCGGCGCCGCCCCCTAGGCCCCAGGTCGCCGTCGCGACAATCCCCTCTGGGTCCCCGTCACTCGGGACGCTTGAAGATCAGGGTGCCGTTGGTACCACCGAAGCCGAAGCTGTTGCTGAGGGCGACCTCCAGGCGCATCTGCCGCGCCCTGTTGGGGACGTAGTCCAGGTCGCAGTCGGGATCGGGGGTCTCGTAGTTGATGGTGGGCGGTGCCACCTGATCGCGCAGGGCGAGGATGGAGAAGATGGCTTCCGCACCGCCGGCGGCACCCAGCATGTGTCCAGTCATCGACTTCGTGGAGCTGACCACTAGCCGGTAGGCGTGATCGCCAAAGGCCGCCTTCACCGCCAGGGTCTCGGCGATATCCCCCTGGGGGGTGGAGGTCCCGTGGGCGTTGATGTAGTCCACGTCCTGGGGATTGAGGCCCGCGTCCTCCAGGGCCAGGCGCATGCACTCCGCCGCACCCTCGCCGCTCTCCGAGGGGGCCGTCATGTGGTAGGCATCGGAGTTGGTACCAAAGCCCACCAGCTCGGCGTAGATGAAGGCACCCCGCCGCTTGGCCAGCTCGTACTCCTCCAGCACCACCACGGCGGCCCCGTCGCTCAGCACGAAGCCATCGCGATCCTTGTCCCAGGGACGGCTGGCGCGCTCGGGCTCCTCGTTGCGGGTGGACAGGGCCCGGGCGGAGGCGAACCCCCCCAACCCTGTGGGTGAGGTGGCCATCTCCGCCCCACCCGCCAGCATCACGTCGGCGATGCCGTGGCGGATCAGCAGGGCGGCGTCCCCGATGTTGTGGGTGCCGGTGGCGCAGGCCGAGACGATGGAATAGTTCGGTCCCTTGAGGCCGAACTTGATGGAGAGATTGCCGGCGACCATGTTGACGATGTTGGCCGGGACGAAGAAGGGGGTGATCTTGCGCGGCCCCCCCTTGAGGAAGGCCTCGTAGCTGCTCTCGATGCCGGAGATGCCGCCGATCCCCGAGCCCACCGCCACGCCGATGCGCCGGCGGTTCTCGTCGGTGACCTCGAGCCCCGAATCGGCGAGCGCCTGAGAGCCCGCTGCCACCCCGTAGTGGATGAACTTGTCCATCTTCCGCGTGTCCTTCGCGGGGATGTACTGGGTGGCATCGAAGCCGTAGATGGGACCGCCGAAGCGGGTGCTGAACGCCGAGCAATCGAAATGGGTGATCGGCTGGATGCCGCTCTTGCCCGCCAGGATGTTGTCCCAAGCGGTCTTCACGTCCAAGCCGACGGGCGAGACTATACCCAAGCCGGTTACGACAACCCGTCTGCCAGCCATCCGATCGCTACCCCATGGAATAATCGTTCAGAAAAACGCGAAGGCCGCATCGGCGTCCCACTGCCCGACCCCAACGCGGCCTCTAGCCTCCAGTGTCGCCGCGGGGATCAACTGGCGTGGGCGATGATGTAGTCGATGGCCTGCTGCACGGTGGTGATCTTCTCCGCATCCTCGTCGGGGATCTCGGTCTCGAACTCCTCCTCCAGGGCCATCACCAGCTCGACGGTGTCGAGGGAATCGGCGCCGAGGTCGTCGACGAAGGAGGCATCGAGGGTCACCTCTTCCTCCTTCACCCCAAGCTGCTCAACCACGATCTTGCGAACTCTTTCTTCTATCGTGCTCATCTGGCTATCGTCCTCCGGGAGTTTGCGGGCGCCCCTGGTTCAAGGGATGCGGTATTCTAGACGCAAGGCTATTGAAGTCAAAGACAAAACAGGCTTTTCCCGCTGCTGGCGGGCAAAATTGACGCTCTATCATGAGGTTGACCCCACCATCCCGCGGCGTTAGGTCATGTACATGCCACCGTTGACGTGGATGGTCTCCCCGGTGATGTAGCCACCCCCCACCGAGGCCAGGAAGGCGACCACCGCCGCGATCTCCGCGGGCTGACCCAGCCGATTCAAGGGGATGGTGGCGAGCAGTGCCTTGCGCTGCTCCTCCCCCAGGGCGCGGGTCATGTCCGTATCGATCATGCCCGGAGCCACCGCGTTGACCGTGATCCCCCGGGAGCCCACCTCGCGGGCCAGGGACTTGGTGAAGCCCAGCATACCGGCCTTGGCCGCCGCATAGTTGGCCTGGCCCGGGTTGCCGCTCACCCCCACCACGGAGGAGATGTTGATGATGCGCCCGTGGCGGGCCTTCATCATGCCCCGCAGGCAGGCGCGGCTGAGGCGGAACACCGAGGTGAGGTTGGTCTCGATGATCGCCGACCACTCCTCGTCCTTCATCCGCATCAGCAGGTTGTCGCGGGTGACGGCGGCGTTGTTCACCAGGACGCTCGGCGAGCCGTAGGCCTCGGTGGTGGCGGCAACCACCCGGTCGATGCAGGCCTGATCGCCCACGTCCAGTACCATCCCGCGCCCCTCGATCCCCTGCTCGGCGAGCCGTGCGCCGATGCGCTCCGCCCCCGCCTCGGTGGTGGCGGTCCCCACCACCACCGCACCCTGTCGGCCCAGCTCGTCCGCGATGGCCTGACCGATCCCGCGGCTCGCGCCGCTCACCAAAGCGATCTCACCCTTCAACATCGCTTACTGCCTCCAAGGCCCCGTCGAGACTGGCCGGATCGAGCACTGCGAGCCCCGAGACCCGGCCGTCGATCCGCTTGGCGAGCCCGGTCAGGACCTTGCCCGGCCCGAGCTCCAACACCCGCGTCACCCCCGCCGCCGCCATGGCCTGGATGATCTCCACCCAGCGCACCGGGCTGTAGAGTTGGCGGGCGAGGAGCTCGCGGATCTCCCCCGGTGCCTCCGCAGGGGCCACGCTGACGTTGTGCAGCACCGGCACCCTGGGGCGGTGGAAGGTGACGGCGGCGAGCCGCTCGGCGAAGCGATCCGCCGCGGGCTTCATGAGGCGGCAGTGGGATGGCACGCTGACCGGAAGGGGGATGGCGCGCTTGGCACCCGCCCCCTTGGCGGCCGCCATGAGCCGGGCCACCGCCGCCGCGTCCCCCGCCACCACCACCTGGCCGGGGGCATTGAAATTGACCGGCTCCACCACCTGGCCCTCGGCGGCCCCCCGACAGAGCGAACGCAGGGCCTCGTCCTCGAGACCCAGGATCGCCGCCATGGCCCCCTGCCCCGCCGGCACCGCCGCCTGCATGAGGCGGGCCCGCTCCGCCACCAGGGATACTGCCTCTGCGAAGGCCAGGGCCCCGGCAGCAACCAGGGCGGAGAGCTCGCCCAGGCTGTGCCCCGCCATGAACTGGGGCTGGGGGCCGCCGCGCCCCTGCCAGCAGCGGTACACCGCGACCCCCGCCGTCAGCATGGCCGGCTGGGTGACCTGGGTGTCGTCCAGGCGCTCCTGGGGGCCCTGCTGGACCAGGGCCCAGAGATCGTATCCGAGCACCCCGGAGGCCTCGGCGAAGGTCTCGCCGACCACCGGATAGCGCGCCCCCAGCTCGGCGAGCATGCCGAGGGACTGGGAGCCCTGCCCGGGGAAGACCATGGCAAAGCGGGTCATGAAGTCATCCTCGGCCACCCGAGCGGTCGCCCGATGGGACCGGCTCGAGGGCCTGTGAAAGCGGGGCGTTCAATAGCGGATCAGCACCGAGCCCCAGGTGAATCCGCCCCCGAACCCCTCCATCAGCACCGTCTCGCCGCGACGGATGCGGCCATCGCGCACCGCGGCATCGAACGCCAGGGGGATGGAGGCCGCGGAGGTGTTGCCGTGCTCTCCCACCGTGACCACCACCCGGTCCATAGGGAGCTTGAGCTTGCGGGCAGTGGCCTTGATGATGCGGATATTGGCCTGGTGGGGCACCAGCCAGTCCACGTCCGACTGCTCCATGCCATTGGCGGCCAGGGTTTCGTCGACGATCTGCCCCAGGGTCGTGACCGCCATCTTGAACACCTCGTTGCCGCGCATCTCCATGTAGGCGCGGTCGAAGCCGTTGGCGAGCCCACCGGGGACCTGCAGCAGGTCCTTGTAGGCCCCGTCCGCGTGCAGGTGGGTGGAGAGCACACCCGGCTGGTCGCTGGCCTTGAGCACCACCGCCCCGGCCCCGTCGCCAAAGAGCACGCAGGTGTTGCGGTCCTTCCAGTCGATGATGCGCGACATGGTCTCCGCCCCCACCACCAGGGCACGGGTAGCCGCACCCGTGCGGACGAACTGGTCCGCCACGGAGAGGGCGTAGACGAAGCCCGTGCACACCGCCTGGACGTCGAAGGCCGCGCAGCCGTGGATGTCCAGACGCTGCTGGAGGATGCAGGCAGCGCTGGGAAAGATCTGGTCGGGGGTGGTGGTGGCCACCACGATGAGGTCGATCTCGGCGGGGTCCAGGCGCGCGGCCGCCAGGGCCCGGCGGGCGGCCATTTCCGCGAGGTCGGTGCAGGTCTGTCCGGGACCGGCGATATGGCGCTTGCGGATGCCGGTGCGCTCGCGGATCCACTGATCGGTGGTGTCCACCAGGGTCTCGAGCTCGGCGTTGGTCATCACCCGTTCCGGCAGATAGCTGCCGGTGCCCGCGATCGCCGAGTACTTCACGCCGACTCCCGGAGGTTCCCGGGCCCGCGGGCGCGCAGATGGGCGGCGACCCGCTCGGCGATGCGCTGGGGCACGTTGGAGTGGATCTCCTTCTCGGCGATCTCGATGGCGTTCTCGAAGGCCAGCACGTCCGCCCCGCCATGGCTCTTGATGACGATCCCCCGCAACCCGAGCAGGCTGGCCCCGTTGTAACGGCGCGGATCGAAGGTCTTGCGAAACCGCTTGAGCACGGGCAGCGCGGTCAGGGCGGCGAGGCGGGTCAACCAGTTATGGCGGAACTGCTCCCTGAGGCGCTGGCTGACCAGCTTGGCCACGCCCTCGCTGGTCTTGAGGGCCACGTTCCCCACGAAGCCATCGCACACCACCACATCCACGTCGCCGAGGAAGATGTCGTCGCCCTCCACATAGCCCACGTAGTTCAGGGAGCTGTGCGCCAGCAGCTCGTGGGCCTCCTTGACCTGCTCGTTGCCCTTGATCTCCTCCTGGCCAATGTTGAGGAGACCCACCTTGGGGGCGGGCACCCCGTCGAGCACGGACACGAGCTCGCTCCCCATCACCGCGAACTGAAAGAGATGCTCCGCCGAGCAGTCCACGTTGGCCCCGAGGTCCAGGACGTGGGTCCTTCCACGAAGGGAGGGGATGGCGGTGCTGATGGCCGGGCGGTCCACCTGGGCCAGTGTCTTGAGCACGAAGCGCGCAGTGGCCATCAGGGCCCCGGTGTTGCCAGCACTGACACAGGCCTGGGCCTCGCCGGTCCGCACCAGATCGACGGCCACCCGCATGGAGGAGTCTTTCTTGTTGCGCAGCGCCTTGGAGGGCGGCTCGTCCATGGCCACCGTCTGGGAGGCGTGGCGAATGCGCAGCCGCTCACCCCACTGGCCCGACACCCGCTTGGCAAGCTCCTCCTCCAGCCCCACCAGGATCAGGTTGACCTTGGGACGACGGACGAGGAAGCGCTCCGCCGCGGGCACCACCACCGAGGGCCCGATGTCCCCACCCATCGCATCCAGGGCGATGGTCAGGTTAGCCACGCGGTCGCTTGGCATCGCAGCCGGACCCGGCTGGAAGTGGAGTCGCCCCGCTAACGGCCCTTGTCGATCAGCTTCCGGCCGCGATAGAAGCCATCGGGCGTGAGCCGATGCCGCAGGTGGGTCTCCCCGGAGGTGGCATCCACGGACAGGGTGGGGGCGCTGAGGGCGTCGTGGGCGCGACGCATGTCGCGCTTGGCGCTGGACTTACGGTTTTGTTGAACGGCCACGGCAAGCTCTCCTAATGGGTTCAGTGTTTGGTATGGGCCTTGAGATCGGCGAGCACGGCAAAGGGGCTGGGGGGCTCGCTACCCGGTTCCACCAACCGCTCGGGGGCGACCGCGATCTCCCCCAGCGGCTCGGGGGCCTGGCAGGCCTCCTCCGAGTGCAACGGGATGTGGGGTCGGGCCAGGAGCAGCTCCTCTTCGATAAGCTCCAGGGGGCGACAAACCCCCTCCTCCACCAGCAGGGGCTCGAAGGGATCTTCGAGGGCCCGCGCCTCCTTGAGGCCCCGCACCGCGATCAGCCGCAGCTCGGCGGACACCGGCAGGCTCAGGGGCCCCAGGCATCGCTGGCACTCCAGCACCAGCTCCGCGGTGACGGTCCCCAGGATCAGGGCCCTACCCCGCGGATCAGGCTCGAAGCGGATCTGATAGGCCGCCTCCCCTTCCGCCACCAAGAGCAGATCCCGCAGGCGCGGCAGGTCACCCAGGGGGACTGCCCCTTTGAGGCACAATCCGCGCTCCGCCGACCGCCAAGGGTCCAACTGCTCTGGTAACTGAGTGAACATAAACGTAAAATTCTAATGGTTCCTCAGGAACCCTGTCAAAGGCAGCGCATCGGGGTCGTCGTCCCCCGCAAGTCCTCCCGGTCGCGTGCCCCATCACCGCTCGGAAACCTGCCCCCAGCCATCGGCAACCCCGGTCCATGCCCCAGCCTCCCCTCGTCCTCGCCTCCACCTCGCCGTTCCGGCGCCAGCTCCTCGAGCGGCTCGGCCTGCCCTTCCTCAGCGCCGCCCCCGAGGTGGATGAAACCCCCCGAGCCGGCGAGACCCCGGAGGCTCTGGTGGTGCGGCTCGCGGAGCGCAAGGCGCGGGCGGTCGCCGCGCGGCATCCGGGGGCCCTGGTCATCGGCTCCGATCAGGTGGCCTGGCTGGACGGGGCGGTGCTCGGCAAGCCCGGAGGCCGCCCCCAGGCCCTCGCCCAGCTGCAACGGGCGTCGGGACGGCGGGTGAGCTTCTTCACCGGACTCTGTCTGCTGGACGACCGGACGGGAGAGGCGGAGACCCTGTGCGAGCCCTTCCATGTGCAGTTCCGCGCCCTGAGCCTGCCCCAGATCGAGGCCTATCTGGACCGCGAGCAGCCCTACAACTGCGCGGGGAGCTTCAAGTCCGAGGGACTCGGGATCGCCCTGTTCGAGCGTTTGGAAGGGGACGACCCCAACGCCCTGATCGGCCTGCCCCTCATCCGCCTGGTGGGTATGCTGGGGCGCGCGGGGATCGAGGTGCTCAGCGCCAGGGAGACGCCGAGCCCAACCCCGTGAGGCGCGCCAGGGCCTCGGTGGCCCCGGCCCCCAGGCGCTCCGCCAGGGTGTCCCAGAGATCGCGCTTGTGGGTGAAGTCAACCACCTCCTCGGCCCCGATCAACTCCCGGGCCACGTAGCCCGCGCTCCCGAGACCGTCCGCCAGCCCCAGCGCCACCCCCTCCTCGCCGCTCCAGAAGAGACCACTATAGAGCTCGTCGCCCCCCTTGAGGCGCTGCCCCCGCCCTTCCTTGACCACCCGGATGAACTGCTGGTGCAGCTCCGCCAGGACCCCCTGTACGTAGCGGCGATCCGCCTCCGGGAAGGGCGAGAAGGGATCGAGGATCCCCTTGTGCTCGCCGGCGGTGAGGAGGCGACGCTCGATGCCGAGCTTCTCGAGGGTGTCCTCGAAGCCGAAGCCGTTCATCAGCACCCCGATGGACCCCAGGACGCTCGCCTTGTCCACGTAGATCTGGTCCGCCGCCACCGCCACGTAGTAGCCGCCGGAGGCGCACACATCCGTCACCACCGCGTAGAGGGGGATGTCGGGGTACTTCTTCCTGAGGCGGCGGATCTCGTCGTTGATCTGCCCCGCCTGCACCGGGCTGCCCCCGGGGCTGTTGATGCGCAGGATCACCCCTCGGGTCTGGCTGTCCTCGAAGGCGGCCCGCAGGCCCTTGACCACAGTGTCGGCGCTGGCCTTGAGCTCCGGGGCGATGACTCCGGTCAAGTCCACCAGGGCGGTGTGGGCCCCCGCCTGCTTCACCTTCTCGGTGATCTCCGCCGGGAAGAGGAGCCACAGCAGGGTGAAGAGGTAGACCAGGGTGAGGAGCTTGAGCAGCACCCCCCAGCGGCGTGCGCGCCGCCGCTCGGCCTGGGCCTCCAGCACCACCCGCTCGATTAGGCGCCGCTCCCAAGGAGCCGCATCCGGGTCTGCTGGGGCCTTGGGGGTCTCTGGTTCGGGATCTGTCATAGCGGGCCTCGAGCGAGGGAATCGACCTCAGGCGCGGTCGGCGGGGGCCTTCGGGTGCAGCCAGCGGCGGATCTCCCGCAGGTCATCCACGCAGCCCAGGGGACGAAGCTGCCGCAGGCGCTGGGGGTCATGCACCCCGTAACAGACCGCCAGGGCCTGGGCGCCGGCGTTGTGGGCCATCAAGAGGTCATACTCGGTGTCGCCCACCATCAGGGTCTCCTTCGGCCCGACGCCGAGTACGTCCATGAGCTCCAGCAGCATGGCGGGATGGGGCTTGGACTGGGTCTCGTCCGCACAGCGGGTGGCATGGAAGATCCGACCGAGCCCGGTGGCGCTGAGGGCCTGGTTCAGGCCCCGACGCCCCTTGCCGGTGGCCACCGCCAGCAGGTAATCCTCCCCCTCCAGCCATTCCAGGAGCTCGCGTACCCCGGTGAACAGGGGCGAGGGCTCCGCCTCCGCCGCGAGGAAGCGCTGCCGATAGGCGAGCGCCACCCGCTCCCGCAGCCCCGCATCCGCCCAGGGGAGCAGGCGCTCCACCGCCTCCCGCAGCCCCAGGCCGATCACCTCGCGCACCGCCCCATGGGAGGCCGGCGCCAGACGCACCTCCTCCATGGCGCCCTGCATGCAGCTCACGATCCGGGCCTCCGAGTCCATCAGGGTCCCGTCCCAGTCGAAGACGATCAAACGAAAGCTCATCCTGCCGCGCCCAGTCGCTCCAGCACCCGTTCCAGCTCCTCCGGCAGGGGGGAGCTGCCGCGAAACGGCTCCGCCCCGCCACCCCGGGGGAAACTGAGTGCGCTCGCATGCAAAAACAAGCGCCGCAGGCCGAGGGCGCGCAGGGTGCGGTTGGCCTCCGGGTCGCCGTACTTGTCATCGCCCAGGATGGGATGGCCCAGGTGGGCCGCATGGACGCGGATCTGGTGGGTACGCCCGGTCAGCAGGCGCGCCTCCACCAACGTGGCCTGGGGAAAGGCGCGCACCCGCCGAAACAGGGTCACCGAGGGGCTCCCCGAGGGGTCGACCCGCACCTCCCTCTCCCCCCCGCGCAGCAGGTTCTTGCGCAGGGGCACATCGACCCGCCGCTCCGCCCAGTCCACCCGTCCGCTCACCAGGGCCAGGTAACGCTTCTCCACCGACCCTTTACGCAGCAGTTCATGGACCGCCCGCAGGGCACTGCGCCGCTTGGCGATGAGCAGGCAGCCGGAGGTGTCGCGATCGAGGCGGTGCACCAGCTCGAGGGCCAGGGGCGGCGGATAGATCTGCCGCAGGGCCTCGATCATCCCGTGGCTCAGGCCGCTGCCACCGTGAACCGCCATGCCCGCGGGCTTGTCGATGAGCAGGAGCTCCGCGTCCTCGAACAGGATGGCCTCGCGCAGACGCTGGAGCTGCTGGGGCCCCAGGGCCGGGGCCTCCTCCTCCGCCCCACGCCGCAGCGGCGGGATGCGCACCTGATCGCCGCTGACCAGTCGATACTCGGGTCGCACCCGCCCCTTGTTGACCCGCACCTCACCGGTGCGCAGCAGCCGGTAGATGCGGCTGCGGGGTACCCCCTTGAGGCGCGCCAGCAGGAAATTGTCGATGCGCTGCTCGGCAGAGCCCTCATCCACGATCAGCAGCACCGCCGGCCCCTGGGGGAGGGGCGCTGGGGCACCCTCTGGGGGCGTGGCGGGGGGGCGGATTGATGGCATTGGGGAACGCTGATATATTCCGAATGTTGTACCGACGCATCAGGGGTGCACCCAGCGCCTGCCTAAGGATGGGAAGCAGGGGTCTGGTGGGGGACGGCTTGTGACACCCTTGAGGGAGGCGTCTTCCGAGGCACGCCGCGCGAGGCCGAAGGGCGTCGCGCGTCCGCCGGACCGGGCCGCAGCGATACCCCTCCAGTGCCCGGACTGAAAATGGTACAACCGAATCTGCCTGGAGACCAAAGGCCCGAGCGGGCGGCTCCTGGCTCGATTCAGGGCGCACTCCGAGCCCATCGGGGTGACATGATCAGGTTGAGTGCTTTCGAGCTGAGTCCAACGTGCTGACCCTCCCACTGATCCTGGCCGTGCAAATCCAAGGGATCCTCGACGGCCGTCACTGGCCCTCCGGGTGGGCGGGTGTGGTGCTGATGGGGCTGTGGCGGCGGGAGTGGGCGAGGTGCTGGTCGGTGGGATCCTCACCAACTCCTGCGCCCGGTCCCTCCTGGAGCCCCAGCGGGGCGGAGCTCGAGGCCAAAGGACGAGAACAATTCCATGAAGAGAATGCTCATCAACGCGACCCAGCCCGAAGAGCTGCGGGTCGCCATCGTCGACGGACAACGCCTATTCAACCTCGATATAGAGTCCCCCGGGCGCGAGCAGAAGAAGGCGAATATCTATAAGGGCATCATCACGCGGGTCGAGCCCAGCCTGGAGGCCGCCTTCGTCGATTACGGCGCCGAGCGCCATGGCTTTCTCCCCCTCAAGGAGGTGGCTTTCGCCAACCTGGAGCCCGACGCCGCCCAGCCGGGCCAGCGCATCAGCATCAAGGACGCCCTGCGGGAAGGCCAGGAGCTGATCGTCCAGATCGAGAAGGAGGAGCGCGGCACCAAGGGCGCCGCCCTCACCACCTTCGTCTCCCTGGCGGGCCGCTATCTGGTACTGATGCCCAACAACCCCCGCGCGGGGGGCGTCTCCCGGCGCATCGAGGGCCAGGACCGCACCGATCTGCGGGAGGCCATGAACCAGCTCAGCGTCGCCGACGGCATGGGCCTGATCGTGCGCACCGCGGGCGTGGGCAAGAGTGTCGAGGAGCTCCAGTGGGACCTCGACTACCTCATCCAGCTCTGGACCGCCATCGAGGCCTCCGCCAACGGCCGTACCGCCCCCTTCCTGATCTATCAGGAGAGCGACGTCATCATCCGCTCCATGCGCGACTACCTGCGCTCGGACATCGGTGAGATCGTCATCGACAACCGCAAGGTCTACGAGCGGGCCCAGCAGTTCATCAGCCAGGTGATGCCCGCCAACCTGCGCAAGCTCCGGCTCTACGAGGATGAGGTCCCCCTCTTCACCCGCTACCAGATCGAGAGCCAGATCGAGACGGTGTTCCAGCGGGAGGTACAGCTCCCCTCCGGCGGCTCGGTGGTGATCGATCCCACCGAGGCCCTCACCACCATCGACATCAACTCCGCCCGCGCCACCCGCGGGGCCGACATCGAGGAGACGGCCCTCAACACCAACCTGGAGGCGGCCGACGAGATCGCCCGCCAGCTGCGGCTGCGGGACTTGGGCGGGCTGTTCGTGATCGACTTCATCGACATGACCCCGGCGCGCAACCAGCGCGAGGTGGAGAACCGCCTGCGGGACGCCCTCAAGGAGGACCGCGCCCGGGTCCAGATCGGTCGCATCTCCCGCTTTGGTCTGCTGGAGATGTCGCGCCAGCGCCTCAAGCCCTCGCTCGAGGAGTCCAGCCAACGGCTCTGCCCCCGCTGCCGGGGACAGGGGACCATCCGCGGGGTGGAGTCCCTGGCCCTCTCGATCCTGCGCATCGTCGAAGAGGAGTCCATGAAGGAGAACAGCGAGCGCATCATCGCTCGCCTCCCGGTGGAGGTGGCCACTTACCTCCTCAACGAGAAGCGCCAGAACATCCTCGACATCGAGAAGCGCCAGGACGTGGCCATCGTGGTGGTGCCCGATCCCCACATCGACACCCCAGACTTCGAGATCCAGCGGGTCCGCACCCAGGACCTGGCCAAGGGTCGCGACGAGCGACCGAGCTATGAGCTGGCGCCGGAGCCGGAGAAGGCCTTGCCGGAGTTCGCCAAGAGCGGTGCCGCGACCACCGAGGAGCCCGCCGTCAAGCAGATCGCCCCGCGCACCCCGGCCCCGGAACCCAAGGCACCGGAGCCCCCGGCGGCGACAGAAACGGCCTCGCCGCCACCCCTCAGCCCCTTCAAGCGCTTCGTGGCCCGGCTTCTGGGGATCCAGCCCGCCGCCGCCCCGGCGGCACCGCCCGCGGAGCCCCCCCCCACCCCGGCCAGGCGCACCCCGCCCCGCGGCGAGGGTCCCCGCACCCCCGCCCCGGAAAGGGAGGGTGCGAAGGGATCGGCGGCGACCGCCCAGCAGCGCCGGCGCCCCAGCCCCCAGGAAGGCCCCCAGCGCACCCCAAGTCCCCAGACACGTTCGCCGGAGCGGCGGGGGCGCCCCGAAGGGACGGCCCCGGGTCGTCCCACACAGGGTGCAGAGCGGACCCCCACTCCGACCCCGACAGGGGCCAACCAGGTTACGCGGCCTCCCAGACCCGCCGCCGAGCCCCGCGGCCGCCAGGAGCCCCGTACGACCGAGCCCCGCGCGGCGGAGCCGAGGCCCATCGAGCCCCCGGCGGCGGACACGGCGCCGCCCCGGTCCCGCATCACCGCACCCGAGCCCCCGGAGACCCCGGCCCCCGCCCCAACCCCACAGCCGGCTCCTGAGGTGACGGCCAGTGCCGAGGCGCCGCCAGTCCAGGCCCCCGCCGTCGAGGAGCAACCCGAGCCCTCCCTCAGCCCCTCAGCAGCCGGCGAGGCACCCACGGAGGTGGCGGTCGAGAGCGCGGCCCCAGCCAGTGCAGTCAGCGAGGAAGCACCCGAGCAACCCGCCGAGGCCGGCGAGGCCCCCAGCGAGGCGGGGGGTGAGCGGCCTGGGGGCCCGGAGGGCTCCGCCAGCCATCGACTGCGCAGCACCCGCCGTCGGCGAGGTGCCGGCAATCTGCGCGGGCGTCGCAAACCCCCCCGCCCGGTGCGGGGAGATGATCCGCCGGAGGCCAGCCCCGTGGAGCCCCATCCCCAAGAATCCGCGGGCCCTGTCCCACAGCGCCCGGAGTCCGGCAGGTCCCGTCCCGCCCGAGGTGGGTCCAACGAGGCCGGGCGGCCCGCCCCGAGCCGGTCGCCCGCCACCGCGCGCGACGAGGGCGCACCCCTGACCACGGCGCCTGCACCCGGCGAGGGGGAGGCAGGTCGGGGTGAGGCCCCGAGCGGCGAGGCCGCGAGGAACAGACCGGCACCGCTCGAGGGGAAGGTTGCCCCGAAAGCCGAGCCAGCCCCCCGGGAGGCCCCTGCCAAAGAGCCGGCCGCTGCAGCGGTGGACAAGCCACCCCTAGTCGCTGCCGAATAGCCCGAGCGCGGCGGGCGCCCCGGTGGGGTCCCGCCGACTCGGCCTCCGGGGTGAAGAAGGAGGTAAGTCGAGACCGGGTCCGCCAGGGCTCAGAGGTGCCGGCGGATGTCCTCCAGGAGACCCTCGGCGGCCGCCTCCACCAGATCGAGCACCCGGTCGAAGCCGCTGCTGCCGCCGTAGTAGGGATCAGGCACCTCGCGGAGCCCCAGGTCCGGCGCGAAGTCCATCAGTAGCCGCAGGCGCTGCTCATAGCCCGGCGGGCAGAGGGCCGAGAGCAGGCGCAGATTCTCCCGGTCCATCGCCAGGACGTAGTCGAAACGCCGGAAGTCCTCCGCTCGCGCCTGGCGCGCCCTCAGCTCGGCGAGCCCGATCCCCCGCTGCCGCGCGGCACGCTGGGCCCGGGCATCCGGTGGCTGACCCAGGTGGTAGTCATGGGTACCCGCCGAGTCCACCTCCACCAGGTCCGTCATGTCTTGCTGCTCCAGCAGGCGGCGGAATACCCCCTCTGCGGTGGGCGATCGGCAGATGTTGCCCATGCAGACAAAGAGCACGGCGACCTTGTGGCGGCGGATCATGGGAAGAAGCCTAGCAGGGTCACTGGGCTCAGGTAAGGGGCCTATCCCCAGGCGGCCAGACCCTCAATCCTCGAGGTCGATCTGGAACTGGGGCGGGTTGAACAGGTAGCGCTTGACGGTGCACTGGTCGACGGCGCGCAGGATGCTCTCGCGGTACTTGTCGGGAAAGTCACCGGGCAGCCGCAGCCGCAGCCCCACCCGCGCGGGGTCGGCGGGCCCTTCCGGGGAATGCCAGTCGAGGGCCAGGGCCAGGCCTTCGGTGGCGATCTGGCGGGACTGGCAGAAATTCAGGGCATAGATGCCGGCGCAACTGGCGATAGCGGCGAGAAAGAGATCGAAGGGCTCCGGTGCACTGGCGTCCCCCCCGTAGCGCAGGGACTGATCCGTGCGCACCTCGAAGCCGTTGAAGCGCACGTCCACCCGCTTGTTGCCGGGAAAGGACACCTCCAGGGTCATGCTCAAGCTCGTCTCCTCTCGATGAGGGACCGGGGGCCCCGCGGGACCCCCAGCCCCGTTGGATCTCCTACCGCGGTTAGTCCGTCTTCTTGCCGCCGAACATCTTCATGGGATTCGGCATCATCTGCATGGGATTGAAGCTCTTCGAATCCTTGCTACTGGGCTCGCGCTCGGAACCGCCCGGACCATAGGCCCCCGACGGGCCACCCCAGGGCGGCGCGCCATAGCCCTCGGGCCCCTGGCCCCAGGGACCGGCGCCCCAGCCCGGCGGACCACCCCCGGGCCCTGGATAGCCCCCGCCCGCGGGCGGACCGTAGCCCCGGTAATCCGGATAGCCGTAGCCACCGGGCCCGGCTGGACCTCCCGGCGGCCCCCAGCCTGGCCCGCCCCACTCGGCGGGGGGGATCTCGCTGCCGGCACCGCCGGCGTCATAGCCAGGACCCCCGGGTCCCGGGGGCGGACCCCAGCCACCCCCACCGGGGCGAGGACCTCCACCAAATCCGGAACCGCTGCCGGGCGGCCCCCCATAGCCACCCGCCGGGCCCATTGGGGGCCCACCCCGACCGCCGGCGGGTCCGGACCCGCTGCCGAAGCCTGAGCCGCTCTCCGGGGGCCGCCCGTAACCCTGGCCCCCTGGAGCCGGCGGTGGGCCACCGCGAGTCGAGGAAGGTCCCGATCCGCTGCCGAAGCCGGGACCGCCCCCCGGCGGCCCGCCGTAGCCGGGGGGACCGGCACCATAGCCACCCGGATCCGCAGAGGGGGGACCACCGTAGGAACCCGCGGGTCCGTAGGGTCCGCCCGCCCCGCCACCGTAGGCCGGCGCATCGCCGGGACCCGACCCATAGGGACTCGAGCCGGGCCCGGCACCATAGCCGGGGGCGCGCGAGCCGGAAGGACCGCCACTGCCGAAGCCGGCGGCTTGCGCCGACCCCAGGGCAACTGCAACTGCCAGGGCGGCGACCGCCGAAACAAACCGAGAACGAGACTCCATGAGACCTCCGACCGCGCGACTGTGGGATGAATGGGAGGCCCGATCTTACTCGATCGGTGACCCGCCCGATAGCGCGCCCGCCTGACCCGTACGCCCCTTTTTCCAGGGGGCTGCGGCGGCCCTAAAGGCCCCGGGAAAGGAGCGCCTCCAGCCGGCGGAGGTCTTCCGGGATGTCCACCCCGGGCCCCGGCGGGACCGCGGCCAGCCCCACCTGGATGCGGCCTCCGTGCCAGAGCACCCGCAGCTGCTCGAGGGACTCCGCCAACTCGAGCGGTGCGGGCTCCCAGGCCACGAAGCGGCGCAGGAATCCGGCCCGATAGGCATAGAGACCGATGTGGCGCAGGAAGGGGCAGTCCCCGGGCACTCGCTCGTCTGGGAAGGGAAGGCCGTCCCGATACCAGGGGATGGGGGCGCGGGAGAAGTAGAGGGCGAATCCCGCCCGGTCCGTCACCACCTTGACCAGGTGGGGATCGAACAGGGCGGCCCGATCCTCGATCGGGTAGGCCAGGGTCGCCATCCCTGCCTCCGGGTGGGCGACCAGGGCAGCGGCCACCTGATCGAGCAGCTCGGGGGGCATCAGGGGCTCGTCCCCCTGGAGGTTGACGAGGATCTCCTCCTCCGCCCAGCCGCGCCGCTCGATCACCTCGGCGATCCGATCCGAGCCGCTGCGGTGGTGGGCCCCCGTCAGGACCACCTCCGTCCCCAGGCCCCGGCAGGCCGCCGCGATGCGCTCGTCATCGGTGGCCACGAGGACCTCGTCCGCACCGCTATCCCGGGCCCGTGCGATCACGTGGGCGATCATTGGCCGGCCGGCGAGGGGCAGTAACGGCTTGCCGGGCAGACGTGTGGAGGCGAAGCGCGCCGGGATGACGACCCGAAAGCCCACGGGGAGCGCCCCTTACCGTTCGGGGACCTCCTCGTCGGGGGCGAGCTGGCGGGCCTCCTCCTCCATCATCACCGGGATGTCGTCCCGGATTGGGTAGGCGAGCCGGTCGGGGCGGCAGATCAGCTCCTGGGCAGAGCCGTCGTAGTAGAGGGGCCCCTTGCAGAGGGGGCAGACCAGGATGTCGAGTAGCTTCTTATCCATTGCGCAGTCCAGCGAATAGCTCGTTTAACCGATCGAGGGTCCGGGCATCCGGCTCCGCCCTCACCCTCACCACCCAGCGATCCGATCCCGGCAGGGCCCGGCACTTCACCCCATCCTTTTCCGTCATCAGGACCGTCCTGCCGGTCCAGGCGCGGACATCTTCCGCCCTGAAGGGGTGATGATCCGGGTAGGGCCGGGGAATGACCCGGATGCCCTGCCCCTCCAACATGCGGAAGAAACGCTGCGGGTTGCCGATCCCCGCCACCGCGAGCACCGTCCGCCCGGCAAAGTCCCCGAGCCGACGGACCTGGCTGGGCTGGTCCAGGCCCACCACCTCCTCCGGGACCAGGTCCATACCGTAGGCATCCCCCGCCGAGGGCCCGTTGACGATGGTCAGGTCCAGGGTGGCGAGCCGCTCCAGGGGCTCCCGCAGGGGCCCGGCGGGCAGGCAGCGCCCGTTGCCGTAGCGGCGTTGCCCGTCCACCAGGGCGATCTCCAGGTCCCGCCGCAGCCGATGGTGCTGGAGCCCATCATCGCACAAGAGGAGGTCACAGCCATGGGCGTCGATCAGCCGCCGGCCGCTCGCCACCCGATCGGGCCCCGCCATCACCGGGCAGCCGCACCGCTGGGCCAGGAGCACCGCCTCGTCCCCCACCTGGGCCGGGTCTGCCCCAGGGCCCACCGCCACCGGCCAGCGCGTCCCCCTGCCGCCATAGCCCCGGGCGAGCACGCCGGGCCGGTAGCCCCGCTCCCGCAGCCAACCCGAGAGCCAGATCACTAGCGGTGTCTTGCCGGTGCCGCCCACCGTGAGGTTGCCCACCACCACCACCGGAACCGGGAGCCGCTGGCTGGCCCAGCGACCGCTCTGGTAGAGGCGCCGTCGCCAGCCCGCCAGGGCACCATAGCACCAACCCAGGGGCGCCAGCAGCAGGCCCAGGGGATGGCGACCGTACCAGATGGCCTCCAGGGCGATCACCCCAGCTCCGCCGCGGTCTCATCCATGCCCTGGAACTGGAGCCGATGGAGCCGGGCGTAGTAGCCACCCTGCGCCAGGAGCTCCGCGTGCCTGCCCTGCTCCACCACCCGCCCCTGGTGCAGTACCAGGATCCGGTCCGCGCGCTCGATGGTCGAGAGCCGATGGGCGATGACGAGGGTGGTGCGCTGCGCCATGAGGCGCTCCAGGGCGGCCTGGATGTGGCGCTCCGCCTCCGTGTCCAGCGACGAGGTGGCCTCGTCCAGGATCAGGATCGGGGCGTCCTTGAGCATGGCGCGGGCGATGGCCAGGCGCTGTCGCTGCCCCCCGGAGAGGAGCACGCCCCGGTCGCCGATCTGGGTGTCGAAGCCCTGGGGCAGCGCCTCGATGAAATCGAGGGCGTGAGCCGCTGCCGCGGCGCGGCGCAGGTCCTCTGCGGTCGCCTGGCCGAGCTGGCCGTAGGCGATGTTGTGGGCCACCGTATCGTTGAACAGCACCACCTCCTGGCTCACCAGGGAGATCTGGGCCCGCAGGCTTCGGAGGCTGAGCTCACGGATGTCCACCCCGTCGATGAGGATCTGACCCTCGGTGGCCTCGTAGAAGCGGGGCAAGAGGCTGACCAGGGTGGTCTTGCCGCTGCCAGAGCGCCCCACCAGGGCGACGGTCTCCCCCGGCTCGATGCTGAGGTCGACACCGCTGAGCACCGCATCCTTGTCGGTGGAATACCGGTGCCCCACCCCGCGAAACTCCACCCAGCCCCGAACCCGGTCCACCTGGCGGGTACCGAGATCCTGCTCCGGGCTCACATCCAGCAGCTCGAACAGGCTCTCGGCGGCCACGATGCCTTTCTGCAGCTGGGCATTGACCGAGCTCAGGCGCTTGATGGGGGGCAAGAGCAGCCCCATGGCCACGATGAAGGACATGAAGGTCCCCACGCTGATCTCCGAGCGCAGGCCCTCCAGGGAGGCGAGGTAGACGATCACCGCGATCGCCGTCGCGGTGAAGAGCTGCACCAGGGGAACGCTCGCGGACTGGGTGGCCTCCATCTTCATCTGGAGGCTACGGGTCTTCTCGTTGAGCTGGGAGAACTGGCGCGCCTCGTAGGCCTCCCCCCCGAAGGCCTTGACCAGCCGATGGGCCTCGATGGCCTCCTGGGCCACGTGGGTCAGGGCCCCCACCCGCTCCTGGATCCGGCGGCTGATCTTGCGAAACCGTCGCATGGCGAGGCGGATGGAGAGGGCCATGCTGGGTCCCACCACCAGGAAGATCAGGGCCAGCATGGCGTTGACATAGAGCATATAGGCCAGCAGCCCCAGCACGGTCACCCCGTCACGCACCAGGGTGGTCATGGCGTTGGTAGCGGCGTTGGCCACGTTCTCCACGTTATAGGTCAGCTTGGCCAGGACGTGGCCGGAGCTGTTGGTGTCGTAGTAGCGGGCCGGCAGCCGCAGGAGGTGGTCGAACATCTCCTGACGCAGGTCCGCCACCACCCGGCGCCCCACCCACTTCATGAAGTAGCTGTCGATGAATCCCGCCACCCCCCGGAACAGGAACAGGCCCACCAGGACGAAGGGCATCAGCTGGATGGTGCGGCTGTCGCGCTCCACGAAGCTCCCATCGAGCAGGGGCTTCATGAGGGCGGCGAAGGCGGGCTCCGTGGCAGCGTAGGCGATCATCCCCACCAGGGAGAGGGCGAAGGGCCGCCAATAGGGCCTCGCGTAGCGGAGGAGGCGGAGATAGACCTCGCGGCCGGAGGATGGCGGGGCCGCCTCCCCGCTCATGGCTGCTCGATGACGGGGGTAGCCGCGAAGCTGATCCGCAGGAGCCCCGCCCGTCCGGCGGCGTCCAGGGCCCTCATCACCGACTGATGGGGGGTGCGGGCATCGGCGCTGATCAGCACCGCCCCGTCGGCTCGCCCCGCGGCGGCCCCTTGCAGGGCGCGGGTGAGGGTGCCGAGCTGGGCATCGAGGATGGCCTGCTGATTGACGTAGAAACGTCCCTCTTGATCGATCGTCAACTCGATGGGTTTGCGCTGGGGGTCCTCGGCCACCCGGTCCCCGGCACGGGGCAGCTCGATCTGCAGCTCGCTCTCGTGCTTGAAGGTGGTGGAGACCATGAAGAAGATCAGCAAGAGGAACACGCAGTCGATCAACGGGGCCATGTTGATCTCCGGCGACTGCTGGCGGGTGGGGCGAATCCTCATGGGCTATTCCTCGTCGCTCTCCCGCAGCCCCTGGATCACCTCCACCAGCTTGAAGGCCTGCTCCTCCATGCCCACGGCGAGGCTATTCACCTTACTCACGAAGTAGCGATGGAACATCAGTGCCGGGATGGACACCATCAGACCCGCCGCGGTGGTGATGAGGGCCACCGAGATTCCGCCCGCCAACCGGGCCCCCTCCCCTACGCCCGCGTTCACGATCTCGCCGAAGACCTGGATCATCCCCAGTACGGTGCCGAGCAGCCCGAGCAGGGGCTCCACCGCCGCGATGGTCCCGAGGGTGTCGAGATAGCGCTCCAGGGCGGCGATCACCTGCCGGCCCGCGGCCTCGATGGCCTCCTTCATCACCTCCCGGGAGTGGTGGCGGTTCACCAGGCCCGCCACCAGGATGCGACCCAGGGGGGACCCCTCCCGCATCTCCGCCAGGCGCTGGGGCGTGAGCTGCCCCTGGCGATGGAGCTGGCGGATGGTCCCGATGAGATTGTCCGGCATGATTCGCAGGCGCCGTAGCACCCAGAGCCGTTCCAGGATGATCGCCAGTGCCACCACCGACAGGGCGATGATGGGAATCATCAGCCAGCCGCCGGCCTGGATCAGTTCGAGCACGGTTGCCCCCTAGTGGTTGCGATGGGCGAAGGAATGGCGTCAGGAAACGGGATTCCGCTCCGGGAGCGGTCACCGAGCGGGGCTATGATATACCCGTCACCGAGGGATTTTCCGCCGCGATGCACACCCCTCGCGTCCAAACGCGCTGTTGCGCGGGAACCCGATTCGCGCACCTCGCTTACCCCGAGACCCGTGCGCGACGGGTACAGCAAACAACCCTCAACGGCTTGAGTCGCTGGGCGCATGGGCCCAGTAGTGGCGGTGCTCTGCCCGGTACAGCCCCAGCGCCGCCGGTCCCGCGGCGGAGAGCCGCAGGCTGATGGCGCCCGTCTCGGCCGTATTGAGCAGGTGCGCACCCACGGCCTCATAGGTGCGGAGGCTCTTCTCCTTGGGGAAGCCCCAGCGGTTGCCGAAGCCCGCGGACACCAGCACCCCTTGGGGACGCACCGCCCGAAGAAAGGCCATCGAGTTGGAGCTATCGCTACCGTGATGGGCCGCCACCAGGAAGTCGCTCCGGAGCCCCTCGCCCAGGGACTGGATCAGCCGCTGCTCCAGGGCCCGCCCGATGTCGCCCACCAGGAGCAGGCTCCCGCCGGGGCCCGCCACTCGGATCACGCAGGAGCTGTCGTTGCCCGCATCCAGGCCCTCGGCGGTGGGGGAGAGCACCTCGAAGCCTACCCCGTCCCACTCCCAGGCCTGTCCCGCCAGGCAGGGCTCCGCCTCAAGACCCGTCAGGCGTCCAGGCTCGCCACACAGGATACGCCCGATGCCGATCCCCGACCTCAGACCCGCGAACCCCCCCGTATGGTCCTGGTCCGCGTGGCTGAGCACCAGTAAATCGATCTGCTCCCAGCCCTGGTGGGCCAGGAAGGGTCGCACCACCAGGGCCCCCGCATCGAAGCTAGGGGACACCGCCGGCCCCAGGTCATAGACCAGGAGGTGGTGCTCGGTGCGCAGGACGACCGACAACCCCTGCCCCACGTCCAGCGTGGTCACCCAGAGCTCACCCCGCGCCGGTCCCGGCGGGACCAGGAACGCCACCGGCAGGAGGGTCAGGGCCCCCACCCAACGACCCGGCACCCCCAGGGGCGCCAGGAGCAGCAGCACCCCCAGCCCCGCGAGGAGCCACACCCAAGCCGGCCTCGCCGGCAGGCTAACAGTCGCCCAGGATTGGTCCGCTACCCAATCGAGCCCCGCCATCAGCCAGCCCAGCAAGGAGGCGGACTGCTGGAGCACCCATTCGGCCCCGGGGATTAGGCTGACCCCGGTCGCCAGCAGCAGGCCCGGCACGATGATCAGGCTCGAGAGGGGAACGGCCACCAGGTTCACCACGGGCGCCACCGTGGAAGTCCAGCCGAACAAGATCAGCAGGAGCGGAAGGAGCCCAATGGCCACCACCCACTGGGCCCGACCCCAGCGCCACCAGAGACCCGCCTGTCCCCCGGGCCGCACCATGCCGTAGAGGAGCAGGGCCACCGCCCCGAAGGACAGCCAGAAGCCGTAAGAGAGCACCGCCAGGGGATCGACGAGGAGCACCAGCACCAAGGCGACCACCAGGGCCGTGAGGGGCCTGAGCTGCCGACAGAACCACACCGCACCGAGCCCAACGCCCAGCATCACCAGGGCGCGCTGGGCGGAGACCGAGAAGCCGGCCAGGCCGCTGTAGAAGGCCGCCAGCACCAGGCCGCTGAGGGCCGCCGCCCGCGGGGCGGCCAGGGCGCGACAGAGCCGGGCACTGCGACGCCACAGGGCCCGGCTGATCAGGAAGCCGATGCCGGCCGCGATGCCCACATTGAGCCCCGAGATGGCCACCAGATGGCTGGTGCCGGTGCGGAGCAGGCTGTCCCAGGTCTCCCGCGGGATCCCACCGCGCTCACCCAGCACCAGCGCCTGCACCAGTCCCAGGCTGGGATGCCCCGCCAAGATCTCGGCCAGCCGCTCATTGAGCCGCTGACGCAGCCTTCCCAGCCAGTAGCCGTCGAAGCCAGGGTCCAGGAGGCGCTGCTCCGCCCGCGCCCGCACCGAGCCCATGGCGCGGATGCCCTGCTGAAACAACCAGCGTTCGTAGTCGAAGCCGCCGGGATTGGCCGAGCCATGGGGCGGCCGCAGGCGCACCCCCAGCTCCCAGGTCTCCCCCACCGCCAGGGGCGGGGTCTCGCCGTACCAATTCACCCGGACCAATCCCGAGAAGGGCACCGGCTCGGTGCCATCGCGGGCCTCGGTGACGCGAAACAGAAAGCGTGTCCCCTGCTCCCCGCGCTCCGGTAGACCGGCGATCTGGCCCCTGACCACCAGGGTCTGACCCTGGGCGCCAAAGGGAAGGGGCTCGCAGAGCACCCAGCAGGCGTGGAGGTAGGCCCAGGCGAAACCCAGCACCAGGGCAAGAAGCAGGCGCCCCGGCCAGAAGCGCCAGGCCAGCCCCAGGGCGCCGAGCCCCGCGAGCCCAAGGAGGGTGAGCGGCGGGAGCTCGGGCAGGAGCTGGAAGGCCCCGATCCCGCAGGAGAAGGCGAGGCCATAGGGTATCAGCCCACTGCGATGGCCCCTCGCCATGGGGTCCGCTCCCTCCTCCTAAGCTCTTGCCGGCCAATCGGACCCAGCAGCCCGTTTCAGAGGGACGCAGCTGGACTAGGCGGCTACCTGGGTCAACACTCCGTCCTCGAGGCGCCAGACCTGGTCCATGCGTTGGGCCAGCAGGGGGTCGTGGGTGACCACCACGAAACTGGTCCCCTCTTCGCGATTGAGCTCCAGCATCAGCTCATAGACCTGCTCGGCGGTGCGCCGGTCCAGGTTCCCGGTGGGCTCGTCGGCCAAGACGCACTCGGGGCGGTGCACCAGGGCTCGGGCGATGGCGACCCGCTGACGCTCGCCGCCGGACAGCTCGCCCGGCTTGTGGCGTACCCGCGCCCCGAGGCCCACCCGCCCCAGGAGCTCCCCCGCCCGCTCCGCGGCCTCCGCCACCCGCCAGCCGCCGATCAGCAACGGCATGGCCACGTTCTCCAGGGCGCTGAATTCGGGAAGCAGGTGATGGAACTGGTAGACGAAGCCGAGGGTGCGGTTGCGCAGCCGACCCAGACGCACCTGGCTCAGGGTCCCGATGTCGGTCCCCCCCATCAGCACCCGCCCCCCCGTGGGGCGATCGAGCCCGCCCAGGCAGTGCAGCAGGGTGCTCTTGCCCGAGCCGGAGGCCCCCACC
>CAZFHV010000021.1:18027-25168 GCA_964519095.1 uncultured Chromatiaceae bacterium | reverse complement strand
ACCCAGTGGTGAGGCGGGATGCCCCGGGGTTTGATGACGCTGGAGCGTCGGGACCTGCTCCCACGCCGGAGCGTGGGAGCGAGACAGACGCCGGAGCGTGGGAGCGAGATAGCTGCCGATTCGGGGGCGTCGAAGCGGATCACGCATGAACATCGCTGCCGGTCTGCTGGAAACAGGGCGCGGCATGATCGCGGAAGGCGCAGGATCCCAGTGCCGCTCAGATGGGAAAGACCCCCGTGGAGAGGTAGCGGTCCCCGCGGTCACAGATGATCGCCACCAGCACCCCGTCGCGCAGCTCCTGGCTCAACTTGAGCATGGCTGCCACCGCACCACCCGAGGAGATCCCGGCGAAGATCCCCTCTTGGGCGGCCAGGGCGCGGGCGGTGTCCTCCGCCTCCGCCTGGGAGACGTCGATGATCCGATCCACCCGGTTCGGGTCGTAGATGCGGGGCAGGTAGGCCTCGGGCCAGCGGCGGATACCGGGGATACTTGCCCCCTCGCTGGGCTGGACTCCGACGATCTGGATCTGCGGGTTCTGGGCCTTGAGGAAGCGGGAGGTGCCCATGATGGTGCCGGTGGTGCCCATGGCACTGACGAAATGGGTGATGGTGCCGGCGGTGTCGCGCCAGATCTCTGGGCCGGTGCCCTCGGTGTGGGCGAGCGGGTTGTCCGGGTTGGAGAACTGGTCCAGCACCTTGCCCTCGCCCCGGGCCTCCAGGTCGCGGGCGAGATCGATGGCCGCCTCCATGCTGCCCTCTTTCGGGGTGAGGATGATCTCCGCCCCGTAGGCCTTCATCAGGGCCCGCCGCTCCAGGCTCATGTGCTCGGGCATGATCAGCACCATGCGGTACCCGCGGATGGCCGCGGCCATGGCCAGCGCGATGCCGGTGTTGCCGCTGGTGGCCTCGATGAGGGTATCGCCGCGGCGGATCTCGCCCCGCTCCTCGGCGCGACGGATCATGCTCAGGGCCGGCCGGTCCTTCACGGAGCCGGCGGGGTTGTTGCCTTCGAGCTTCACCAGCAGGGTATTGGGGCTGTCCCCTCCCAGGCGCTGCAGCCGCACCAGGGGCGTGTTACCGACGAACGCTTCGATGGTGGGAAATGCCATACCCCTTCACCCTCCCCTGAGCTTCTGGAATGATGCGCGGTGACGGGCCCGGAGCGGCCGCGGTCCGTCGGCGAGGGGCACTATAGCCAAGCCTTGACCCATTGCCTACCGCTGCCGGTTGTCGGCATCTTGCCTGGAGGCCGTTCGGGATGAGTCTGACGCCATCGGTGTTCTCCCTGCGTGAGCTGTGCGATGCGTGCCTGGTGGGGGTCGCGCCTCAGGCCCAGGCGAAGGGCTGGGAGCTGTTGGTCCTGGTCTATGACGACGTCCCCGACCTGCTGCTCGGCGAGCCCGAGGTGCTGGGCGAGGCCCTCAGCCGGCGGCTGAGCCAGGTCCTCGACCAGGCCCCCAGGGGGGAGCTGGTGCTGCGCGGCCAGCTCGAGCTGCTGCTGACGGGTCGCTGCCGCTTCCGGTTGCGGCTCTCCCCTACCCCCCTGGGTGCCGAGGGGGACCTGATCCTGGAGCTGCCTTTCGCGGAGCCGCCGGCGGGACCCCCCAGGGCGGATCTGGAGGGTATCGCGGTGGCCCTACTGGATCCCCACCCGGTGGCCGCCCTGGCCCTGGGCCATCGGCTGCGCCGCGCCGGGGCCCAGGTGGAGCGCTTCGAGACCCGCGAGGCCCTGGCGGATACCCTCGGGCAGCCCGGCCCGCAACCGGATGCGCTGCTGCTGGGTATTCCGGCCGGGGCCGGTCCGCGGGAAGCCCGGGAATGGCTGACCGCCTGTCGCGGCACCAGCGAGCTGCCGGTCCTGGTGGTGCTGAGCGGCGCCCAGCGGGAACTGGCGGAGTCGATGCGCCAGGCCGGGGCCCAGGGCTGCCTGGTCCGCCCCTTCGCCACGCAGGCCCTGGTGGAGAAGTTGCGCGGCCTGCGCCGCTCCCCTACCGCGCCCGATTCGCCCCAGGATCGGGCGCGGGCCCTGGAGATCGTCGGCGGCGACGAGGCCCTCGCCGCAGAGCTCCTCCAGACCCTGGCGGGGACCCTGCAAGAGGACTTGGCCGAGCTGGAGACCCTGGTCGGCGCCGAGGACTGGCAGGGGGTGCGTAACCTGGCCCACCGCCTGCGGGGTGCTGCCAGCTACTGCGCCCTCACCGACCTCTGGGCCGCGGCCGGGACCCTGGAGGACGCCGCCCGCGACGGGCTTCCCGGGATTCCCGCGAGGTTCCAGGCGCTGAAGCGTCAGGCAGAGCGGGTGCTGGAGCACTGCGCCGGCGGGCGCTGATCCTCTTGAAATCCGCCCCACCGTAGGCACTTAGTGGGCGCGGGCGTGGGGACCCGTGCTGAGTCGCCGTCGAGGGCAGGCTATGACCGAGTGGGTGGAAGGCCGGGTGATCCGTAAGCGCTGCTGGAGCGAGCAGCTCTTCTCCCTGGAGATCGAGGCCCCGGTGGCCGAGTTCCGGGCCGGGCAGTATCTCAAGGTGGCCCTGGACCTGGACGACAAGCGCATCGGCCGGCCCTACTCCCTGGTCAACCCGCCCCAGCGGTCGCCCCTGGAGATCTACTTCAACGAGGTCCCGGAAGGCCCCTTGAGCCCCCGGCTGTCCCTGCTGGATGCCGGTGACCGGGTCTGGGTGGGCGCTCAGGCGGGCGGCATCTTCACCCTGGAGCAGGTCGCCGATGCCGAGAACCTCTGGCTGTTCGCCACGGGCACAGCGTTGGGGGTGTACCTCTCGATCCTGGGCACCGAGGAGCCCTGGCGGCGCTTCGGGCGGGTGGTCCTGGTGCACGGGGTGCGCAGCGCCCGGGACCTGAGCTACGCCGAGCGCATCGCGGTGCTCGCTGCCGAGCGGGGCGAGCGCTTCCGCTTCCTGCCGGTGCTCAGCCGGGAGCATCGGCCCGGGGTGCCGCACGGGCGCATCTCCGCCCTGCTGGCGGACGGGAGCCTGGAGGAGACCCTGGGCCTGGCCATTGCCCCCGAGACCAGCCAGGTGATGCTCTGTGGCAACTCCCACATGATCCAGGACATGAGGGCCCTGCTGGAGGCCCGTGGTCTGCGGCGCAACCGCCGCCAGGAGCCGGGCCATTACACCACCGAGCAGTACCACTGAAGCACCGGCCGGCCCCGTCAGGCCAGGGGGATCCAGGGGGGCGTTTGGATGCCGGGGGATTTTCGGCTACCTTGTGGGATATGGTCTCTGCAACCCTCCCCCCGGCCCCCGCGCTTCCATGACCCTGGCGGATCGGGTGCACACCCTCGGGCAGGACCTGCTGCGCCGCCACGGCCAGCGGGTGCACAAGCTCGCCCTCAACGCCGGCTTCAGCTGCCCCAACCGCGACGGCCTCAAGGGCACCGGCGGCTGCACCTTTTGTAATAACGCCTCCTTCAACCCCAGCTCCCGAGCGGTCCCGCCCCTGGCGGAGCAGATCGCCGCGGGGGCGGCGGTGGTCGGGCGGCGCACCGGGGCCCGGCGCTACCTGGCCTACCTTCAGGCCTACACCAATACCTATGGGGATGTGGAGCAGCTCGGTGCCCTCTACGAGCAGGCCCTGGCCCAGCCGGGGGTGATCGGGATCTCGGTGGGGACCCGGCCGGATTGCGTGGGGCCCGAGGTGGTGGACCTCTTGGCCGGGATCCGCGACCGGGGCTACGAGGTCTGGCTGGAGCTGGGGCTCCAGTCCGCCTTCGACGACACGCTGGCCCGTGTCAACCGCGGCCACGGCTTCGCCGAGTACCGCACCGCCCTGCTGCTGGCCCGCGCCCGGGGCCTGCCGGTGTGCACCCACTTGATCCTGGGTCTGCCGGGGGAGGGACCCGAGCGGGCCCACGCGAGCCTCCAGCGGGTGCTCGCCCTGGGGGTGGATGGGCTCAAGCTGCACCCCCTGCACGTGGTGCGCCACACCCGTCTCGCCTGGGAGTGGCGGCGGGGCCACTACCAGCCCCTCAGTCTCGAGGCCTACGTGCAGACGGCCGCCGATCTCATCGAGCGCACCCCCCCGGAGGTGCGCTTCCACCGGCTCACCGGCACTGCCTCTCTGGACATCCTGCTGGCCCCCGCCTGGTGCAACAAGAAGTGGCTGGTGCTCAACGCCATCGAGGCGGAGCTGCGCCGCCGCGGCACCGCCCAGGGTCACCGGCTGGGGGAAGGTCCCCCGGCCCTGGCCGCCGCACTCTGATCGAGGTCTCTGCGATGGATCTGATCTGTCCCGCGGGCAATCTGCCCTCCCTGCGCGCGGCCGTGGACAACGGCGCGGACGCGGTCTACCTGGGCTTTCGCGACGCCACCAACGCGCGGCACTTCGCGGGGCTGAACTTCGACGAACGCAGCCTCGCCCAGGCGGCGAGCTATGCGCGGGGGCGCGGGGTCAAGCTTTTCGTGGCCATCAACACCTACCCCCAGGGTCAGCACTGGTCCCAGTGGCAGGCGGCGGTGGACCGGGCGGTGGCCCTGCCGGCGGACGCCCTCATCATCGCCGACCTGGGGGTGATGGCCTACGCCGCCGAGCGCCACCCCCAGGTGGCGCGCCACCTCTCGGTGCAGGGCTCTGCCACGAGCTACGAGGCCATCAACTTCTACCAGCGCCACTTCGGGATCCGGCGGGTGGTGATCCCACGGGTGCTGTCCCTGGGCCAGGTGCAGCACCTCATCGAGAACACCTCGGTGCCGGTGGAGGTGTTCGGCTTCGGCTCCCTGTGCGTGATGGTGGAGGGGCGCTGCCTGCTCTCCTCCTACGCCACCGGCGAGTCTCCCAACACCGTGGGGGCCTGCTCGCCAGCGAAGGCGGTGGAGTGGCGCGACACCCCCCGGGGTACCGAGACCCGCCTGGGGGGCGTGCTCATCGAGCGCTATGCCCCCAACGAGGCCGCCAGCTATCCGACCCTCTGCAAGGGCCGCTACCGGGTGGGCGGGTCCCTGTTCCACGCCATCGAGGAGCCCACTAGCCTCAATACCCTGGAGCTGCTGCCAGAGCTCCGCGCCGCCGGGGTGGCGGCCATCAAGATCGAGGGACGTCAGAGGAATGCGGCCTATGTGGCCGAGGTGACTCGGGTTTGGCGCGCCGCCATCGATGCCTGCCAGCGGGCTCCCGGGCAATTCGCCGCCCAGGGCGAGTGGCTCCGGACCCTGGGCCGGCTCTCCGAGGGGACCCAGACCACCCTGGGCGCCTTCCACCGGCCCTGGCACTGAGCCCGTGACCGGCGCCGTCCCTACCCCTCGGTTGGCACTGGGACCGGTGCTCTACTACTGGCCCCGGGAGACCCTGCTCGCCTTCTATGAGCGGGTGGCGGAGCTGCCGGTGAGCCTGGTCTATCTCGGGGAGACGGTCTGCTCCAAACGGCGCAGCCTGCGCACCGAGGAGTGGATCGAGCTGGGCCGGCGGCTCAAGGCCGCGGGCAAGGAGGTGGTGCTCTCTACCCTGGCCCTGGTGGAGGCGGAGGCGGAGCTCAAGACCCTGCGCCGGCTCTGTGAGAACGGGGAGTTCCTGGTCGAGGCCAACGACATGGGGGCCATCGGCCTGCTGGAGGGCCGGCCTTTCGTCACCGGGACCGCGGTGAACATCTACAACCCCCGCACCCTCGCCTACCTGGCGGGCCTGGGCCTGCGCCGCTGGGTGCTGCCGGTGGAGCTAGGGCGCACGGCGCTGGCCGCCCTCCAGGCGGGGCGTCCCGCCGGGGTGGAGACCGAGGTGTTCGTCTACGGCCGCCTGCCCCTGGCCTACTCGGCCCGCTGCTTCACCGCCCGGGCCCACAATCTGCCCAAGGACGATTGCCAATACCGCTGCCTGGACGACCCGGATGGCCAGCTCCTGGAGACCCAGGACGCCCAGTCCTTCCTGGTCCTGAACGGCATCCAGACCCAGTCGGCGCGCACCTACAACCTGCTGCCGGTGCTCGATGAGCTGAAGGACCTGGGGGTTGAGGTGCTGCGCATCAGCCCCCAGTCCGCCCACACCGAGCGGGTGGTGGCCCTCTTCGACGCCTATCTGAAGGGCGAGCTGGACCTGCCGAGGGCCAAACAGGCCTTCGCGCGCCTGATGCCGGGTGGACCTGCGGACGGCTACTGGTTCGGCCGTCCCGGGATGTCGGCGGAGACCTGGGCCGCTGCCTAGGGGATTGCGCCGGCGGCCCTAGCCGGCGAAGCGACGGATCAGCCCCCCCACCCCATCGAGGATCGTGGCCAATTCCCCTGGCGGCTCAAAGCCATCGAGGAAGTTCTTCACGTACAGGCCCAGCTCCGTATCCCCGCCGAAACGCAGGCGGCGGTTGAAGAAGAGGGTGTCCGCGTCCTCCTGGCGGGTGGCGAGGCAGAGGAAGTCGAAGGCGGAGCCTTCGATGTGGGTGTCCGCCGGTCCCTCGCTAGGGCCCGCCTCCAGCCGTCCGCCGCCCAGGGTCAGGCGGAGGGTGACCCGCGCATCCAGGATGCGGATCTCCACCAGCCGGCCCTCCAGGAAGTCCAACTCGCCGTCCCGCAGGGGCCTGGCAAAGACCTGGTTGAGCACCAGCACCAGGGCGGTGCTGTGGACGCGGGCCGGGATGAGTCCCAGGGGGATGGCCAGGGGGGTCGGGAAACGCGGCAGCCGCGGCAGGGTCAGGCTGGTGTCGGGCATGGCTGGGGGTCCGGGGTCGGCGAAGGGAGAGGATGCTATCACGCGGGCATCCTTAAAGATGCCCATTGCGGGTCCGGTTGGTCTTGATGTGGATCAAGGCCCGGTTCCTGATCGACGCACTAGGTTTTTACCGAGTACGGAGCGAGGGCCCCAGCGTGATCCGCATCCACGTCTTCATCAAGGCCACCGGCGAGCCCGTCAAGCGCGCTAACGTGGCGCTGATCCCCGACCAGGGGGCACCGCTGCGTGCCCCGACCGATCGTGCCGGCTGGGTGAGCTTCGACCTCGCCCCCACCAGCGGTAAGGTACTGGTGGAAGGCATCCCGCGGTTCCATGGCCGGATCGAGGGGGAGCTGAGCATCGGCCTCTGGTCTCCCCTCACCTCCGGCGGGGTGGAGGAGCAGGGCGCGCCCGGGGGTAGCCATCAGGGCAGCGTGGCCTATGCCCAGATGCAGACCCGTAGCCTGAGGGTGGCGGAGCGGGAGGTCCTC
>CAZFHV010000021.1:0-18017 GCA_964519095.1 uncultured Chromatiaceae bacterium | reverse complement strand
GCCGAGGCCCGCAAGCGCAACGACCGGGACAGCGAGGGCTACCTGGTGGACCTGAGCGACTGGTCCGAGGACTTCGTGCGGGCCCAGGCGGCGGTCGAGGGGCTGGCCCTGACGGCGGAGCACTGGGAGGTGATCCGATTCCTGCGCGACCACTTCGAGCAGCACGGCGTCCAGGCCCAGGTGCGAGACCTCATCCGCCATTTCCGCCAGGTGTGGGGCCCGGAGCGCGGCAGCAACCGCTATCTCCACCGGATCTTCCCCCGCGGGGGTCCCCAGAAGCAGGGCAACCGCTTAGCAGGGCTTCTGCGCACCAAGGGTGAGCATTAGGGGGTGTGGGAAATGGCTTGAGCGTCGGGCGGCACTCCGGTTGGCGGGCACTGCCCCGCCGGCTAGCCGCGGCTAGACTTGATGGGTGGGCAGGGGTAGGTGGAGGTGGCAGCCGCCGAATCCTCGAGCCCGGTGACCTCCGCCAGGACCTCGAGGGCCTCGAGCTTGAGCACCCGCACCCGGCTCCCCGACACCGAGACGATTCCCCGCTCTCCGAGCTGCTTGATGATGCGGGAGAAGGTCTCCGGCTTCACCGAGAGCCGCGAGGCCAGCACCCCCTTGGGCACCTCCAGCTCGAACTCCTTGCCCTCGTCCCGGGACTTCTTGAGCAGGAAGGCCGCCACCCGGTTGGTGGCGGTGTGCAGGGTCAGCTCGTCGATTTGGCGGATCAGGCCCCGCAGGCGCTGGCTGACGTCACCGAGCAGGATGAAGCAGGTCCCCACCGACTCGCTCAGCATGCTGCGGAAGTCCTTGGACTCGATACTGATCAGATCACAGGGAGTAAGGGCCGTGGCACACACGGGGTAGGAGGGACGGTCGAGGAACATCATGGCCTCGGCGAAGGTGTTGCCGGGCCCGATGATCTCGATGATCTTCTCGTTGCCATTGGGGGAGAGCCGATAGAGCTTGATCTGCCCGCGCAGCACCAAAAAGAAGCGCTCCGCGGGGTCCCCCTGGCTGAACAGGGCCTGTCCCTCTTGCAGCCGACCGCGCTGGGAGTGCTGGGCCACCCGCTCGATCTGGGCGTCGGAGAGCCGCTGCAGCAGGAAGCAGCTCTTCAGATCCTCGATCATGGATACCGCCATGCTTCTTAACTGCCTTAAACCTGGGTCATCTGGCCTTGAATGATAAGACATTTCCTTGATCGGCTCATGGGGCCTCGGGGGGAAGGATCTCCCATTTGCCGCGCACCTCCGCTGAGGCTAGCCTATTCGCCCCCCGCCGAACAAGACGGACGCGAACTCCGGGGGTGCCAGGGACGGTATCCTTGGTGTGAGCAAACCGCCAGATCTGACGGCGGTGCGCCGTTTGACCCCCATCAAGGTGCACCGTTCCCTCGGCCCTACCCTATCAACAGGAGGTGACGGTTTTGCAGCAGATTCGCATCGCGGAGGCCGAGCCCGAGCTCAAGAAACAGGCGAGGTTTCCCTGGCTCGCCCTGGGTTTCCGGCCCTTTTTCCTGCTCGCGGGACTCGGGGCCGTCGCCCTGGTCCTGGCCTGGACCCTGCTCTGGCACCGCGGACTCACGCCCGAGGCCTACTACGGGCGCATCGGCTGGCACAGCCACGAGATGCTGTTCGGCTATGCCACCGCCGTGGTGGCGGGGTTCCTGCTCACCGCGGTCCGCAACTGGACCTCCATCGACACCCCGGTCGGGGCGCCCCTGGCGGGGCTGGCCCTGCTCTGGCTGGCCGGGCGGGTGCTGCCCTGGTTCCCCGCGCTACCGCCCCTCCTGATCGCGGTCACCGACCTGGCCTTTCTGCTGCTGGTCGCGTTGGGCCTGGTGCGATCGTTATGGGGGGGACGCAACCGGACCAATCGCTGGTTCCTGCCGCTCCTGCTGGGCATGACGGGCGCCAACGCCCTGGTGCATGCACAGGCCCTGGGGCTGGGTGCGACCCTGGCCCGAGCCGGTACCAATTTGATGCTGGATCTGTTGATCCTGCTGGTGCTCTGGATCGCGGGGCGAGTGATGCCCTTCTTCACCGAGCGGGCGGTGGCAGGCAGCAGGCCGCGGGTCTGGCCCTGGGTGGAGCGCGCCACCTTCGCCCTGGTGCTGGGGCTGGCCGCCGTGCGGCTGGTCGGGGCGCCGGGCGGGCTGGTCGGAACCCTGGCTGTCCTGTTGGCGCTGGTGCAGATGGTTCGGCTAGGGGGCTGGTACCAGCGGGCCATCTGGGGCAACCCCATCCTCTGGGTGCTCTATACGGCGCTGGGCTGGCTGATCCTCGGCCTGGTGCTGGAAGGGGCGGCAGCCTGGGGTCTTGGCCCGTCCAACCTGGCCCTGCACGCCCTCACCATCGGGGCGATCGGTACCCTGACCCTCGGCATGATGGCGCGGGTGACCCTCGGGCACACGGGGCGTGCCATGGGCGCCGCCCCGGCGATGACCCTCGCCTTCGTGCTGCTGAATGTGGCCGCCGCCGCACGGGTCTTCGGGCCCATGGTTTGGCCGAGGGTCTATCCCGGCTGGGTGCTGATCGCGGGACTCCTCTGGACGCTGGCCTTCGGGCTGTTCCTGTTCGTGCACGGACCCATGTTGCTGCGCCCGCGGGTGGATGGCCGCCCGGGCTGATCTCGGCCGCCAGGGGCCGAGCAGGCAACCGCCGATGGATGTGGCGGGCGTCTTCGACCACAATCCTCGTCCCTCGACCTCCCCCAGGTCCCCATGAAGAGGCCAGGCCCCGTGGTTACCTTCGAAGAGCCCATCCCCGCCAACTTCCCCAGCGCCTGGAGTCGCTACCTGGCGGCGACCCGACCGCCCTTCCTGGCCGCGAGCTTCGTGCCCTGCCTGCTGGGGCTCGCCAGCGCCTACACCGCGGGGGTGAAACTGGATCCAGGCACCGCCTTGCTGAGCATCTTGGGCGCCTTGATGGTCCATGGCGCGGTCAATGTGCTCAACGACTACTACGACGCCCGCAACGGCACCGATGCCCTGAACACCGAGCGCCTGTTCCCTTTCACCGGGGGCAGCCGCTTCATCCAGAACGGGGTGCTCACCGAGGAGCAAATGGGGCGCTTCGGTGTTGCCCTGATGGCCAGCACCGCCCTGATCGGCGTGCTGCTCCTGCCCTTCGCCGGATGGGGCCTGGCTGGGGTCGGACTCGCGGGGATGTTCCTTGGATGGGCCTACTCCGCCCCGCCGCTGGCGCTCAACAGCCACGGCCTGGGAGAGCCCAGCGTGGCCCTGGGATTCGGTCTGCTGATCGTGATGGGCTGCGACCTGGTCCAGCGTGGCGGCTTCGCGCTCCTGCCGGTCTGGGTGTCTCTGCCCTATGGGCTTCTGGTGGCGGCGCTCCTCTATGTGAACCAGTTTCCCGACCGGCGGGCCGATGACCTCGCGGGCAAGCACCACTGGGTGGTGCGCCTGGGCCCAGAGCGGGGCCGCTGGGGCTATCTGGCACTGGTGGGTGGCGCGAACCTCCTGCTGGTTGGCCTGGTGCTCGCCCATGCCCTGCCCTTCGAGGCGCTCCTGGCGCTGCTGGCCCTCCCGCTCAGCCTCAAGGCGGCGTTGGAGGTCGTCCGCTATGCGGGCACCCCGGCCAGGCTGGGTCAGGCCATTCCCCTGACCATAGCCGCCATGGTGCTCCACGGGCTGCTGCTCGCCCTGGGTCTCACCCTGGCCGCTCGCTGACCCCCCTACCCTCCGGGATGGGGTTGTCCCGTTTCCACCGCTCCCGGCGATTGCCGGCGCGCCCGGACCCGGTGCGGATCTGCGTGAAATCACACACCCCCTGTTTATATTGACCCAGATCAAGAGGGGTCTTATCACTTTTTGCTAGTTTAGCGGGAGCGGTCCTCGGCCTCGCGAGCGGACCCGCGAACTCGATCAATCCATCACCTCAGAAGGGGGGATCTCCATGAGTGCTACCTTGCGAAGAGCCATGTCCATGGCGCTCGGTCTAGGCGTTGGGTTTGGCGTGGCGGTGAGCATCCACGCTCAAACCCTCGAGGAGGTCATGAAGGCGCGCGGCCTCACCGAGAAGGATCTCCTGGCAGCGGCCAAGACTTACACCCCCACCGGCGGACGCGACGAGTACATCGTCTTCAGCTCCGGCGGCCAGTCGGGCCAGGTCATCGTCTACGGCATCCCCTCGATGCGCATCCTCAAGTACATCGGTGTCTTCACCCCCGAGCCCTGGCAGGGCTATGGGTTCGACGATGAATCCAAGGCGGTGCTGGCCCAGGGGCGCATCGACGGCAAGGACATCGTTTACGGCGACACCCACCATCCGGCCATCTCCGAGACCGAGGGTGAGTACAACGGCAGGTACCTGTTCATCAACGACAAGGCCAACCCGCGTCTGGCGGTGATCGACCTCCACGACTTCGAGACCAAGCAGATCGTGGTCAACCCGCTGTTCCGCTCGGAGCACGGTGGCGCCTTCGTGACCCCCAACACCGAGTATGTTATGGAGGCCACCCAGTATGCCGCCCCCTACAAGGGTGAATTTGCCCCCCTCGAGGAGTTCAACGACAAGTACCGCGGCGGTCTGACCTACTGGAGCTTCAACAAGGACAAGGGCCGCATCGACCCGGACAACTCCTTCACCTTCGAGTTGCCCCCCTACAGCCAGGACCTCTCCGACGCGGGCAAGAAGGACAGCATGGGCTGGGGTTTCACCAACTCCTTCTGCTCGGAGCGCTACGTCGGTGGCATCGAGCGCGGCCGTCCCCCCTTCGAGGCGGGCTGCTCCTCGAAGGACACCGACTTTCTGCACGTGACCAACTGGAAGAAGGCCGAGGAGTTGGTCAAGGCCGGCAAGGTGCAGAAGAAGAACGGCATGTACCTGATCACCATGGACCAGGCGGTGAAAGAGGGCCTGCTCTACCTGATCCCCGAGCCCAAGAGCCCCCATGGCGTGGACGTGACCCCCGACGGCAAGTACATCACCGTCTCCGGCAAGCTCGATAGTCACACCTGGGTCTACAGCTTCGAGAAGATCCAAAAGGCCATCGCGGACAAGAAGTTCGAGGGCAAGGACCCCTATGGGATCCCGATCATCGCCCTCAAGGACGCCCTGCACACCCAGGTTCAGGTGGGTCTGGGGCCGCTGCACACCCAGTACGACGCCAAGCCCTGCGTGGCCTACACCTCCATCTATGTGGACTCCATGGTCACCAAGTGGGACTACTGCCAGGGCAAGGTGCTGGATCAGCTCCACATCCACTACAACATCGGCCACCTGATGGCGATGGAGGGCGACTCGGTCTCGCCCGATGGCAAGTACCTGGTCTCGCTGAACAAGCTGGCCATCGACCGCTTCAACCCGGTGGGTCCCCTGCATCCCCAGAACCATCAGCTGATCGACATCAGCGGCGAGAAGATGCAACTCCTCTACGACATGCCCCTGCCGCTCGGCGAGCCCCACTACGCGGTGGCCATCAAGGCCGACAAGCTCCAGCCGGAGGTGCGT
Organism: uncultured Chromatiaceae bacterium; assembly: GCA_964519095.1. GTDB lineage: Bacteria > Pseudomonadota > Gammaproteobacteria > Chromatiales > Chromatiaceae > JAEHCY01. The sequence goes on along the minus strand of CAZFHV010000021.1, from coordinate 12,555 downwards.
TACAAGTCCGGTTGGAACAGCCGCGCGGATGACAAGTCAGCCTTCGCCACCCGCGCGGGTCGCGAGAAGACCGAGCGCACCTGCGACCCGCAGGGCAAGTGCAAGGTGGAGGTCATGGGCACGGTGATCCGCTCCCACATCACCCCGGAGATCATCGAGGCGGAGGAAGGGGATACCGTCAGCATCCATCTGACCAACCTCGAGCGGGCCCAGGACGAGGTGCACGGCTTCGCCATGTACGGGCAGAACGTCCAGCTCTCCATCGAGCCGGGCAAGACCGCCTCCGCCACCTTCGTGGCCGACAAGGCGGGCGTCTACCCCTACTACTGCACCGAGTTCTGCTCGGCGCTGCATCTGGAGATGCAGGGTTACCTGCTGGTGACGCCCAAGGGCTACAAGGCGGCGGAAGGCAAGATGAAGGAAGGCGTCACCTACAGCAAGGCGGACTATGACACCCAGGTGAAGACCAACGTGGAGACCCAGGGGGTCATCGACCAGGTGGTGGCCTTCATCACCAGCCACAACTACAAGGACTTCCCCACTGTCGTGGCCCTGGTGGAGGATGCCACCGACCAGCTCGGTTTCGCGGAGCAGGCCAAGAAGAAGGCCGAGGAGGCCGCGGGCAAGCAGGACTGGCAGAACGCCATGCTTTGGGCCAACCAGTGGTGGCAGTATCAGGTGAAGACGGCCGATCTGGGCCTGCGCGCGAAGACCTATCTGGAGCAGAACCAGGCCAAGAAGGTCAGCAAGTAGCCTGAGTCCGGCGCTATTCCGTTCCATCCGGAGGGGGCCACTGGCCCCCTCCGCGCCTGCCCCCTCAACCTGATTTCTCACGAGGTGCTCGAAATGATCTCAAAGACGCTCACCAGGGCGGTCGCTGCCGCCTTCGTCATCGGTTTCTCGGGCCAGGCCTGGGCACTCGATGGTGCCGACCTCTTCCAGAAGAAGACCTGCTTCTCCTGCCATGGTAAGGATGCCAAGAGCCCGATCATGCCGGTCTATCCGAAGCTGGCCGGGCAGAACGCCGACTATGCCTACAACCAAATGAAGGACATCGCCAGTGGCGCCCGCAACAACGGCCAGACCGTGGCGATGAAGGGGGTGATGCACCTGGTCAACGACGAGGAGATGAAGGCCATCGCCGCCTGGCTCGCGACCCTGAAATAACCATAGATTTCAACTGAATGGTTATTGACAGAGGTCAAGGTTTCCGGCCGTGCAGCGGCTAGAGTGCCCTCATTGCTGAGCGAACGGCGCTCGCATGTCCACTATTCCTGGCGGCCCCCAAGGGCCGCCGCTCCTTATCAGCTTTGGAGGTCTTCGATGAATAGGGTTGTGGTAGCAGCGGTGGTCGCGGCGGTTGCCGCGGGGCTCACGGGCACGGCCTTTGCTTGGAACGAGGCGGGCGGGGAGAAGGACGAGGCCCTGCATCTCAAGGGGGATGTGGACAAGGGGCGGGACGTCTACGAGGTCTGCTCCGCCTGTCACATGCCCGAGGGCTGGGGCCTGCCGGATGGCACCTTCCCCCAATTGGCCGGTCAGCACCATAACGTGATCATCAAGCAGTTGGCCGACATCCGGGCCCTCAATCGCAACAACCCCACCATGTACCCCTTCGCCCTTCCCGATCAGATCGGCGGTGCCCAGTCCCTGGCCGACGTGGTGGCCTATGTCGCCAAACTGCCCATGACCCCGGCCAATGGCGTCGGCCCCGGCGACAACTTGGAGCATGGCAAGCAGCTCTACAAGGACAACTGCGTGCGCTGCCACGGTGACAACGGCGAAGGCAACAACGAGAAGTTCTACCCGCGCATCCATGGCCAGCACTTCAACTACATCGTCCGCCAGTTCAAGGAGATCAAGTCCGGCGCACGCAAGAACGCCAATCCGGACATGGTCAAGCAGGTCCAGGAGTTCTCGGAGAAGGACCTGATCGCAGTGTGTGACTACACCTCGCGCATCAAGCCCCCGACGGAGCTTCTGGCCACGTCCGCCGATTGGAAGAACCCGGACTTCAAGTAGCACCCAAGCCTTACCGGATCGCGGCGGATCGCGCCGCGGTCCCCGAGCGAAAACTGTTCGAGTCCCGCTCCCCCGCGCCCAGGGCTCGAACCGCTGGAGTACAGGTACTCCATGGCTCATGGCCGTCAGATTGCACGGACGCATCGGCGTCTCGATCCTCCCGGGCGACCGGTCCGGGGGTGACCTCCGGCATGTCTCCTCTCCCCTCTGACAAGCGGTATCTCCGATGAATGCACCCGCAAAGGGCCGATCCTCCCTGCTCGTTGGTCTCCTGATCCTGGCCTCCCTGGGCCTGTTGGTGGCCATCTTCTACGCGCCCATCTGGTGGGTCTCGCTCACGGCGCCCAACTACCCCCCGGAGGCCTTTCCCGATGGGGTGCGCATCCACTTCCACATGAACGGGGTGTTCAACGGCTGTAAAAAGGTCGCCAAAGCGGAGATCCGTGAGGAAGAGGCCCTCGACTGCGTGCACGAGATGGACACCATCAACCATTACGTGGGCATGTACCCTATTGCCGCCGGGGGAGTGGTCGAGCGGGCCTTTGCCCCCTTCCTGATGAGCATGCTGGGGGTGATGCTGGTCGGTTTTGCCTTCCTCGACCCGCGGATTCGTATCGGGGTGCTGGTGGTTGGATTCGGCGCCATCGGGGTCTGGATGTACCTGACCTTCTTTACTCCCCACGGACTGAAATATCAGAGCGAGGGCTACGTCCGGGCGATGGTGACCGCCCTGGACCAGGAGGCCACCGGGGAGTCGGCGGAAAACCTCTCCCCCGCCCAGGCCCTGATTGCCCGCCTCAAGGCCGAGATGGCGAAGAGCGAGGCTAAAGAGCGGCGGGCCGCCGAAAAGGCCGAGAAGGTGGCCCTGTTGGATGGCCTGCGCACCACCTTCGAGAAGGACCAGGAGCGCCAGCCTCCCAACGAGCGGATGCAGTGGCAGGGGACCGGCATGCAGCTCCTCTCCTGGCATTACGCCAAGACCCTCGGACGCTATTTCAATGATCCTCAGCAGATCCGCCCCATGGTGGGCAAGATGATCCTCGCGGCGAAGATCGTCTTCTGGGGCATCGTCGGGGCCATGGTCTTGGTGGTGTGGGGGGCTCGCTACACTCGCGGGCTCCTCTATTGGCTGATGGTGCTGGTACCCATCGCGCTACCGGTGGTCTTCATCCTCGACTACTCCGCCTGGCTCTGGTGGTATGGCCACACCCTCAACGACATGGGGGCCTTCACGGTCAAGCCCTTCATGCCGACGGTGTTCGGCGACGGCAAGGTGGCCCAGTTTGGCACCCACTCCTATCCCTACATCGGCTTCGGCGTCATGCTCGGGCTGTCGCTGGTGCTGGCCATCGTCGCCCTGATCCGGCGCAAAGAGCTGAGCGCCGCTGGCGAGCCCCGGTAACGCCGCTCCGGGCGCCGTTCATGCCCCTACCCTCCCGCCTCACGGTACTCGGCGCCCTGGGTTTGGCCCTTCTGCTGGCGAACGGGGTGGGTTGGGGCAGCGCCCATCCGCCACTCCAGCCGCTCATCGACCGGGCCGAGCCCAACGCGGTGGTGATCCCCGAACCCGGCACCTACGCGGGGCCGGTACGCATCGACAAGCCCCTCACCCTGGACGGCGGGGGGAAGGTCACCATCGACGCCGGGGGGCGGGGCTCGGTCATCACCCTAGACACGGACGGCGCCACCCTGCGGGGCCTGCGTCTGACCAACTCCGGCAGCTCCCACAACGACATCGACTCTGGGGTGCAGGTGCGGGGCAACTTCAACGTCATCAGTGACAACCGCATCGATCATTGCCTTTTCGGCGTCGATTTGCAGCAATCCGAGCACAACAAGGTGCGGCGTAACCGTATCTCGTCCAAGGACGTGGAGCTCGGGGTGCGTGGCGATGCGGTGCGGCTCTGGTACAGCTTCGGCAACGAGATCACCGACAACCTGGTCCGCAACTCCCGCGACATGGTGGTCTGGTACTCCAAGGACAACCTGATCGCCCGCAACGATGCCCGAGGCGGTCGCTACTCCCTGCACTTCATGTACTCCCAGCACAACGACGTCGAGGACAACCACTTCGAGGACAACTCGGTGGGGATCTTTCTGATGTACAGCGACGGGCTGGTGGTGCGGGGCAACACCATCATGCGTGCGACGGGCCCTACCGGCATCGGCATCGGTTTCAACGAGACCTCGGATGTGGTCATCGAGGGCAACCGCATCCTCTACTGCGCCGCGGGGATCTACCTCGACATCTCCCCCTACCAGCCCGACACCACCAATCGCTTCACCAACAACCTAGTCGCTTACAATGGGGTCGGTATCCGATGGCTCAACGACTGGCAGGGCAACGAGTTCCGGGGTAACCGATTCAAGGGCAACATCACCCAGGTGGTGGTGGATGGCGGCAAGAGCGCCAACCGTAACCTCTGGGCGGGCAACTTCTGGGAAGACTTCGAGGGCTTCGATCGGGACCAAGACGGGATTGGCGATACCCCCTACGAGCTTTATGCCTACGCGGACCGCATCTGGATGGACGTCCCCCCGGCGCAGTTCTTCAAGGGCTCACCCATGCTGGAGGTGCTCGACTTTCTGGAGCGCCTCGCCCCCTTCACCCAGCCAAGCCTGTTGGTGCGTGACCGCGAGCCCCTGCTCCTGGCGGACGCCAGCCCCCTGCCTCATCCCACGGAAGCAGGCGGGGAGTCCGAGCGATCCCCCGCAGCCACTGAGCCCCCGGCGCCGCCGAGCTCCTACGACCTCCTCAAGCGCTCCCTCGGCCGACCCTGAGACCCAGCCCCCATGAAACCCGAACCCCCGACCAGCGCCCCGGCCGACGGCCCCGCCCCGGCGGCCGCGAGGACGCCGAGCAGCGCGGCAGCGAAGCCCCGCGGCAAGATGCCCACCAGCGCCAAGCGCCGCGAGCAGACTCGGCGGGAGTTTCTACGCACCCTGGCGTTTGGCGCGGGAATAGTAGGTTTCTCTCTGCTGGGTTTCCTGCCTTTGGTGGGATCGGCCCACACACGGCTGCGTCCACCCGGCGCCATCAAGCACCTGCTCGACGAGCAGCCTTTCCTCGCCGCCTGTATCAAATGTGGCCAGTGCGTGCAGGTCTGCCCCGTGGAGGCCATCAAGCTGGCGGACCTCGCCGACGGGGTCGGGGTCGGCGTCCCCTACATCGAGGCCCGGGCACAGGCCTGCGACTTCTCCTGCGACGGCCTCCAGTGCGTGCTCGCCTGCCCCACCGGTGCCCTCACCCATGAGATCAACTACCCGGCCCAGGCCCGCATGGGCTTCGCCCGCCTCAGCCGCCCCGATTCCTGCCTCGCGGTACAGGGCAAGGGCTTCAAGGGCCAGGCCCGGGGGGCATCCTTCGGTGGGCGGCTCCGCTATGCCGACATCGACCGCTGGAAGCCCATCGCAGTGGCTGACCACCCTTATGATGTCCCCCTGTGCGATCTGTGCGTGCGCCAGTGCCCCATCGAGATCCGCATCGCCGACTGCGCTGAGGGCAAACCGCCCTCCGGCGACCGCAACCAGTGCCCGCCCCGCTCCGCCATCGTCCTGGAGCAGACCTCTGGCGGCGGGATGACCCCCCTGGTCAAGGATGGCTGTGTGGGGTGCGGGGTGTGCGAGATGGTCTGCCCGGTGGAGCCCGCTGCCATCGTCATCGACATCGACAAGGTCACGGAGGTGCGGGCATGAGCTACGGCATCGAGTCCCTGCGCCACCTGCTGGGCCTGAGCGTCGAGCGGCCGAGCCCGGAGCGCCAGTCCCAGCAAGTGCGGCTCCTCTATGAGAAGAAGGCCCGGGAGCGCCTGACACGGGAAAAGCTCGAGGCGATCGATGCCGCCCACGCCGCAACCGCCCAGCGCCACCGCTGGCGCAATCGGCGCTGGGCGACCCTGATCCTCATCAACCTGCTGTTCGTCATCTCCTATCAATTCGACGTGCAGTTGGTGGAAGGGGCCATGACCGCCTCGCGGGTGATCGGCTTCCACTTCGCCGACCTCAACTCGGCCCTCCAGGTGATGCTCGCCTACAAGCACCTGGTCCTGAACCTGCTCATCGGCACCCTGACCGTGCTGGTGCTCTGGTGGCTCGTGGGGGGGCGCAGCTTCTGCTCCTGGGCCTGCCCCTACCACCTGCTCGCGGAGTGGGCCGAGGCCATTCACCTCAGGCTCGCCGCCCGTAAGTGGGTGCAGGACATTCGTCTCCATCGCGGGGTTCGGACGGTCTTCTACCTGATCTTCGGGCTCCTCACCGCCGCGACGGGCTACACGGTGTTCGAGACCATCTCTCCCACCGGGATCGTCAGCCGCGCCCTGATCTACGGGCCGGGGCTGGCCCTGCTCTGGGTGCTCGCGCTGCTGCTGTTCGAGATCTTCGTCTCCCGCCGCGCCTGGTGTCGCTATGCCTGCCCCATCGGCCTCACCTACGGCCTGGTGGGGATCACCTCGCCGGTCCGTGTCCAATACAACGTCGAGAGCTGCCACCACGAGGGCGAGTGCCGTAAGGTCTGCCTGGTCCCCCACGTGCTTGACATCACCATCAAGGGTCGCGCCGAAGATACCAAGGTGGACGTGGCGGCCGACTGCACCCGCTGCGGACTCTGCGTGGATGTCTGCCCCACCGACTCCCTCACCTTCAAGGTCAAGGGCCTGGATCGCGTCCTGTGACCATCGAGCTCAGAGGGGTCAACAAACGCTTCGGCCGGGTGGATGTCCTCAAGGCCCTGGAGCTGACCATCGAGCCTGGTCACAGGGTGGCGCTGGTGGGCTCCAACGGGGCCGGCAAGACCACCCTGATACGCTGCCTCTTGGGCGAGTACACCTACGGCGGACTCATCCTGGTGGACGGGTTGGAGCCCCGGCGCAACCGCACCCAGGTCTTGGCCCGGGTCGGTTTCGTACCCCAGATGCCGCCGCCGCTGAAGATGCCCGTGGGCCAACTCCTGCGCTTCGCCGCCGGGGTTTGTGGGGCGGATCGCGGGCGCATGCTGGAGGTCGCCGCCCGCCTCGGCCTCGATGCGGAGCGCTTCCGCCACCAGCCCTTCGTCAAGCTCTCCGGGGGCCAGAAGCAGAAGCTCCTGATCAGCATCGCCCTGGGGCGAGACGCGGACATCCTGGTGCTCGACGAGCCCGCCGCCAATCTCGACCCCGAGGCACGCAGGCGCTTCTTTGAGATCCTGGCGGAGAAGCAAGAGGGTTCCGCCATGCTCATCTCCAGCCACCGCCTGGATGAGGTGGCCGCCTTGGTGAACCGGGTGATCGAGCTGGATCAGGGGAGGGTGGTGCTGGACGACCGGGTGGCCGATCTGGTGGACCTGGCGAGCCGGCTGAGCTGCACCCTCGGTCTGTTGCGGCCCGACGACGCCTTCGCCCGCGCCATCGCCCCCTGGGGCTTCACCAGCGATGCCTCGCGCCTCAACTGGGACGGGACGGTGGCGGGCCCCGATCGACTGCGCTTCCTCGGCGTCCTCTCCCGCTACGCCGCCCTTCTGGCGCGGGTCCACCTGGATGAAACAGGGGCGTCCCGTGTCTGAGCACCAGCGCTATCTCCGCAGTGCCTGGGCAGCCTTGGCCCTGTTGCTCTTGGCTGCCTGCTCCGGGGATCGGGGCACGGGCCCCCTTGAGGTCAAGTGGGACCGCACTAGCTGCGAACGCTGCCGCATGGTCCTCTCCGACCGCCAGCATGCGGCGCAGATCCGTATCCCCCAGGGCGAGGGTCGATCTCGGGTGCTGTTTTTCGACGACATCGGTTGCGCCCTGGTCTGGCTCGGCGACAAGCCCTTTCGTGAGGACCCCAAGACCGAGGTCTGGGTGGCGGACTGGCGCAACGGGAACTGGATCGACGCCCGCACTGCTTGGTATCTACCGGGCCAGGTCACGCCGATGGAGTACGGGCTTGGGGCCCAGGCGGAGGAGGCCCCTGGTGCCCTGAGCCTCACCGCCGCTCAGGCGCACGTCTTCGAGGTGGAGCGCAAGTACAACGTCCACGGCCGGCACCTCGATGCGGTCCCGCCGGGGCGTTGACCAGGCAGTGGTCGTGTCCCCTGGTGGCGTCGCAGCTTCGCAGCAACCGCCTGCCCCCTTGCGGCTCTGGGCGGCCGCTGGGTATCCCTCGAAACCGCCTTCACCGCTACCGTCGAGCGAGGGCCGATGGGGGGCCACCCCAGTGGATCCCTTATTATCCGCCAAGCTATTGGATCAAGATTGAATGAGGTAAAAGCATGAACCTGAAATCCATCCCCATCGGAACGACCCTCGGCGCCATCATCCTGACAGCCCCTGCCCTGGCGGAAACCACAGCCAGTCGGGAGACTCTGGAGCGCGGCCAGGCCCACTACCTGCTCTTTTGCGCCAACTGCCACGGCGTGAACGCCGACGGTCGGGGCCCGCTGGTGGATCTGCTCAAGGTCGCACCCAGCAATCTGACGCTACTGCGTCGCTCGGGTGGACCCAGTGTCGCCGAACGGGTTCTGGTCGCGGTGGACGGCGCCCACAAGGTCGGGGCGGGTGGGCACAAGATGCCGGTCTTCAGCGATAACCTGGAGGTCCGCACCGTGCGCGAGATCGCCGTCTACCTCGAATCCGTCCAGCAATAGCCGGCGACCCCATGCGCCACCTTTGGCTGACCGCCCACACGGACGTCCTGGAGTCCCTCCGGGCGAAATGGTTCGTCGCCTACACCCTAGTGTTCGGCGGCATCGTGGCGCTCCTGTTCGTCTTCGGGCTCACCGAGTCCCGCGTGATGGGCTTCACGGGCCTCTCGCGGCTGATGGTGACCTACATCCAGCTCGCCATGGCCATCCTGCCCGTGTTCGTGCTCATCAGCACCGTGCGCTCGGTGGCGGGGGATCGGGAGGCGGGGGTCTACGAGTACCTGCTCTCCCTCCCCATCGGGCTCGGGGCCTGGTATTGGGGCAAGCTCCTCGGGCGCTTCCTGGTGGTGTTCCTGCCCGTGTTCCTCGCCATGCTGGGCGGGGTGCTCTGGGGGATGATCAAGGAAACCGCGGTCCCCTGGCTGCTGTTCGCCTACTACACGGGGCTCTTGATGGCCATGGCCTGGTGCTTCCTGGGCATCGGCATGCTGATCTCCACCCTTGCCCGGTCTGCCGACGTGGCTCAGGCCGCCGCCTTCGTCATCTGGCTGACCCTGCTCCTGTTCCTCGACCTGATCCTGCTCGGGGTGATGATCCGCGCCCACCTACCCCCCGAGAGCGCCGTGGCCATCGCCCTGGCCAATCCCCTGCAGGTGTTCCGCACCGCGGCGATGATGCTCCTCGACCAGCAGCTCGTGATGCTCGGCCCCTCCGCCTATGTGATCCTCGACCGCTTCGGCACCGGTGGCTACATCGCCTACGCCCTCAGCTACCCCACCCTCCTCGGTACCCTGTGCGCCGCCGTGGGCTACCTCCTGTTCCGGCGCAGTGACCTTCCCTAGATCCGAGACCTGATGAGAGCGGGCGGCGTTAGGGGGAGCGCAGCCGGTTCGCCAGCTCTCGCAGCCCGGCCAGGACCTCCTTCCCCTGGGCGGAGAGGGAATAAGAGCGGTCATCCGCCTTGTTGATCAGGCCGTACTCCATGATGTTCTTGAGGTGAAAGGCCAGCTTGGCATGGTCGGTGATGGCTAGCTGACGCATCAGTTCGGTGAGCCGCATGCTCTTGTGGGCGGATAGCTGCTCCACGATGGCACGGCGCACGGGGTTGGAGAGACATCCCAGCACGTGGTCCAGATTCAGCGCATGGACGTTGCGCTCGAACTTCAGCTCCTCGAAGGTCCGGTTGACCAGGGTGATCAGGTCGTTGATGGCGAAAGGCTTGGCCAGATAGTCCGAGGCGCCGAGCTTGATGGCGTCCACGGCGCTCTCGATGGTGGCAAAGCCGGTGATGAGGATCACCTTGGCCTTGTGCCCCGCCTTCCTCAGTTCCCGCAGGGCCTCGAGTCCGTCCATGTCCGGCAGGACCAGATCGAGCAGCACGATGTCGAAGCGATGGGCGGACAATTGCTCCAGACCCTCCCGCGCCGAGGCCGCCAAGGTGGGTGCGTAGCCCGAGCGCTGCAGGATCTCCTGCAGGGTGGCGCGGAAGTCCGCATCGTCATCGACCACCAGGATGCGTTTCATCAGGTTCGCCGCCCCCGCTCGGATGGGGATGGCCCCGCTGGGCTCACCGCCGGCAGGCGCACACTCGCCAGGGTGCCCCCGCCCGCGGCCGGCTCCAGCACTAGGGTGCCTCCATGCTGACTCACGATGCTATTGCAGATGGTGAGTCCCAGGCCGACATGGACGCCGTCCTTCTTGGTGGTAAAGAAGGGCTCCCCGAGCCGGGCACGGAGTGCCTCTGGCACCCCGCACCCTGTATCGCGGATGCGCACGCTCACCCAGCCATCCCGGTACTCCGAGGTAATCCAGAGCTCCCCTCCCTCCGGCATGGCATCCCCGGCGTTTTGCAGCAGGTTCACGAACAACTGTTCCAGTTTGCCGTAGAGGCCCAGCACATCCGGGACCTCCGCCAGGGCGCGGGAGATCCTGATCCCCTTCAGACGCGACTCCATCAGCAGCAACGCCCCATCGAGGGGATCCTGGACGTTGATGGGGCCCAGGCTGAGCTCTTGGGGTCGCGAAAAGCTCAGAAGCTCCCGGGTGATCCCCACCGCCCGCGCCAGATTCCGATCGATGACATCTAAGAGGTGGTCGGCCCGCGCGGGATCCGGGACGCTACGCAATTCAATACCCAGGAGTTGGAGGTTCATGGCGGCGTTGGCCAATGGGTTGTTGATCTCGTGGGCCATCCCCAGGGCGAGCTGACCAACCTGGGAGCGGGTCTCGGCCTGATGCAGAAGCTGTTCCATGCGCTCGCGCTCCCGCACCGCCTCCATCATGGACTCCAGGGCCCCCAGCAACTGACCTAGCTCGTCTGCGGACACCTTCCGGAAACGGACGTCGAGGTGTCCGCCGGCGATCTCCTGGGCGATGTGCTGGGCATGGCGCAGGGGCTGGATGATGCTCTTGGCTACGAACCCCCCCAGGAGCAGGGCGATCAGCAGGCTGACGAGTAGCATGCAAACCAGCACCAACAGACCCCATTCACCCTCGGAGCGGGCCTCATTCACCGAGTCCTCGGTGACCCTTTCGACCGCTTGGACCAACTGTGCCATGCTCGCCTGGAGCTCGGTCACCTCTCTGAGGATCTGAATCCCGACATCTTTGGGTAGCAGTTGGGCTGCGCCGGAGATCGCCACCGGCCACTGATCGAGTTGGCCATCTATATGCTGCTGCCGCTTTTGGAGCCGGATGAACTGATCCAGGATATCCGTCAGACCCACCCTATCAATGACCAGGTTCTGGTCTTCCAGTACCGCCGATACCAACTGTTTGCCGCGGGCGATCTCGTCGTCGAGCCGATCGATACGCTCTCGAGCCTGAGGGAGATCGAACCCTGCCGCGTTCTCCTTGGCATCAAGCAACGCCTGCGCAAACCAATGATTCTGATCTTCTTCGAGGCGCTCGATACCACTCAGAATCCGGGTCAACGGCAGGTAGAAACGCGATGAGATATCCACCCGATCCTGCACCGCACGCATGTTGTTGAAGCTGACCCAGCCGGTGACCACCCCAAGGGCCAGCATCAAGAGTACCGTACCGGTAATCCGTACCTTGATGCTCAGGGTTTCGGTCAAGCGCACGTCGGGGTCTCGGGGTTGGGTAAGGCGCGATCCTCGGCCCTCCTTCACCCGTTCGTCACCTGCTCCGAGCCCTGGGGGGGGGGGGGAGGCACCGCTTCACCCGAAACGTCAGGGGCGTAAAGGTGTCCTCTGCCGCAAGCCTCGGACATCGGGGGTTGGCCGAATGACCGCGCGGGACGATACCACAATTTCGGCTGGGTGGCCTTTTCGTCAGTCGGTTTTAAGTAGAGCGGCGGCACCGAATCCGTCCCAAGACAGGTGGACTATAAGTTTTCTTATAGTCTTTGCTTTGAGACAAGACCCAGCAGGCTTGTGTAGCATCATCGTAACTGGTTGTTAGACAATAAGTTTATGACTTCTCGATTAGGCCATTATGCTTCCCTATGTGCTAATCTAAGTTTCCGCTGAGGGCCTTTTTGCAAAGTTGCTGGTCCTTATATTCCGCCCCGGTTAGCAATAACATCATTTCGTATCAAGTAACGTGAGCGAGTAGAGCCACGGCATACCAAAGGAGCGCAAGATGGCACCCGATCGATTGAAACAGCCTTGGCATTTGTCCTTGGGACCGACCTGTGCCAGAAGGCCGGTAGCCGCGCCAGCGGCTGCGTCCCCGGCACGGCCCGGCGAGGAAGGCCCAGTGGCCGTCGCCGACGCCTGTTGGCTCGGTAGCCGCCGAACGCGCGGCTACTACCTCAACGCCATACAGCAAGGCCGCTAAGCACCCGGTCGCGTTTGGGCGGGTTCCTGGAGCTATCCAAGCCCAGGAGCCTTTCCGCGTGCCCGATGCATCATGTGTACCGCGAAGGAGCACAGGAAGCGGAAGCGAGTGCGACGCCCCCCGCGTAGCCGTAG
>CAZFHV010000020.1:0-25552 GCA_964519095.1 uncultured Chromatiaceae bacterium | reverse complement strand
GGAGCGGGCCTTAACCGCCGCACTGGTGTTGGCGTAGACCACCACGGTGCGGTCGGGGTGCTGGTCGCAGAAGGCTGAGAACTGCTCCGCGGGGCAACTCTCATCCAGTGAGCAGGTCGCCCCTAGATCGGGCATGAGGATGCGCTTCTCGGGGTTGAGGATCTTGGCGGTCTCTCCCATGAAGCGCACCCCGCACACCACCAGGGTGGATGCGCTGCTCCGGGCGCCAAAGCGGGCCATCTCCAGGGAGTCGGCCACGCAGCCCCCGGTCTCCTCCGCCAGCTGCTGGAGGTCGCCGTCGGTGTAGTAATGGGCTACCAGCACCGCCCCTTGGGCACGCAGCAAGGCCTTGATGCGCTCGCGCAGCCCCTCTTTCTCCTCGGGGGTAAGGCTGGGCCATTTGGGGGGCTCGGGGACCCGGATGGGTGGTGGGACCCAGGCGGCGGAAGATGAGGGGGTGGTGGTCATGGCGGTGCGAACAGGGGTTAGGGGCGACTCTACTCTATCACTCGGGGCTCCCCGTCCCTCACGGCGGGCCTTAGCTCTCGCGTCGGGTTGCCATCGCTCGCCCCCGGCTCTGGCCTAGGCTCAGTGAGGGTCCCGCGCGTCGGGGACTGTTTCCGCAAGGCTTCTAATCAAAGTATGGCAGAGCTCGATCCGCATGGGTGCGCTGGGCAGGGCGGGAGTGTCCCGGTAGGGCGCCGGATCGGCAGCGCAGGGCGGGCGACGGGTGGCTCCCGGTCGCCCGCTGGCCTGGCGTCAGCGAACAGGCTCTTGTGCTGCCGGCTGGCCCGAGGGGCTGGTGTAGCGGTCATTGAGGGTCTGGATCAGTTCGTTGGCCGCGTGACGCACCTGGACCAATCGGCGCCGCGCCCGGGTGCCCCAGCCCACCGGAACGCGCCGGAACAGGCTCCGCCAGGGCTTGGTGCTGTGCAGGAAGGCCCCCAGCACATCGCCACGCAACCCCGGCTGGCGAGCTTGTCTCTTGATCCAACGCACCAGGCTCCGGGCGGCCAGGGAGCGAATCCCGAAGTGTGCCAGCAGGGCGAAACCGGCAAGGAGGGTGGCGGCCAGGGTGGCGAGGATGGGGCTTTGCTGCCAGAAGCCCACCAGTCCGGATAGGATCGCGGCGTCCGAGGAGAAGTTCAGTGCCAGCAGCCCGGCGAGGCCACCGCCGAAGACCAGCACATCGCCCCAGAGGGTGCGCCGGCGCCAGCGGCGCAATGCCTCCTTGACCAGGGGCACGGAGCGCTCCTCGATGTCACGGGTGATCTGCTCCAGGGTGCCGATGATGCGGTACGCCCGCTCCACCTCCACCCGGCCGATACGCCCGTGGATCTCGGCGAGGTCCGCGTCGCGCTTGGCCTCGAAGCGGCGCCGCAGGGTCTCGTCGGTGATCGGTAGGGTGGCGGAGGGGCTATAGATGCTATAGAAGCGACCGGCGGTGAGGCCCTTCTCGCCCAGGGCCCGCTGCCAGGCCGCGATCACCTCCTCGGGGTTGTCCTCGCGCGCCGCGGTGTCGATCTGGTTGAGGATGTAAAGGAACTTGTCGGCGTCCGCGCGCTTGATGGTGTTGGCAACCAGATGGGTGAGGGTGTCCTGCATGGCACCCGGCTCCGGGTGGCGGGCATCGAAGAACACCAGCACCAGATCGGAGAGGTCCATGATGTGGTCGGTGATGCGCAGGGTGGCGTTGCGCTGGGCGTCGGCGTCGAAGCCGGGGGAGTCGATCAGGATCTTCCCCCGTAGCGGCTCGCTGGGGCAGGTGCGCAGTTGCAGGTAGGAGTCGATGCGCCGGCCCTCGCCCTTGGCGACCTGCTCGATGTCCCGGGAGATCTGATAGAAAGGGAAGCGGGGGTCGGAATCGAGGGCCACCCCGGGGATGTCGTGTCCGCCGGGCTCGGGACTGTAGCAGATCACCGTGAAGCGGTCGTCCACCGCCTGGTTGCCGGTGCGCTGGAGCTTGTGGTTCAGGAAGTCGTTGATAAAGGTCGACTTTCCGGAGGAGAAGGTCCCGAGCACCGAGATCAGCGGCCACCAGGGGACCTGACTGGCGAAGGAGTCTTCGGGGGAGAGCAGGGCCATGCGCTGCGCGACCCGGTCCAGGTCCCGGAAGCTCTGGATGGTGCTCAAGAGGACCGGGTTCTCTTGCTCGAGGTGGGCGCCCAAACTGGCAAAGCGTTGCTCGGCGGCGTGGGTGACTGGCATGCTCGCTGCTCCCTGGTTGACGGCTCTAATCTGGGGGCGTCGCGCCGGCGCCCTCCCCGGATGGCCCATGGTAGCGCCTTCCCAGGCGAGGTGACAGGGTGTTCCGCCCCGGCCCTGCTACGGCGAACAGGGCGCCGTGAGCGGGTCCGCGCCGAGGCCAGGCGGGGGCGATGGATGATTTAAGATATCCGAACCTTATGATATTCTTATATAAATGCACTTTGGCTGGTTCATTAGCCGATTCTAATAGTTGCATCCAAGAAGCCCTTGAGAGACAATAATTTAGTATTCCTTTCCAACCATAAATCTTTCTGATACCAACCCCATGCGAGCCGGTATCGCCGGTCGCACCCAGCGAGGAGAACCAATGGCCGACCTTTTTTCTGAGCAGTGGATCAAGTCGTTCATGGTCAAGTGGAACGAGGAGCCTGAGCTTTCCGACGCCTTGGCCGAGATCGGTTTCAACAGCGTCATCGCCTACGGGTTCGACGGGGAGGATGAGCCGCGGGCTTACCTCAAGGTCGAGAAAGGCAAGGCCACCGACGCGGGGGTCTACAGCGGCCAGGCGATGAACTGGGACCTGCGCGCGAGCTTCGATCAGTGGCTGAAGTGGATGGACAAGCCCCCGGGCATGATGGGGCTGGGCATGGCCTACACCTCGCGCAAGCTCAAGTTCAAGGTGGGTGACTACGGGGCCATGATCAAGGACCCGCGCATGGCGGGTCCCTTTATCAAGAGCTTCTCGGTGATGGGGCGAGCCTGATCGCCTGCTCGGTTACTGGGCAACGCCGTCCCACGGGGGGCGGCCGCGCCCGGCCTAGAGGACAAGGGTAAGGGGTAGCGGACAACGAGATGACAAAGACGACGCGGCGTTTGGCGGGTGTCTCGATCTGGGTCGCCCTGGCGGCCGGCGCGGGGGTGGCGCTGGCCACCGTCGACACCGGTGAGACCTTCGTGGTGCAACAGGCCAAGGGTGCGCCGACCGTGTCGGTGGGCGGGACGGTCATCCCCTACAAGGAGGTCACCCTCGCCGCGCAGCTCCCTGGTCGCATCAAACAGCTCGCCGGCATCGAGGGCGATGCCTTCAAGAAGGGTGACCTCCTCATCGCGCTGGATGATCGGGAGCTCCTGGCCAATCGCCAGGCGATCATCGCCCAGCTCGCCAGTGCCGACGCCCAGCTCCGCAACGCCGGGGTACAGTACAGCCGGGAAATCTGGTCGCCCCAGGCCAGGAGCGCCCCGGGCGGCATGGGGCTGCCCAATCTGTTCGATCAGATGTTCACCCGTCCCATGGAGGACATGGTGGGCGAGCGCTCCCGCGGCGCGGAGCGTGGGGCGGACCTGTTCGCCTCGGGCACCCGCATCGCCCAGGCCCAGAATTCCATCTATCAGCTCCAGGCGGAGCTCCAGGCCCTGGAGGCCAAGCTTCGGGACGCCCGCAGCATCGCCCCCTTCGACGGGGTGATCGTGAAAAAATTCATCGAGGTCGGGGACACGGTGCAGCCGGGGCAGCCGCTGCTCAAGTACGCCGACGTGGAGTATCAGCAGGTCCTGGTGGACGTCCCGGCGCGGCTGCGCCCGGGGCTGCAGGAGGGCATGATGCTGCAGGGTGAGTTGGACGTGAACCATCAGCGCGTCCCCGTGCGGGTCGCCCAAATCTTCCCCATGGCCGATCCCCAGCGCCACACCGTCACCGTCAAGTTCGACCTGCCCCAAGGGGTCTCGGAGCCGGGCATGTATGCGAAGGTACTCATCCCCGATTTGGGCGCCCCGGCCCGGTCGAATCCGGTGATCCCCACCGCGGCGATCCGCTACAACGGCACCCTACCCGGTGTCTATGTCCTGGACGACAATGGCAATCCCCAGCTGCGCCTGATCCGCATCGGCGAGCAGGTCTCTGGGGGTTTCACCACCGTGCTCAGCGGTCTGCGCGCGGGTGAACGGGTGCTGGCGAACCCCGGGGCGGGTCTGTCGGCGGCCTGGGGTACTGCCCCAGCCGGCAGCCCTCCCTCGCGCTAGCGGCATGTTGGCGTTCGGCCGTCTCCCGCGCGCCGATCAGGCGCTGCTGGCTGGTCCCGTCGGTCCCTTTTTGAGCTCATGAGCGCTTCCGATACCCCTGCCGCCGCCAACGGCGAAACCCATTATTCCGACGAGCACCTGGGGCTCGCCGGGAGGACGGCGCGCTTCTTCATCCGCTCGCCGCTCTCGCCGCTATTCTTCATCTCGATGTTGTTGATGGGGCTGCTGGGTCTCCTCATGACGCCGCGTCAGGAGGACCCCCAGATCTCGGTCCCCATGATCGACATCTTCGTGCAGTACCCAGGGGCCTCCGCGATCCAGGTCTCCAACCTGGCCATCCAGCCCCTGGAGCGCATCATGAGCGAGATCCCGGGGGTCAAGCACGTCTACTCGGCCTCCCAACGGGGCCAGGGTATGGTGACCATCGAGTTCGATGTGGGCCAGCTCATGGGCCCCTCCCTGGTGAAGGTCAACGACAAGCTGGCCTCCAACATGGACAAGATCCCACCCGGGGTGATGCCGCCCCTGGTGAAGTCCAAGGGGATCGACGACGTCCCCACGGTGACCCTGACCCTCTGGTCCAAGGATCTGGATGGGGATGGGCTGGCCGACGTGGACGATGGGCAGTTGCGGCTGCTGGCCCAGGACGTGCTCCAGTCCCTCAAGGAGGTCAAGGACACGGGCAACGGCTTCATCGTGGGGGGCCGGCGCGAGCAGGTCACCATCGATGTCTACCCCGAGCGGCTCTCGGGCTATCAGATCAGCCTCGACCAGGTGGCCCAGACCATCAAGACCGCCAACGCCGAGATGCGGGCCGGGGGCGTGGAATCGAGCGGCACCCATTTCTCGGTCATCACCGGTTCCTTCCTCAAGACCGTGGACGACGTGAACCGCCTGGTGGTGGGGACCTTTAACAACGTGCCGGTCTATGTGCACGACGTGGCCCGCGTCACCCAGGGGCCCGAGGACGCCAAGGAGCTGGTCTCCTACTACACGGGGCCCGCCGCACCCAAGGGCCTCAAGGGGGACGGCGTCCCCGCCGTCACCATCGCGCTGGCGAAGAAGGAGCTCACCAACGGCGTCACCGTGGCCAACGGGATCATCCAGCGCGTCCAGGACCTCAAAGGCGATCTCATCCCCAACAACGTGGAGGTGAGCATCACCCGCAACTACGGTGAGACCGCCAACGACAAGGTCAACGAGCTCATCTTCAAGCTGTTCGTCGCCACCGGCTTCGTGTTCGTGCTGGTGCTGCTGGCCTTCCGCGCCCTGCGTCCCGCCATCGTGGTGATGCTGGTCATCCCGGTGGTGCTCCTCATGACGGTGTTCGTCGCCTGGGTCGCCAACTACACCATCGACCGGGTCAGCCTGTTCGCCCTGATCTTCTCCATCGGCATCCTGGTGGACGACGCCATCGTGGTGGTGGAGAACATGTACCGGCGTTGGCTCGAAGAGGGCCGCACCGACGTGGACACCGCGGTGGATGCGGTGCGCGAGGTGGGTAACCCCACCATCCTTGCCACCTTCACCGTCATCGCGGCGCTACTCCCCATGGGGTTCGTCAGCGGCATGATGGGCCCCTACATGTTGCCGATCCCCGCCCTGGGCTCGGTGGCCATGTTCATCTCGCTGTTTGCCGCCTTCGTCTTCACCCCCTACCTGGCCATCTCCAAGTGGCTGCGCCCCACCATGGGCTACCTGAAGGTGGCGGAGAAGCGCGAGCACCGGGAGGCGGAGCGCCTGGAGAAGCTGTTCCGCAGCATCCTGACCCCGCTGATCGAGAGCAAGGGCAAGCGCGCCCTGTTCCGGGCCATCCTGTGGGGCACCTTCCTCTTCACCTGCTCCTTCTTCTATTTCAAGTGGGTGGCGGTGAAGATGCTGCCCCTCGACAACAAGCCCGAGTTTTCGGTGGTGCTCGACATGCCCGAGGGGAGCGCCCTGCCGATCACCGCTAACCTGGCCCATCGCATGGCGGAGAAGCTGCGCGAGCTGCCCGAGGTGACCGCGATCCAGCTCTACGCGGGCACCGCCCGCCCCTTCGATTTCAACGGCATGGTGCGCCACTACTACCTGCGCGGCGAGCCTTGGCACGGGGAGCTGCAGGTGCAGCTGCTGCACAAGACCAAACGCAAGCGCAGCAGTCACGAGATCGCGGTGGAGGCCCGGCAGGCGCTGGAGAAGATCGTCCAGGGCACCGGGGCGAAGATAGCAGTGGTGGAAATGCCCCCGGGCCCGCCGGTGCTCCAGTCGGTGGTCGCGGAGATTCACGGGCCCACGGCGGAGGTGCGCCGCCAGTTCACCCGGGATATGACGGAGATCTTCGCCCGGGCGGAGAGCACGAGGGACGTGGACAACTACCTGCGTGATCCCTATGACTACTGGCGCTTCGAGGTGGACACCGAGAAGGCGGTGCGTCGCGGGATCTCGGTGGACGCCATCAATCGCAACCTGGGCATGGCGCTCGGGGGGGCTGCCATTGGGGACGTCAAGCAACGCTCCGGCCACGAGCCGGTGAACATCCTGGTCCAGGTGCCCCTCTCGGAACGCTCCCAAGTGGAGCGCCTGGGCGATCTCCCGATCCAGTCGGGGGGTGGCTTCACTGTGCCGCTTCGGGAGCTCGGCCGATTCGAGAAGGTGCCCGAGGACGACATCGTCTACCACAAGGACCTCCGGCCCGTGGAGTACGTGGTGGCGGATGTCGGGGGGCGACTCGCCGCGCCCGTCTATGCCATGTTCCAGATCCAGGACGTCATCGCCCAGACCCAGTACCGGACGCCGGACGGGGTGGTGCCTGCCTCCCACTGGATCGGACCGCCGCCCGACGACCGCATCTCGAGCTGGGAATGGACCGGCGAGTGGACGGTCACCTACGAGACCTTCCGCGACATGGGGGCCGCCTTCATGGTGGCTCTGGTGCTCATCTACATCCTGGTGGTGTGGGAGTTCGGAAACTTCCGCATCCCGGCCCTGATCATGGCCCCAATCCCCCTGACCCTGCTGGGGATCATTCCCATCCATGCGGTCATGGGGGCGGAGTTCACGGCCACCTCCATGATCGGCTGGATTGCCTTGGCCGGCATCATCGTGCGCAACTCCATCCTGCTGGTGGATTTCTCCATCCACGAGGTGCAGAAGGGCGTGCCGGTGGCCGAGTCGGTGATTCGCGCCTGCAAGACCCGGACCCGACCCATCCTCATCACTGCCCTCGCCCTGGTGGCGGGCTCCAGCGTCATCTTTACCGATCCCATCTTCCAGGGCATGGCCATCTCCCTGGCCTCGGGCGTGATGGTCTCCACCATCTTGACCCTGGTGGTCATCCCGCTGGGGTGTGTGGAGGCCTCCAAGGACCTCTGTGAGGTGGCCGCTGCCACCGCCCCTGCCGGGGTCACCGTCCCCTGCTCCCTGGAGAAGCCCGCCATCAAGCCCAAGTCCTCCGGATCCACCGCCCTCGCCGTCTGGGGCAAGCTGGTGGAAGGGGGCATGCTGGTGTTCTACGGGATCCGCGGCGTCTTCTTGCTCCTGTTCGACCTGGTGAAGAAGCGGGTGTTGCGTCCCAAGAAGAAGCCGACGCCTCCACCACCGCGCGCCGCCGCTCCCGCCGCTCCAGCCCCTCCTCCGGCAGCCGAGCCGGCAAAGGCGACACCGAGCGCACCGGTCACTGCACCAGCATCCGCACCGGTGGCAGTGGCCCCCGGGGCACCGCCCGAACAACCTCCGGCCGCGGATGCCCCGACGGTGGTCGTGCCAGAGCCTGAGGTCCCCACTGCCCGGGCCTCGTCGGTCGAGCCGGTCGCAGAAGCACCGGCGGCAGAACGAGTGGCGCAGAAGCAGGAAGGGCCTGCCCCAGCCCCTGGCGACGCCACCGCGGAGCCACCACCCGCCCCACCAGCGGTGACGAGGGTGGTCCCAATGCCAGCGCCGTCCCGGCCGGGGGTGGCGTCACCCAAGGTCGCGAGCGCCGGCGGGTCTGCCGCGTTGCCCTCGGGGCAGCGGAAACCCCAGACCCCCGCCGTCGCCAACCGAGTCCCCGAAGCCCAGGGGACCGCCCCGATTGGGTCGCCGGCGGAGGCCAAGGTGGCGCGGGTCGCCGAGGTTGCTCTGGCGCCGCGGCCCTCGACCGACAGCCAGCCTGCCCCCAACGGTCGGACCGGGGCTGGTCCGGTGGCTAAGCCGAGCCCTGAGCCAGAGTCGGCAAGGGCGGCTACCGCGGCCGCCCAAAAGCGGGCGCCCCGCCGAGGGATCCGGTTGAAGCTGGACGTTGATGAGGATCAAGAAGGGGAGCTGGACTGAGGCGACTGGTCCCTCAACCCCTATAATGGGAGAGGACGAGAGGCGACGCCCGCTGGATACAGGTTGCGGGGTCTCCGATGGTCCCCAGCGACGAATGAGGCGGTACATGCAGAGGGAGCGAACCATGAACGACCCGAGGGGAGCGCGAACCCTGAGCCCCATGCCTCTAATCCTGGCATCCCTGTTGTGTGTTCCCTTGGCGGCCTGCCAAGGGAAGGACCCGGCGCCCAAGTCCGGCTCAGCGGATCGCCCCCTGAGCCTTCCCAAGGGTCCTAAACCCGTGAATGCCACTGCCGCCCGGCCGGCCCCTCGTGGACCGGAGTTCGCCTCACCCCATCGACCCTGGCAATCGGAAGGCTTGGATGGGGCACCCCCGGGCTACTTCGAGGGGTACGCGGCGAGTACCTATCGCCCCTATGAGCCGGTCGGCAGGTCCGGGCCGGCCCAGTACCAAGGTTATCGCTTCCGCCCCATCGAACCCAATAATACGGGACGGCCCGCTCAAGCGCCCTCCTATGGGGAGTGGGATGTGCCGGGGGGCGATCCTGGGGGGCTCGAGCGCGGCGAACGAAACTCGGGCTACGGCGGTGGCTATGCCCAGCGCGGGCCGCGCTTTCGTGCCCCCGGCGACCGGGAGCGGGATCGCTGGCAGCCGGAGGATCGCTCCCCTTATGGCTGGCCGGCCTATGGGCAGCCTTACCCGTCCTTCTGGGAGCGGGACGTCTACGGCTTCGAGCCCGGTAGGGGTTGGTGAGCGGAGGCCATCTGGGGCGTAGCTTCGCGCGCTGGCGGGTGCGGGGAGGCCAGCGGCTAAACGATCGAATGCGAGGAGGACTAGCTGTGAACAGGTATCGAATCATTGCTCTGGTGGCGGCGATGGCGGCGGCTTGGGTGAGCGTTCCCGCGCACGGCCAGTCGAGCGGCGCGCCGTTTTCCGCGGACACGATCCAGAGCGGACCCCAGGGGCCAGTGTCCAAGGGGAAGATGTACGTCGGCAAGAACCGCATGCGGGTGGAGGGCGAGCAGCAGGGTCGCCAGTTCATCCGCATCACCGATGACGACAAACAGGTCGAGTGGATCCTCTTTCCGGATCAGCGCACCTATATGGAGCGCCGGGCGCCCCCGGGCACCCCAGAGAAGGCCGAGCGGTCCGCGGGAGACACCAATCCCTGCGCCGTCCCGACTCCCGGCATGCAGTGCACCAAGCTGGGGACGGAGACCCTCTCTGGCCGCAAGACCGACAAGTGGGAGATCAGCTTCTCGCAACAGGGACAGACCATGAAGACCACTCAGTGGATCGATACGGACCGGGGTACGCCCCTGCGCCAGGAAATGGCGGGTGGTCAGAGCATGGACCTCAAGCTGGTTGGCACCGAGACCCTGGACGGTCGCAAGGTGGAGAAGTGGGAGGTGACCGCAATCCTGCCCAACCAGGCGCCTTCCAAGAGTTATCAGTGGTACGACCCGGAACTGCGCCTCGCGGTGCGTCAGGATCTCCCGGGCGGCTACGTGAGCGAATTGAAGAACATCCGGGTGGGCGATCAGCCCGACTCAGTCTTCAGCATTCCGGAAGGGTACAGCCGCACCGAGCAGCCCGCCGGTGCCCCGGCCGGGGCACCTGGGGGATCGGGGTCTGGGCAGCGCCCCCAACCGCCGGCCGGGATGCGGTAGGCTGGGGCACGCCTCAAGGGCGCGGGGGCGGCAGGGAGCGCCCCCGGGTCGGGATCCAAGCGCGTCGCCAGGGGCGACTCAGGCCCCTGATTCCTCGGTATGCGCAGGTCATGGGTGGTCGGCACGATGGTAACCATCATTGGTAGCTTGAAAGGCGGGTCCGGCAAGAGCACGGTCACCTTTAACCTGGGTGTGTGGCTCGCCATGGCCGATGTGAAGGTGCTGGTGATCGACGCGGATCCCCAGGCAACCCTGAGCGATGTCATCGACGTGCGCCGGGAGGAGGGGTTCGACCCGGTGCTGCGGGTGGCTGATAAGTCGGCCCTCACCAAGGAGAAGATCGCCAAGGCGGAGGAGACCCTCATCGATGTGGGCACCTCCGACATGGAAGCCCTGCACCAGGCCCTCCAGTTGTGCGATCGGGTGCTGGTGCCCGTCCCCCCCTCTCAGGCCGACATCTGGTCCACCCAGCGCTTCATCCACATGGTGAAGTCGGCCCTGGGCTCCCGCAAGGTGGATCTCTTTGGGTTCATCAACCGGGGCGATACCCACCACGCGGTGCGAGAGACCAATGAGGCGGCGGCGGCCCTGGTGTCGCTGCCGGGGATCAAGTTCATCAAGCCCCGCCTCTCCCAGCGCACCGTGTTCCGCCGTTCCTTCAGCGAGGGGCTTGCGGTATTCGAACTGGAGCCACGGGGCAAGGGCGCGCAGGAGTTCTATTCCCTGGCGGCCGCCCTGTACCCGAAGCTGGTCGGCTGAGCGGACCCCCTGCGACCAGGGCCAGCCGCCGAAGGGGACCCTGAGACCCCCTTGTCCGATCAAGAGGCTGTGTTAAGCTCGATACCTTCTATTCCGGGGGCCGTCGACCATACCTCTGGCGAGGACCGATGACAGACCGAGACAAGCCATCCTCCGCGGGCAGTAAAGCGGAAGCGGCGGAGCAGGAGGAGCGGGAAGCCGAGAGCGAGTCCCGACTCAACTCCTATGCCATCGATCGGCTGTCACAGGCCTTCGAGACCAGCGCCAAGCGCTGGGAGCTGATCGTCTATCCCTCCCTGTTCGCCTTCATCATCCTGGCGGCCTACGGGTTCTACCTGGTGTTCAGCCTGGCCAAGGACGTGCACTACCTCGCTATCAGCGTCGATTCCAACATGACCGTGCTGGCGAGCAACATGCAGTCCGTGGCGGAGAACATGGGCCAGATCAACACCAGCGTGCGCACCATGTCGGTGGGCGTGGAGTCCATCTCGCGGGATGTGAGCACCCTCGAGCCCATGCTGACCAGCATGGAGACCATCGATAAGTCCATCCAGGCCATGACGCACCATACCTTCACCATGCGCAACGACATGGCGGTGATGAACCGCAGTGTCAGCCGGCCCATGAACTTCTTCAGCTCCTTCCTCCCTTGGTAGGGGGTCGCTGCCGGGCCGCTAGGGCTTCGCAAGGGTTCGGCAAAACCGGCGAGAGGTCATGAGTCGGCAGGGGCAATCCCCCCCCCAGGACCCGGAGCAGCCCCGTCTGGTGGTGGCCATCTCCTCACGGGCCCTGTTCGACCTCGACGCCTCCCATCGGGTGTTCGAGGCGGAGGGGATCCAGGCCTACTGCGCCTACCAGATCACCCACGAGGACGAGGTCCTGGAGCCGGGCGTCGCCTTCCCCCTGGTCAGGAAACTCCTCCACCTCAATGAGCTCTTGGCCGGCAGGGCGCGCGTGGAGGTGATCCTGCTCTCGCGCAACAGCGCGGACACGGGCCTGCGGGTGTTCAACTCCATCCAGCACCACGGGCTCGACATCACCCGAGCGGCCTTTTGCGGGGGCCACAGCCCTTACCGGTACGTGCCGGCGTTCGGGGCCCACCTCTTCCTCTCCGCGGATTCCGAGGACGTACGCCTGGCCATCCGCGCCGGCTGCGCGGCCGCCACCCTCCTGCCCTCGGCGCCCAAGCCCGATGCGCGCGGGGAGGGGCAGTTGCGCATCGCCTTCGACGGGGACGCGGTGCTCTTCTCCGACGAGGCGGAGCAGGTGTTTCGCGCCGAGGGCCTGGACGCCTTCTCGCAGCAGGAGAAGGCCGCCGCCCAGCAGCCGCTGCCAGGGGGACCCTTCAAGGGGTTCCTGACGGCCCTGCACCTGCTCCAGACCCTGTTCCCGGCGGATCACTCGCCCCTACGCACGGCGCTGGTCACCGCACGGGGGGCACCTGCCCACGAGCGGGTGATCCGCACCCTGCGCGCCTGGGGGATCCGCATCGACGAGGCCCTTTTCCTGGGGGGGCTGGGGAAGGCGCGGTTCCTAGAGGGTTTCAACGCCGATATCTTCTTCGACGACCAGGAGCTGCACTGCGACGCCGCCCGGGAGCACGTGGCCACAGGGCACGTACCGACCCCCAGCCGCCGGGTCTGAGCCCCGGGGAGCGCTCAGCAGAGGGGCAGCTTGCACGCCGCCCCAGCCACCTCCCGCACCAGTCTTGGGACCAGGTAGCCCGGAAGCCGGTCGCGCAGGGCCGCCACCAGGGCTCGTGCCTCCTGGTCAGAGACCGCGAAGTGGGCGGCCCCTTGAACCGGGTCCAGTTGATGGAGGTAGTAGGGCAGGGTGCCCGCCTCCATCAGTGCCTCACTGAGCTCCGCCAGGGTGGCGACCTCATCGTTGACCCCCGCCAGCAGCACCGCCTGGTTGAGGAGCGTCACCCCTTCCCGCCGCAATGCCAGGAGGCCAGCCCGCACCGCCGGCGAGATCTCCCTGGGGTGGTTGGCCTGGACCACCAGGACCCGCACCCTTCCGGTATCGCCCAACAGGCGAAGGAGGCCCGGCGTGACGCGCTCCGGCAGCACGATGGGCAGGCGGCTGTGGAGGCGGATGCGCCGCACGCTGGGGATCTCCCGGATCGCCGCGAGGAGCTCTCCGAGGGCCTCGTCGTCCAGCATCAGGGGGTCGCCGCCGCTCAGGATCACCTCCTGGAGGTCCGGGTCCGCGCCCAGGGTCTCGGTCAGTCGGCTGAGATCGGCGCGCCGCAGCCCCGCCGCCTCATAGGGGAAGTGGCGCCGAAAGCAGTAGCGGCAATGCACTGCGCAGGCCCCGGTGGCGAGCACCAGCCAGCGGCCCCGATACTTCTTGAGGAGCCCCGGCTCGCGGAGGGCAGCGCCGTCACCCACCGGATCGCCGCCAAAGCCTGGAACCTCGACGGTCTCCAGGGCCAGGGGCAGCACCTGGCGCAACAGGGGGTCTTGGGGATTGCCCGGCTCCATCAGCGCCACGAACCCCCGCGGGACCCGCAGCGGGAAATCCCTCGCCGCCCCTGCGCTCGCCACGCTCAAGTGGGGGTCGAGTCCGAGCTGATCGAGAAGCTCGTCCAGCCGGGTGTAGGCCTGCCGCAGCGCCGCCTTCCAGCCCTCCGGGTGGGATTGGTCCGCTGTTGGGATTATCATTTACAGTTTTCGTTGCGGCACTTCTGGGGGAGACATGGCCACCTATAACACCAACGAGTTCAAGGGCGGACTCAAGATCATGCTCGATGGGGATCCCTGCACCATTATTGAGAACGAGTTCGTCAAGCCCGGCAAGGGGCAGGCCTTCAACCGGGTCAGGATCCGTAACCTCAAGACCGGCCGGGTGGTGGAGAAGACCTTCAAGTCCGGGGAGACCGTGGAGGCGGCCGACGTGGTGGACACCGCGCTCCAGTATCTCTACACGGACGGCGAGCACTGGTACTTCATGCACCAGGAGTCCTTCGAGCAGTTGAGCGCGGATCAGACCGCGGTGGGCGATGCGGCCAAGTGGATCAAGGAGCAGGACCTCTGCAACGTCACCCTCTGGAATGGGGCTCCGCTCAGCGTGGAGGCACCCAATTTCGTGGTGCTCAAGATACTGGAGACCGACCCCGGAGTGCGCGGCGATACCTCGGGCGGCGGGGGCAAGCCCGCTACCCTGGAGACTGGGGCGGTGGTGCGGGTGCCCCTGTTCGTCCAGACGGGGGAGCTGATCAGGGTGGACACCCGCACGGGTGCCTACGTCTCCCGGGCCAAGGATGAGGGATGAGCGCGTTGGGCGATGCCCAAGCTACCGGCCATCGGAGCGGATTGGCGCCCGCTCGCTAGCGCCGAGGTGCTGC
Organism: uncultured Chromatiaceae bacterium; assembly: GCA_964519095.1. Lineage (GTDB taxonomy): Bacteria > Pseudomonadota > Gammaproteobacteria > Chromatiales > Chromatiaceae > JAEHCY01. Next base: position 11,256 of record CAZFHV010000020.1, on the reverse strand, counting down.
AGCGGCGTGCGACCCTCCTCGAAGCGGTACGCGCCTTCTTCCGCCAACGGGGTGTGCTCGAGGTAGAGACACCCCTGCTCGGGCGCCATACCAATCCCGACCCGGCCCTCGCCTCCCTGCCGGTACTCGCCGAGGGTGCCGGGGAGGGCCAGGGGCCCGGCCACTCCCTGCAGACCTCCCCCGAGTTCGCCATGAAGCGGCTCCTGGCGGCCGGTAGCGGGCCCATCTATCAGGTGTGCAAGGCCTTTCGCGGGGGCGAGCGCGGGCGTCGCCACAATCCCGAGTTCAGCCTGCTGGAGTGGTACCGCCCCGGATTCGGCTACCACCAACTGATGGACGAGGTGGCGGCGCTGGTGCGCACCCTGGCGGGGGACCCCGATCTGGCCGAGGAGCGTCTGACCTACCGGGAGCTCTTCGACCGGCTGGGGGTGGATCCCCACCGCGCCACCCCCGCGGAGCTGCAGGCAGTGGCCGAGGCCCAGGGCATCGGCGGGGCGGCCGGGCTCGACCTCCCCCGGGACGCCTGGCTCGATCTGTTGCTCACCCATTGCCTGGAGGCGGATCTGGGGCGGGGCCGCCTCAGCTTCCTCTACGACTACCCGGAGACCCAAGCGGCCCTGGCGCGGGTGCGCCCCGGGGAGCCCCCTGTCGCCGAGCGCTTCGAGCTCTACTGGGAGGGCATGGAGCTGGCCAACGGCTTTCAGGAGCTCACCGATCCCGAGGAGCAGCGGCGGCGTTTCGTTCAGGAGCAGGAGCGTCACCGCGCCAGGGGACAGGAGGCCCCGGCGCTGGACGAGCGCTTTCTTGCCGCCCTGGCGAGCGGCCTGCCCCCCTGCGCCGGCGTGGCCCTGGGGCTCGATCGGCTGCTGATGGTGCTGAGCGGGGCGACCCACATCGACCAGGTGCTCGCCTTTCCCTGGGAGCGGATCTGATCTTCAGCCCCGGCCAGCGTACCCCTGCGGGTGGGCGCGGCCGATGGGCTCGCCCATGCGCACCGGCTGGCCCGCCACCAGGCCCGACGACCAGTCCACCGCGCCTTCCCCAAGGAGCAGGATCACCGTGGAGCCCATGTTGAAGCGGCCCATCTCCGCCCCCTGCTCGAGCCGGACTGCCGGGAGCTGTTGCCCGCCGTAGACCCAGGTGGAGACCCGTCGCGAGGCCGGGGTGACCGTCCCCGCCCAGACGGTATCCATGCTGGCCACGAAGATGGCCCCCACCAGCACCAGGGCCATGGGCCCGATGGCCGTCTCGAACAGGCAGACCACCCGCTCGTTGCGGGCGAAGAGCCCCGGCACCCCTCGGGTGGTGACGGGGTTGACGCTGTAGAGCCGCCCCGGCACATGGCTCATGAGCCCCAGGCTGCCCCCGTAGGGCATGTGGACGCGGTGGTAGTCCCTGGGTGAGAGGTAGAGGGTGATGAATCTGCCCCGGGCGAAACGCCCCGCCCAGGCCTCGTTGCCCCCCAGCAGGGCCTCGACCGAGAAGCGATGCCCCTTGGCCTGGAGCAGGGTGCCGTCCTCGACCTCCCCCAGTTGGCTGATCTGTCCATCGGCGGGGCAGAGGATGCTGTGGGGGTCCGCCGCGAGCCCTCGGGCGTCCGGCCGCAGGGCGCGGGTGAAGAAGGCGTTGAAGCTGGGGTAGGCGAGGGGATCGGGCTCGGCCGCCTCGCTCATGTCCACCCGGTACTGGGCCACCACGGTCTTGATCAACCCGCGTTTGAGGGGCGACCAGTCGCTGCGGGTGATCTGGTACATCAGCGCGCTGAGCAGATGATGGGGCAGGGAATGCTGCAGTAGCACGAACAGCCGTTCGCCCAGCGGTGCGGGATCGGGTCGGTCAGTGGCCACGGGGTTGGGCTCCTTCGGTTTCGATGTCGTAGCGCTCGACCAGGGCAACCAGGTCGCGAGCGATGGCCTCGGGGGGCTGCTCCAGGCGGTAGCTCCCGTAGAGACGGGCTTGGGGGTCGATCACCAGCAACAGCTCCTCGGTCTCCGGCCTTGCCACTCCCGCTGCCGGTGCCGGTGCCGGTGCGGGCGCCAGTCCGAGCTGACCCCGGAGCCCTGCGATCTCCGCCTCCGAGCCCCGCAACAGGCGCCAGGGGGGCGTGGTCGGCCCCGGGGACTGAGCCGGGCCGGCGGCGGTCAGCGTGGGGGCCAGGAGCAGGCGCGCCTGGAGCTTGGGCTCCGGGGCCAGCTGGTTGAAGATGGCCGCGAGCCGCTGGAGCCAGGGGCGGAGGCTGTCCTCCCCCGGTGCCAGTACCATGAGGGACCAGTGGCCGCTGAGGGCCTCACGGGTCACCTCCCCACCGGCGCCGTCGCTCAACCGGAAGTCGCCCAGCGGGATGGGGGGGTAGATGAGCAGGGCCAGGCTGGGGCCGGTGCCGGGGGACCTCGGTTTGACGAGGCGGTTGCCCAGGCTGTAGCTGGCGAGAAACAGGGCGATGGCCAGTGCGAACCAGAAGATCCGCAGCCAGGGGCTGCGGGGGCGGGACGGCACTTCGACCATGGTTCGGGGCTTGGCTCGGTTTCTGGGGCGGGGCGACGGAGCTGCCCGCGTCCCCGGGTGCGGTGGGGCCGCGCGGATCGGCGATCGAGTGAGGCATTCTAGGGGTGCCCCCGCGGGGCGCGCAACCGCGCTTCCCCCGGCAAATCTGCTAACCTTTCGCCCATCCTCAGCTTACCCATTTCAGGCCCTAACGTGATCGAAAATCAGCTCTCCGGCCAACCCACCATGGACCCCAACGACCTCTACCTGGAGGAGGTCTTCACCGACCGCCGGGTCGGCACCATCCGGCGCCTGACCCCGGTAGGCCCCGACGGGGGCCCCGACCCCAGCCGCCCGGTGCTCTATAGCGGCCAGGCCCAGCTCCTGACCGCGGTGGGTACCATCCCCATCGGCTTCGAGCTCTCGGCCAGCTCCCTGGGGGATGCGGTGCGCCAGTTCGCGGATGCCGCCAAGGAGGCGGTGGAGCAGACCATGGATGAGCTGCAGCAGCTGCGGCGCGAGGCGGCCTCTTCCATCATCGTGCCCGAGGCCGGCGGGGGCGGCTTCGGCGGTCCCAAAGGCGTCCCCAGCGGGGGGAAGATCCGGCTTCGCTGATCCGAGTCCCCAGCGCGGGGCGCGTCGTTGGCAGCGCACCCCACCGCGGTCCCCGCGACCTTTCCTCGTTTGACCATCCCCGCAAGGGGCGGGGTTGCATTCCCCTGGGGGGACCACCCATAGTGCCCGCCGAGGGTGGGCGATCCGGTGCGGCGTTCTGTCGTGGTGGGCGCTCTCCGTGGCACAACGATTGGACGACCGAGGAGGAGAGATCCCCATGAAACAGCTTTTCAAGTTCCTTGTCCCCCTGGTGGCGGTCTTCGGCCTTGCGACCGCGGCCCTGGCGGCGGACAAGCAGAAGGTGGTCTACCACGTCAACGGCGACGACCCCAAACAGCAGGCGGACGTGGTGCGCAACGTGCAGAACCACATCAACGCCGTGGGTAAGGAGAATCTGGACCTCAAGATCGTGGTGCACGGGGATGGGGTATCGCTACTCCTGACCCCCGACGCCCTGGCCCGCACCAAGATGAAGGCGGCGAATGCGGATGCGGAGATGCAGGCCAAACTGGCCGGCCTCAAGGACCAGGGGGTGCAGATCCAGGTGTGCGCCAACACCCTCAAGGGGCGCAACGTGAACGCCAAGGACGATCTCTACGACGTGGCGGAGGTCGACATCGTCCCCTCCGGGGTGGCCCAGCTCGCCGTCCTGCAAAACCAGGGCTACGCCTACATCAAGCCCTAACGGCGGCTGGCGTCCGTCCCCGCCTGCCAGGGAGAGGCGGGCCCGCGCTACTCCTCGTGGCTGAAGCCCTTGATGATGTAGCCGCCGGATTTCTCGTCGAATTGTAGCTCCAGCAGCTTCTGGGCCTCGGCGGCCTCCAGCAGCTTGCCGAAGGTGCGGAAGCCGTGATAGCTCTCGTTGAAGCCGGGGTTGCGGCGCTTGATGGCCTGCTTGACCATCGACCCCCACACCTTCTCCTCCTCGCCCCGCTCCTTGAAGAGGTCCTCCACGGTGGCCATCAGCAGGTCCAGGGCCGCCTGTTTCTTCTCTTCCTCGGTGGTGCTGGTGGTCTTCTGGCCCGACTTGGCCGCCGCGGTGCGCCGTTTGGTCTGACGCTGCTTCTCCGACTCCTGCAGCAGGTCGTCGTAGAAGATGAACTCGTCGCAGTTGGCGATGAGCAGATCCGAGGTGGACTTCTTGACCCCCACCCCGATCACGGTCTTGTTGTTCTCCCGCAGCTTGCCCACCAGGGGGGAGAAGTCCGAGTCGCCACTGATGACCACGAAGGTGTCCACGTGGGCCTTGGTGTAGCAGAGGTCCAGGGAGTCCACCACCATGCGGATGTCCGCGGAGTTCTTGCCGGATTGGCGCACATGGGGGATCTCGATCAGCTCGAAGGCCGCCTCGTGCATGGCGGCCTTGAACTCCTTGTAGCGGTCCCAGTCGCAATAGGCCTTCTTGACCACGATGTTACCCTTGAGCAGCAACCGCTCCAGGACCTTCTGGATGTCGAAGGCCGCATAACGGGCGTCGCGCACGCCCAGGGCGATGTTCTCGAAATCGCAGAAGAGGGCCATGTTCTGGGTCTTGAGGCGGGTGGTCATGGTCTCGGGAGGTGTCTCAGGGGGTGGAGGAGCACTGCCCCCGGCATGGGGGCGGCGTGGGGAAGGGCGGCAGAGTGCCGATCGGCTTGCGCCGCAGCGCGGCATTGTCGCAGAAACGCCGCCCTCTTGGTGCATTGCCCCCCGGCTGCCCCCTTGCACCTACCTCATCCCTTGCAGCATCCTTCGCCCGGTTCGCCGCTCCCGGCGCCCGCCGGGCGGGGCGCGGCCTCGATCAAGCACACCTGGAGGAGGATCTAGCCATGCAGCACGACGCCCCGGCCGATGCCGGCTTCAAGCCCCTGGGTCTCGCGGTGCTCACCGTCTCGGATAGCCGGGGGCCGAGTGAGGACCGCTCCGGCGACTATCTGGTGGGGGCCCTGCGGGAGGAGGGCCATCAACTGGTGGAGCGCCGCCTGGTCCGCGACGACATCTACCAGATCCGCGCGGTGGTCTCCGCCTGGATCGCGGCGCCCGACGTGGCGGTGGTGCTCACCACCGGCGGCACCGGCATCACCGGGCGCGACAGCACCCCCGAGGCGGTGGGGCCCCTGTTCGACAAGCCCATCGAGGGTTTCGGCGAGCTGTTCCGCCAGCTCTCCTTCGAGGAGATCGGCGCCTCCACCATCCAGTCCCGCGCCCTGGCGGGCATGGCCAACGGCACCCTGATCTTCTCTCTCCCCGGCTCCACCGGGGCCTGTCGCACCGCATGGGAGCGCATCCTTCGGCCCCAGCTCGATCTCCGCACCGAGCCCTGCAACTTCGCCCTGCTGCTGCCGCGGCTCCTGGAGCGCTGAAGGGGCGCGGCGGCCCCTCAGAGTTCGGCGAGGAACTCCCGCACCGCCTGCTCCAGGCTGATCTGGCCCCCCAGCACCGCCGCGCCGTAGCGGCGGTGCCAGTGGGGCATCAGGGGGGAGGCGCGGCGCCATTCCTGGTAGATGAGTTGGGCCAGGGGCCCCCCCTGGTCGAGGAACCCCGAGTGGCGGAAGGTGCGCTCGGTCTGGGCGCGGTCATAGGCCAGGCGCACGATCTGGGTGTGCCAGGCCCCGTGCTGGAATACCAACTGCCCGTAGCTCGCCCGCACGTCGCCGTCGAAGGGTGCGCCCACCGACCCCACGTTGAGGATCTGGGTGCCGCCAAACTGGCGCTCCAGGGGCCGGTGGGTGTGGGCCGTGACGAACACCGCCAGCCCCTCCGGCAGCCGCCCCACGAGCCCCTCGTCCGGCAGGCTCGCGGAGATCCCATCCCGGTTGCCCAGCAGGCTGCCGTGGGTGGCGTGTACCCAGTCCGCGCCCTCGGGGGCATGGAAGCAGAGGTGGTCTGCCCAGGGCGCGGTCAGCTCCACCCGGTCTTGGAGCTGCTCGCGGGTCCAGTCGGCGAAGCGGCGCATCTCCGCGTCGATGGGTCCCGCCGGCGGCTCTCGGGCGCAGCGCAGCACGAAGTCCTCGTGGTTGCCGCGCAGGGGTAGCCAGCCCGATTCCGCTCGCAGCCCCTCGAAGCGATCCAGACAGCCGAGGCTGTCGGGGCCGCGGTTGATGAGGTCCCCGTTCATCACCACCAGCTCCGGCTGCCAGGCCGCGATGTGCTCCACCACCACCTCCATGGCCTCGAGGTTGCCCTGGACATCGGAAAAGACGGCCACCTTCACGGCTCGTTGGGACTCCTTGTGGCGGTGATGGGCGCGGTAGCGCTGGGAAGGGGGGCGGGCTGGGCTCGGTGGAGGGGTGCGTGGTCGGCGACCCGGGCCTCCGCTATACTGCCCGGGCGGCGTCCCTTCCAACACGGCCCAGGTCCCGGCCCTTCGAGCCGCGCCTTGGCGACCCCGCCCTCGTAGCTCAGTAGGATAGAGCGATCGCCTCCTAAGCGGTAGGTCACAGGTTCGAGTCCTGTCGAGGGCACCACAGCTTTGTCTTCACCGCGGATACCCCGCCCCTCGGGCCCAGACGGAGGGACCCCCGGCGAGAAGGCCGTGTGCGGGGCTCGGCTTCCACCGCCGGCTTCGCTTCCCCCAGGGTGGGCCGCTAGGGGGCGCGACCCGGACCGGCCCCACGACCATTGCCGCGCCTCCCGCCCCGGCGGAGAATGCCTGGATCCGCCGTCTCCACGCCCCTAACAGCTCCACTCATGGCCGTCCTCCTCCTGCGCGACATCACCCTGAGCTACGGTTTGCCGCCCCTGCTGGAGAAGGTGAATCTGAGCATCGAGCGGGGGGAGCGGGTCTGTCTGATTGGCCGTAACGGCACCGGCAAGACCAGCCTGTTGCGCATCATCGCCGGGGAGGTGGAAGCCGACGGGGGCCAGCGCATCCTGGGGGAGGGGGCGCGGGTGGCGCTGCTCAGCCAGGAGGTGCCCGCCGGCCTCTCGGGCTCGGTGTTCGAGGTGGTGGCGGGGGGGCTGGGGGAGCAGGCGGAGCTGGTGCGGGCCTATCACGAGGCCAGCCGCGCCCTCGCTCAGGGGGAGGAGCGGGCGCTCGGGCGGCTCGCCGAGCTGCAGCACCGCCTGGAGGCCAGCGGCGGCTGGGCCATCGAGCAGCGGGTGGAGGCGGTGCTCTCCCGCCTGCGCCTGGAGCCGGACGGGGCCTTCGAGGCCCTCTCCGGCGGCTTGCAGCGGCGGGTGCTCCTGGCCCGCGCCCTGGTGGTGGAGCCGGATCTGCTGCTGCTCGACGAGCCCACCAACCATTTGGACATCGACGCCATCGCCTGGCTGGAGGAATTCCTGGCGGACTACCTGGGGGCGGTGCTGTTCGTGACCCACGACCGCATGTTCCTGCGCCGTCTCGCCACCCGCATCCTGGAGCTGGACCGTGGCGCCCTCACCGACTGGCCGGGGGACTACGACAACTATCTGCGCCGGCGCGAGGAACGGCGCCACGCCGAGGCGGTGGCCACGGCCCGCTTCGAGCGCAAGCTCTCCGAGGAAGAGGTGTGGATCCGCCAGGGGATCAAGGCGCGGCGCACCCGCAACGAGGGCCGGGTGCGGGCACTGGAGGCCATGCGCGAGGAGCGGCGCCGCTGGCGGGCCCAGCCAGGCCAGGCACGCATGCTGCTGCAGGAGGCGGAGCGCTCCGGGCGGCTGGTGGTGGAGGTGGAGGGACTCTCCTATGCCTGGGAGGGCAAGCCCCTGGTGCGGGACCTCAGCACCCTGATCCTGCGGGGCGACCGGGTGGGGATCATCGGCCCCAACGGCTCGGGGAAGAGCACCCTGCTGCGGCTCCTGCTCGGGGAGCTTCCGCCCGACAGCGGCCAGGTGCGCCAGGGGACCAACCTGGAGATCGCCTATTTCGACCAGATGCGCGCTCAGTTGGAGGAGGACAAGAGCGTCCAGGACAACCTCGCGGGGGGCAGCGACAAGGTCTCGGTGCGGGGCGCGAGCAAGCACGTCCTCTCCTATCTCAAGGACTTCCTCTTCACCCCCGAGCGGGCGCGCCAGCCGGTGCGGGCCCTCTCCGGGGGCGAGCGCAACCGCTTGCTGCTCGCCAAGCTGTTCGCCCGCCCGGCCAATGTGCTGGTGCTCGATGAGCCCACCAACGACCTGGACGCCGAGACCCTGGAACTGCTCGAGGAGCTGCTGGGGGAGTTCCAGGGCACCCTGCTGATCGTCAGCCACGACCGGGCGCTGCTGAACAACCTGGTCACCAGCACCCTGGTGCTGGAGGGCGAGGGGGTGGTGCGCGAGTACGTGGGTGGCTATGACGACTGGCTGCGCCAGCGGCCGCCGCCGGCACCCCTGGCTGGTCCCAAACGGCCGGCCGCGCCGGTCACCGCTGCACGACCCCAGCCCAAGCCCGACCGCCTGAGCTTCAGGGAGCAGCGGGAGCTGGAGGATCTGCCGGGTCGGATAGAGGCCCTGGATGGGGAGCTCGAGGGCCTGCGGCAGCGCCTCTCGGACCCCGGCTTCTACCAGCAGGGGGGTGAGGCGGTGGCGGTGGCCACCGCACGGCTGCAGGCCCTGGAGGCGGAGCTGGAAGGGGTCTACGCCCGCTGGGAGGCCCTGGAAGCCCGGCAGGCGTCGGCTGGGCGCTGAGGGCCGGTGGCGGGCGGCGGAGCGGATGCCGTACCATTACTCGCCTCGTATCGGCGCCTCTTGTTCGTCCGGCGGGAGAGCCCGGAGTGCCCTGATGGTAGTTGTGAACTGGGGGGTTCGGTGTCTTCTCCCCCTTCGTCCCGGCCCTCCCCCGCGGAGGTCAGGGGGTCTGGTGGCTGCGAGCGTGCCGTCGGTAGGAGCCGCGCCCCCGCGCGGTCCGGGACTGTCACGACCAAGACGGCCGCATCCCTGTGGCGGGGAGGCGGCCCAAACAACCCGCGAGTGCAGAGAGACCGTGAAGCTAAGCGTTGAGGAGTTCCGGGCCTGGGAGAACAAATCCGTCACCCTGCTCGGTATGTCGGGGGTGGGCAAGACCCGCCTTTCCACCCTGCTGCGGCGCTACAACTGGTTCCACTACTCGGGGGACTACCGCATCGGCACCCGCTACCTGGACGAGCCGATCCTGGACCTGATCAAGCAACAGGCCATGCGGGTGCCCTTCCTGAAGGACCTGCTGCGCCGCGACTGGATCTCCATCCGCAACAACATCAGCGTGGACGACCTGGGCCCGGTACTGAGCTTCGTGGGGATGCTGGGCAACCCTGAGCGGGAAGGGTTGCCCCTCCGGGAGTTCAACCGCCGCCAGGCCATGTACCGCCAGGCGGAGATCGATGCCATGAGGGACGTGCCGGCCTTCATCCGCAAGGCCCATGACATTTACGGCTACCAGCACTTCGTCAACGACGTGGGGGGCAGCCTGTGCGAGCTGGAGGACGGCTCGGTGATCGAGCTGCTGGTCCGGCACACCCTGATCCTCTACATCCAGGTGCCCCTGGAGGACGAGGAGGTACTGATCGCCCGCGCGGAGGCGGACCCCAAGCCCCTCTACTACCGGCCCGCCTTCCTCGCCGATGCGGTGGCGGACTACCTGCGCCTGCGGGGGCGCGACTACGTGGCCCAGGTGGACCCGGTGGATTTCACCCGCTGGGTGTTCCCGCGTCTGTTCCGCTCCCGCGTCCCCCGCTACGAGGCCATCGCCCGCCCCCACGGCTATCGGGTCATGTCCACGGAGGTGGCGGCGGTGCGCGACGAGCAGGACTTCCTGCAACTGTTGGAGCTGGCCATCGCGCGCCAGCGGGACCCCTCCTGAGCCGCCATCCTCCTGGGAGCCAATCGCAATGCCGCTCGTCAGTCACACCAAGCTTCCTACCTTCGATCGGCTGCGGGAGGAGGGGCAGACCATCCTGGACCCGGACCGTGCCCTGCACCAGGACATCCGGGAGCTGCACATCGGGCTGCTCAACATGATGCCCGACGCGGCCCTTGAGGCCACCGAGCGTCAGTTCTTCCGCTTGGTGGGGGAGAGCAACCCCATCGCCCAGTTCTACATGCATCCCTTCACCCTGGCGGAGCTACCCCGCGGGGCGGCGGCTCAGGCCCACGTCGCCGAGTTCTACGAGTCCTTCGACCTGCTGCGGGAGGAGGGTCTCGACGCCCTCATCATCACCGGGGCCAACGTCACCCATCCGGATCTCTCCCAGGAGGATTTCTGGGGGCCCCTGATCGAGGTGATCGACTGGGCGGCGGAGAACGTCACCTCCACCCTCTGCTCTTGCCTCGCCACCCACGCGGTGATGCAGTTCCGCTACGGCCAGCGGCGCCAACGCATGCCGGAGAAGCGCTGGGGGGTGTTCCCCCATCGGGTGATGGATCCCCATCACCCCCTGGTCAATGACGTGAACACCCTGTTCGACGTGCCCCACTCCCGCTTCAACGACATCTCCCGCGCCCAGTTCGACGCCGCGGGCCTCCATGTGCTGGTGGAGAGCGAGCAGGCGGGGGTGCACCTGGCGGTGAGCGAGGATCGCTTCCGCATCCTCTTCATGCAGGGGCACCCGGAGTACGACACGGTCTCCTTGCTCAAGGAATACAAGCGTGAGGTGCTGCGCTTCGCCCACGGCCAGCGCCACGACTTCCCGCCGTTCCCCGACAACTACCTGGGCCTGCAGGAGCAGGCAATCCTCCAGGAGCACCGGGAGCGCATCCCGGAGGCCCGCGACCGCGGGCGGCCGATTCCGGAGCTCCCGGAGGACCTGGTGACGGCTCGGCTGGACAACACCTGGCACGACACCGGGGAAGGGGTGGTGGGGAACTGGATGGGCAAGGTCTATCAGCTCACCAACAGCGATCGCAGGCTCCCCTTCATGGACGGCATCGATCCGTCCGACCCCCTGGGTCTCAAGGGGAGCTGAGGCCCCATCCCCGGCTGACTTGCCCGGGGGCGAGCCGGGCGTCGCCCGGTGGGCGGGTGCAAAAATACAACATAAGACGGTCTTGCAACAGCCAAAAGAGAGCCTATAATCATGCCTTAAATGAGGGGCGACCGAGCTGATGTTGCAAAATAGCAACCAAGCCAGCAGCCGGTCTCCCGAGTCAGGGGCGGTTTTACCTAGCGGGGCCTGCAAGGATCTGCGACAAAAAGTGGGCCGCTCGGGCGTTGCCCCGCTCGAGCGAGCCGAAGAAGCCGGACGGGAACGGGATCTTTCCCCAACGGCCATGAGTGCGGGAGGAGAGGGGCCTCCCGCCAAC
>CAZFHV010000019.1:0-26214 GCA_964519095.1 uncultured Chromatiaceae bacterium | reverse complement strand
AGCGCACCCGCACCCCGGTGTCGTCGTAGACGTCCTCCTCGAGCCCCTGGAGGGTGTCTTCGAGGGCCGGCCCTGGCAGGCCCAGGTTGTTACCGATCTTGTAGACCTTGCTGATGATCTCGTTGCAGTACTTCTGCCCCATGCCGATGCTGTCGAGGATCTCGCGGGCGGCCATGGAGATCTCGGCGGTGTCGATGCCGTAGGGACAGAACACCGAGCAGCGGCGGCACTGGGAACATTGGTGGAAGTAGCTATACCACTCGTCGAGGACCTCCTGAGTGAGATCCGCGGCCCCCACCAGCTTGGGGAAGAAGCGGCCCGCGAGGGTGAAATAGCGCCGATAGACCTTGCGCAGCAGGTCCTGGCGGGCCACCGGCATGTTCTTGGGGTCGGCCGTGCCCAGGAAGTAATGGCACTTGTCGGTACAGGTCCCGCACTTGACGCAGGCATCGAGGTACACGCGCAGGGCGCGGTACTTGCCCAGGAGTTCCCCCATCTTGGCGATCGCCTGCTCCTGCCAGCCCTCCACCAGGGTGCCCGGAAAGCCCAGGGGCTGCTGGAACTCGAGCTTGGAGAGGAACGGCTTGCTGTGCGCCATGGTACCGGCCACGGGAGCCGGTACCTCGCTGTACTCCTCGAGCTCGGGGATCTGAAATGTTGCCTTGGCCATGGGTCAGCCTCTCCCGCTAGGGTTCACGACGCCGCCACTGCGCGACTCTGGGCTCCGTGCCCTACTGCTGCTCGAGCTGACGCGCCCAGGGGGCCAGGTGGCGCCGCTCACGGGGGTTGTCGGCCTGGTTGCGTGTCGGGCTGAAGAAGAGACCCGGGGCGTGCAGCAGCTTGCTGAACGGGAAGATGATCATCAGGAGCGCCACCAGGGTGAGATGGATCAGCAGGACCGGGTCCGCCGGCAGAGGCGTCCACGAAAAGCGCATCAGCCCCTGGAAGAAGTTCTTCACCGCCACCACGTCCGTGTGCATCAGGAACTTCATCGCCAGCCCGCTGAGGGCGATCAAGAGCAGGAGCACCAGCATCAGGTGGTCGGAGATGGCGGAGATGTAGCGCACCCGCTCCACCAGGAAGCGCCGCGCCCAGACCCCTGCCAGGCCGAAGACCATGGCGAAACCCGCGTAGATGCCGAAGGGCTGGATCAGGACGATGGGGGTCCAGACCGGGTCGATGAAGTAGCGCAGGTGCCGGAGCGTGACCAGGAACAGGCCGAAGTGGAAAGTCCAGCCGAAGATCCAGGTCCACTTGTTGCCTTTGAACAGGCTCTCAAAGAGCACCACCTCGCGCACCATGCGAAGCGCCACCCCCGCCTCGGTGGTGGGCGCCGGGGTGGTGGGAATCTTCAGCGGTGCCGGCGTCCGGGCGTACTGCGCGATACGCGCCCCCAGACCGAGGACCATCACCGCGGCCGCGAAGTAGAAGAGCAAGGCATAGACGACGGTCAGAAACGACATGCTTGCGCACCCCCCGAGCGAACCGCCTAGACACCGCCTAGACCAGGGGGTGCGACGCGCACCCCCTGCAACCGCGAGATCCCGATCAGACGCAACCGGTCGGCTTGGGCAGGCCGGCGTAGCGACAGGCCTGCTTGGCGGGCCCATAGGGGAAAAGCCCGTAGAGGTACTTGCTGGTGCCCTTGTCCTTGCCGAGCTTCTTGCCGACGGCCTTGGTCAGGACGCGCACGGCCGGGGCGATCTGGTACTCCTCGTAGTACTCCCGCAGGAAGTTGATGATGTCCCAGTGCTCCTCGGTCAGCTCCAGACCGTCCTCCTTGGACATGACATCCGCCACCCCCGGCTCCCATTCGTTGATATTGGCGAGGTAGCCCTCTTCGTCGGTCTCGAGCGTCTTACCATTGACTTCGATAGGCATGGATGGATCTCCTGTAACGTAATTAACCTAATGGATCAGTAACCCAACTAGAGCCAGGCCTGGACCTTGTCGTTCTCGGCGGCCAGGTCCACGAACCCCCCGTAATCGACCACCTTGACCCCCTCGATGAGGCGGCCCTCGGTGAAACCGCGCGCCTTCAGATCGGACCCCAGGACGTAGACCGCCAGGCGGGCCAAGGCGTCCTGGATGGCCGACTCCGCCGCCGTGCCCTGGAGCGCCCCGTAGACCCCATCCTCGATCAGCAGGACGGCGCTGCCGTCGCTGGCGAACTTCAGGCAGGAGTCCAGCGAGCCCCGCTCGAACGGCGACTTATTGACGGTGTGCAGAATGCTCATCGGCTCTCCCCCTAGAAGCTGAAGATCACGTCGTGCTCTTCCATGAGCTCGGTCACCTGAGCCTGGTCGAGCAGCTCGACGATGTTCTCGACCTCCTCGCCGGTGTCCATGTCCTCCCAGGCGACCTCCACCAGGTCGTCCTGGCTCAGGCCCCGAGCCGCCAGCGAGTCAGCATCCACGTAGAGATGCCGCACCTCGTAGTCACCCAGGGTCCGGTAGGTGGGGGAGAAGTTCTTCATCCCCGCCTCCTGGGTGCGCTGGGCCTTGGTAAGCTGGTAGACACCGTCATCGACGAACAGCAGGCTCACCTCCTGATCGAAGGCGGCGCCGATCAGCACCACCTCCAGGGACTCCCAGGCGTAGATGGTGCCGTAGGGGGCCTTGCGGTTGAGGTAGAGGAATTTCTTGATCACTTCAGACATCGCTCGCCCCCCTGTCAGTCACCGAAGACCATGAGCCGGTCGGACTGGATGGCCGCCTCCACCAACTGCCCCAGCCCGGAGATGCGAAAGGCCGGGTGGATGTTGGTGGCGTCCTTGCCGTTACGCTTGGCCTCGCCCTCGTCCACGATGCCGCGGCGCTGGGCCGCGGCCACGCAGACCACCATGTCGAGGCTGTGCTTCTCGGCCAGCTCGGCCCAGCGGTTGACGATGTTGCGATCGTCCTGGGGGGGGGTGGTCAGCCGCGAGGAGTTGTACACCCCGTCGTGGTAGAAGAACACACGGAAGATCTCGTGACCCTTCTCCAGGGCGGCCTTGGTGAAGAAGTAGGCCGTATCCGACGCCTGGTGCTGATAGGGCCCCTCGTTGACCTGGATTGCGAATTTCATGGCAACCTCGATCTGCTGGTTGGCCTGGGTCTGTGCCACCCCCGCTCAGAAGCGGATGTGGGCGGAGGCGTTGAAGCTCGCGCGGGCGCCGCGCCAGGTATCGATGTGATACTTGGTGAACGGCAGCTCGACCTCCTCGAAGAAGCGGGGCCAGCCGATGCGCTCCACCCACTCCCCGACCCGCTCCCAATCCCGCGCCCCTTCCTTGTAGGCCTTGAGGATGCGCTTGACGATGGCGGTGGCCTCGGGCCAGCGCGGCGGATTATTGGGGATGCCAGCGGCGACCAGCTTCTGGAAGGTCGGCTTGCCACGGGCGTTGGAGTGATTGCCACCGACCCAAATGGCCAGCTTGCTGTGCTCGGCATCGTTGATCTGCATGGGCGGACAGGGGGGATAGCAGGCGCCGCAGCAGATGCACTTGCGCTCGTCGACCTCGAGGGAGGGCTTGCCATTGACGATGGCGGGACGGATGGCCGCCACCGGACAACGCGCCACCACCGAGGGCCGCTCGCAGACATTGGCCACCAGGTTGTGGTTGATCTTCGGCGGCTTGGTGTGCTGGACGTTGATGGCGATGTCGCCCTGGCCGCCGCAGTTGATCTGGCAGCAGGAGGTGGTGATGTGCACCCGGTTGGGCATGGTGGCGGAGCGGAACTCGTCGATGAGCTCGTCCATCATCGACTTCACCACGCCCGAGGCGTCGGTACCGGGGATGTCGCAGTGCAGCCAGCCCTGGGTGTGGGAGATCATGGTCACCGAGTTCTGGGTACCGCCGACGATGAAGCCGGCGTCCTCGAGGGCCGTGATCAGGGGCTCCACCCGGGCCCCGTCGCTCACCATGTACTCGATGTTGGAGCGCAGGGTGAAGTGGACGTAGCCATCCGCGTACTCATCGCCGATGTCGCACAGCTTGCGCAGGGTGAAGACATCGAGGATACGCTGGGTACCGGCCTTGACGGTCCAGATCTCGTCCCCGCTGTAGGCCACATGGCGCAGGACACCGACGCGGGGATGCTCGTGGTACTTCCACATGCCAAAGTTCTTGCGCATCAGGGGATGCAGGTACTGCCAGGGGTCTGGGCATCCCGATTCGATCGGCTCGCGCATCTCAGCCATCGCCTTACCTCCAGTTATCAGGCAAATCTCGTGTGTTTCGCCCAGCGCGGGGCACCAGGCCCCGCCTGGAAAGTCGGGGTCCTTACCTGCCGGCCTCCGCCTGCCGCTCGAACCAGGCCTCGGCGGCCTCGTCCCAGCCATCCATGCGGATGTAGGAGCTCTGGCGCGGATGGCTCAGCATGTTCGGGTCGGGCTCGATGCCGATGCCCTCGAGGAAGTTCGCGAGCCCGATGCGCTCGATCATCTCCCCGCAGCGCTCGTGCTCCAGACCGTTCTCCGCCCAGAAGTCGATGATGGTCTCGGCCATCTCCACCAGGGACTCCCAGTCCTCCTCGCTCTCCAGCTTCTTGAAGGGGACGATGACCGTGCCCATCAGGTCGCCGATCTTGAGGGTGCGCTTACCGCCGATGAGGATGGTCACGCCCTTGTCGTCGCCCGGGTGCAGGGCCTTGGGCATCACGTTGAGACAGTGCATGCAACGCACGCAGTCGCGATTGTTGACCTCGATGCTGTCGTCGTCGCGCAGGGACAGGGCCTTGGTGGGGCAACGGGTGATGACGTTGTCGATGATGTACTGGCGGCCCTTCTTGGCCACCGCGGCCTTGACCTCTGCTTGGTCCACCCTCATGTCGTCCCGCCAGGTGCCGATGATGGCGAAGTCGGAGCGCTCGATGGCGTTCTGACAGTCGTTGGGGCAACCGGAGACCTTGAACTTGAACTTGTAGGGCAGCGCCGGCCGATGCACGTCGTCGGTGAAGTTATTGAGCAGCAACCGGTGGGCCTTCAGCTCGTTGGTGCAGGACATCTCGCAGCGGGCCGCCCCCACGCAGGACATGCCGGTGCGCACGCAGGGACCGGCACCACCCAGATCCCAGCCGTACTCATTGATCTCGTCGAAGAAGTGCTGGGTGGACTTGGTGTCGGCGCCGATGAACATGATGTTCCCGGTCTGGCCGTGGAAGGTGATCAGGCCCGAGCCGTACTTCTCCCAACTGTCCGCGAGCTGGCGCAGCATGGCGGTACTGTAGTGGTTGCCGGCGGGGGGCTGAACCCGCAGGGTATGGAACTCCTTGGACTCGGGGAAGGCCTTACCGACCTCGGAGAACCGCGGGATGATGCCGCCGCCGTAACCGAACACCGACACGGTGCCGCCCTTCCAGTAGCCCTTGCGGGTCTCGTAGGAGTGCTCCAACTGGCCCAGCAGGTCGTTGGTGACCCTGTTGATGCGCTCGTCGGGATGGTCGTCCCGCAGGCGCTTGATCCCCGAGATGAAGCTCGGCCAAGGACCCTCCTCCAACTGATCGAGCATCGGGGTGTAATGCTTTTCGATTGCCATCGTGCTGCCTCTCCTAACTTTGGCTGAGTACCTGAACGAACCCGTAACTGGTTATCGGCTCCCAACCACTATCGGGGCGGAAGGGAGATCGGCGGGAGCCCGAGCCCCCGGGCCCTTGTCCGCCGCCCACAGGGGACCGCGGAGCCAGAGCATCACCAGCCGCTAATATAGCGAAGGCCCAGGAGGGGCCCCATTCTACTTTCGGGGGATAGCCTCACCCCCCACCTACCCCATATGGGATAGGGCACTTGTTCGACCCAGTGGCTGTGCCAAGCGCCTCAGGACGCAGGCGGAATGCACCCTCCCCGTCCACTGGAAGCGGCTGGGATGGTACGCCCGGACCCAGAGTAAGTCAATGATTTCTAATATACCGATCTCCTCATACTGCCGGAGGTGGCGGGCGGCGGCACGCTGCCGAGGGGCCTTCGTAAAGCGCCCCGGCGTAGCGCCGTCAGGCCCTCGGAGCGGGGCCCTGGGAGGCCGCAGGGGCCGCGGTCAGACGCGACCCGGGCCAATCGAGGTGCACCGCCAACGGCTTGCTTTACCCGGGACCAGGCTACATATATCCGCTCAGAAACGCCTCGCCGGCACCGCCCGCGCGGCCCCCATTGAGTCCCCAGCCCGGTGACGAGGCGCCTTGCCCATGCTTAGGATCAGTGACCTCTTGATCGCCCACCAGGAGCTCGAGCGCTTCGACGAGCTGGCGACCCTCGTCACCGCTGTGGCCGCCGGGGGCGAGCGCTTCTTCCGCATGGACGTCAAGCCCCCCTTCCCCGACACCCCACCCGACTGGGAAGACCGCCTCGAGGCGGCCTTCAGCGGGCTGGCACGCTAGGACGCGAGGTGGAGATCAAGCCCCTCGACCCCCGGCGACTCGATGGCACCCTTGAGGAGCCCTGGGACCTCTCCGAGGGCTATCCCGGGGTGGAGCAGACGGCCCTCCAGTCCCACCTCGATATCCTCCAGCAAGAGCTGCGCGAGCTCCGGGCCCTGGGGCCAGACCCCAAGGCCGAGGCGGACGTGGAGCTGCAGATCGCCCGCACCCTGGCGGGTCTCGGGCGCGGCGAAGAGGCCTGGACCCTTGGGCGGGCGACGTTCGACGTCTTCCTCGCCGCGGAGGACTGGGAATCGGCGGTGGATGCCTGCGACGTGCTCTTCCTCGCGGAGCAGCCCCGATCCCTCAGTGCCCTGGGCCAGGGGATCTGGCTCGCCGTCACCTACCCGATCGACCCAGACCTCTCCATCGAGCTGCTCTCCCACGTGGTGGAGGAGACCCCCGACGACTCCGATGGGGCCGCCGTGGCCGCCGCCACCGCCCTCTTCCTCGCCGATATTCGCGCCGAGGGGCAGCAGCGGGACAACCTGCTCTTCTTCGCCGGTCAGATGCTCGGCTCTGTGGCCCGCCGCCACGGGGGCGCCGAGACCCAGACCGCGTTCGACCGCTGGCTAGACCAGATGGGGCTGCGCCAGCCCGAGCAGTTCCTCGCCCGACTGCGGCACCTCGTGGAGGCCCTGGTGCAGGACGATTGGTGGTTCGACCGCGCCGAGCTCCAGGCACGGCTGCCCCTGAACTGAAACCCGCCGACCAGCAGGAGCTATCCGCCCCCATGTTCTGGCAAGAAGACGACAGGGATCAGGGCTTTCAGGTCCCCGATGACGTGGTCAACGTGCTGTTCGCCATCGACTGCAAGCGCCTGCCGGTGGACCACGCCTATGCCCTGTCCACCGCCCTGTGCGAGGCGGTGCCCTGGCTCAGGGACGACCCGGCCGTGGCGGTGCACACGGTGCACCTGGCAGGCTCCCAGAACGGCTGGCAGCGGCCCGAGCACGGCACCGACCAGTTCCTCATCCCCTCGCGGCGCACCAAGCTCACCATCCGGGTGGCCAAGGCCCAGGTACCCGCGCTGTTGGGCGCTCTACAGGGTCGTACCCTTCAGGTCAAAGGCATCCCCCTCGCCATCGGCGACGGCAAGCCCAAGCGGCTCAGCAAGGAGCCCACCCTGTTCGCCCGCTACGTGGTCACCCTCTCGGGTGAGGATGAGAACGCCTTCCTGAGCCGTGCCGCCACGGAGCTTCGCGCCCAAGAGGTGCGCATTCGCAAGGCCCTTTGCGGCAAGGACACCCCGCTCTTCACCCCGGCAGGATCCCTCCCCACCCGCAGCCTGCTGCTCGCCGACCTCTCCCCCGAGGAGTCGGTGCGTCTCCAGCAGGGGGGACTCGGCCCCCACCGCGCCATGGGCTGCGGCATCTTCATCCCCCACAAGGGGATAGAGGCCGTCGCTAGAGGCGGCTGAGGCCCCCTCGGCAGGGCCCACCGGATCTGCGGGAGGCCCGCTTGAGGGTATCTGGTACGCTCCCAAAGGGGCTGCGGGCCAGCTCGCGGTAGCAAGATACCCCCAGCCAACAAACCCAGAAACCGGCTTTCCTGCTATCGTCTCCGCTGGGGTGCAGGGTCGACGCGGGCCCGGGGATTCGACCCTGGCCGCGGGGGGCGCACCCGACCAGCACGCGCGGTCTTTAAGTGGACGGGGTCCGTCCCGATCTAGGTCGCTAACCGATACCGCCCGGTGACCGGCGAGAGGTCTCGATGCGGCACCCGAGGGGCACTTGAGAGAGAGCGAGGAAGCGCCAATGAAGTCCAAGCAGCTGACCTTTGCCATCTGGATGGCTCTGACCCTGATGTTCCTTATGGTGATGAACCACTTTGGCGGGTCGGGCCGGACCGGCTTGCCTCAGATCACCTACAGCGACTTCCTCAACCAGCTACAGAATAACCGTGTCCAAGAGGTGGTGATCCAGGATCAGCGGGTGCGGGGCAAGCGCACCGATGGCACCCACTTCGAGACCTTCGATCCCGGCGACTCCGGGCTGGTGGGGGACCTCATCAAGCACGGGGTGACCATCCGCGCCCAACCTCCGGAGGAGCCCAGCCTCCTGACCCAGGTGCTGGTCTCCTGGCTGCCCTTCCTGGCCCTGGTGGGGGTGTGGATCTGGTTCATGCGCCGCGGCATGAGCGGCGGGGGTCCCGGCGGGCTGTTCAACTTCGGCAAGAGCCGCGCCCGCCAGCACGCCGAGGGGGAGGTCAAGGTCACCTTCAAGGACGTGGCCGGCGTGGAAGAGGCCAAGGATGAGGTCTCGGAGTTGGTGGAGTTCCTGCGCAATCCCCAGAAGTTCACCGAGCTCGGCGGCCGCATCCCCCGCGGGGTGCTGATGGTGGGACCGCCCGGCACCGGTAAGACCTTACTGGCCCGTGCCATCGCCGGGGAGGCCAAGGTGCCCTTCTTCAGCATCTCCGGCTCGGATTTCGTGGAGATGTTCGTGGGCGTGGGCGCCTCGCGGGTGCGGGACCTCTTCGAGCAGGCCAAGAAGCAGGCCCCCTGCATCGTCTTCATCGACGAGATCGACGCGGTGGGCCGGCGGCGCGGCGCGGGACTGGGCGGCGGCCACGACGAGCGCGAGCAGACCCTCAACCAGCTCCTGGTGGAGATGGACGGCTTCACCGGTAACGAGGGCATCATCATCATCGCCGCCACCAACCGCCCCGACGTGCTCGACCCCGCCCTGCTGCGACCGGGCCGCTTCGACCGCCAGGTAGTGGTGGCCCTGCCCGATGTGGCGGGCCGCGAGGCCATCCTCCAGGTGCACATGCGCAAGGTGCCCCTCGCGGAGGACGTGGATCCCCGGGTGATCGCCCGCGGCACCCCGGGCTTCTCCGGAGCGGACCTCGCCAATCTGGTCAACGAGGCGGCCCTGATGGCGGCCCGCGCCAACCGCGCCAAGATCTCCATGGATCTGTTCGAATGGGCCAAGGACAAGATCCTGATGGGCGCGGAGCGGCGCAGCCTGGTGATGAGCGAGGAGGAGAAGCGCCTCACCGCCTACCATGAGGCCGGTCACACCATCGTGGGACGCCTGGTCCCCGAGCACGACCCGGTGCACAAGGTGAGCATCATCCCCCGCGGCCGCGCCCTGGGGGTGACCCTGTTCCTACCCGAACGGGACCGCTACAGCCTCACCAAGCGCCAGTTGGAGAGCCAGATCTCCAGCCTCTTCGGTGGCCGGGTGGCGGAAGAGCTGATCTTCGGCGCCGAGCGCGTCACCACCGGCGCCCAGAACGACATCGAGCGCGCCACGGATCTGGCCCGCAACATGGTCACCCGCTGGGGACTCTCCGAGCGCCTGGGCCCCCTCTCCTATGCCGAGGAGGAGGGCGAGATCTTCCTCGGGCGATCCATCACCCAGCACAAACGCGTCTCGGCGAACACCGCCCGGCTGATCGACGAGGAGGTGCGGGCTTTCATCGACCGCAACTATGAGCGCACCCGCCGGCTCCTCGACGAGCACCTCGACAAGCTCCACCGCATGGCGGAGGCCCTGATCGACTACGAGACCCTCACCAGTGAGCAGATCGACGACGTCATGGCCGGACGCCCGGTTCGCCCCACGGATGACAACGCCTCCACCCCGCCGAGCGGCGCCGCTTCGGGCTCCGGTAATGGGGCGAAGCGCTCGCGACCGGTGGTAGGGGGACCCGTCGGCGAGGTGTGAGCCTCGACCGACACGGCACAGCTCAGGGGCCTTCGGGCCCCTGACCGTTTCTCACACCCACGCGGCCAGTCCCCGGGCGTGTCGACGGCCCGGCCCCTCCCCGCACCCCTTGGAATCCGGGTCACGCGCAGCCTCCAGCCTCCCCCTGGGCGCGAACGGCGAACGGCCCCTCCTCGGGCTCGACGGCACTGAAGTCGAGCCGCTCGTACCACATTCTCTCCCCTGCCCAGGGGCATAGGGATATCGGAGCAATCCGCGGGAAGTCCATCACCAGGGTCGAGAGGGGGAATAGGAAGCCCTCGGCTGTCAAATTGACTCTCGGGCCAGGCCCCCATTCCGCCCCGGATCCCCTCCCCTATACCAACCCTGGCCCCAAGCCATTGAATGACCGCGAGTCACCGCTGGCCTAGCGACTGGCTGGAAACCCTCTGCTCCGCGCCCGGGGCGCCTTGACGAACCCCCGAACGCCGACAATAGTTGTTTCGAGAGACGCAACATTTGGTAACCCTCGCTCTCGGACTTAGACGCTCATCGGAATTGCCACTGCGTTCCTTTTATTGGACAGGAAATTGCGACCCCTATTTCATTTACCCGCGAACGGAGAACGTCATGACAAAAAGCGCCCTTTGCATCGGTATCAACAATTATCCCGGCACCCACATGGATCTGCAGGGCTGCGTGAACGACGCCAACGACTGGGCCGCCGAGCTGGCGGCGCGGGGCTTCGGCGTCACCAAGCTCCTCGACGCCCAGGCGACCAAAGCGGCGATGGTGGATGGCATCGAGACCCTGATCGGGGGCGCGGTCAGCGGGGATCTGGTCGTCATCACTTACTCGGGCCACGGCACCTATGTCCCCGACCTCAATGGGGATGAGATCGATGGCCTCGATGAGGGCCTGTGCCCCTATGACCTGCAAACCGGCGGTGAAGCCCTGCTCGATGACGAGATCCACGAGCTCTTCAACGCCCGAAAGGCCGGCGTTCGCCTGGTCCTGATCTCGGATAGCTGCCACTCCGGCACGGTGACCCGGACCGCCGGCGCGGATCCCTATGCAGAGGCCGCCGCGCGCCCGCGATTCATGCCCATGGGCAACTGGCTGCCGGACGAGCGGCTCCCACGGGGTGCCAGCGGCAATCCCCTATCCTCCGTCCTCGGCGTCTCGGGAACCTCGGCCTTCACCAGCACCCTGTCGCGGAAGGTCGGCGACCTGCTACTGGCCGGTTGCAAGGAGGGCCCCAACAACTTTAGCTACGACGCCCAGATCCAGGGCCGCCCCTGCGGGGCCTTCACCTATTACGCCCTCAAGACCCTGAAGGCCCTACCGCCCGGTGCCAGCTACACCGACTGGCACGCCGCCATCACCCCCGGCTTCCTGCCATCGGCGTCCTACCCGCAAACCCCGCAGCTAGTGGGCAACTCCGCTGCCCGCAAACAGAGGATCTTCTCCTGAGGTCCTGCCCCGGTATCGGGTCTCTCGGTTGAGTCGAGGACAAGGGGTATCGGGGCGGCCGCTGGTCCGTTGGCACAGAGCTAGCACACTGCCCCTAGGAGATCCCCATGCCGGATACCACCGCCCTCAAGCTCGTCGGCCGCCAGAGCGAGCCCCGACTTCCCTCTCTCCTGAGTGGCCCGGTGCGTGCCGTCGGTCAGCCAGCCGATCCCTTCCTGCCAGCGGGTTACCTGCGCCCCACCGCCACCTTCGACCTGAGCCCCCCCGCACGCGCCGCCCCCGAGGGCATGGCCGAGCGGCGCTACGAGGCCCAGGCCGGCGAAGTCCTGGCCATGGAGCTCGCCGACGGCAGCACCTTCATCACCAGCGCGGCGAAGCTCAAAGCGAGTCTGGACCGAAGCCATCCGGAGCTGATCGGCCCCGAGGGGGAGATCCTCTTCGAGCGGCTGAGCGCCGAGGGCGCGGCACCGCGGGGCTTCCTCGGCGATGCCCTGGGTGGCCTGGTGAGCAGGGTGTTCGCTCTGGTGGTGGGGGAGAAGAGCGACCCGATTCTCGCCGCGGCCGCCAAGGAGAACCTGGGCAATGCCCTGGAGCTTGGCGTGACCTGGGCCGGCACCAAGGCCCTGATGTGGGCCATCGAGTCCCGACTCGACGCCAAGCCCGGCCTCTACCGGTGGCGCGGGACCTACGGCAACAGCGCCGCCTTCGAAAAAGCGGACGGGGGGCTTCTGTCCGAGGCCGCCCGCGACTCCAAACCGATACTGGTCTTCGTCCACGGCACCGCCTCAACCACCCTGGGCAGCTTTGGCGACCTCCGCGCGGGGGACCGCGAGGTATGGGATGCCCTGGAGCGCCACTTCACCGGCGGCATCTTCGCCTTCGAGCACCACACCCTCTCGGAGAGCCCCATCGAGAACGCCCTGCAACTGGCGAGGGCCCTGCCGAAGGGGGCCAACCTCAGCTTGGTTTCCCACTCCCGCGGCGGCCTGGTGGCGGACCTGCTGTGCCTGGATGGCTTCGACGCCCTCATCGACCAGTACCGCGCGGACCTCCCGGGGACCGGCGACGAGGCGACCGAAGCCCAGGCGCTACGCCAGGCGATCGCGAGCGCCCACAAGGAGCAGCGTGACCTGTTGCGAGAGCTCGCGGCCGAGCTGCGTAAGAAGGCGTTGGGGGTAAGGCGCTACGTGCGCGTCGCCAGCCCGGCTCGGGGCACCAAGCTCGCCAGCGGCAACTTCGACCTGTTCCTCTCGGGCCTGCTGACCCTCATCGGCCAGGTACCCTTCTTCTTCGGTAGCCCCTTCTATTCGGCCTTCAAGCGGGTGGTGCTGGAGATCGCCAGGAACCGCACCAACCCCCACCTGGTGCCCGGCATCGAGGCCATGCTGCCCGACTCGCCCCTGGCTCGGCTGCTGAGCGAGGCCCCGGTACGCCCGGGCATCGAGCTGGCGCTGATCGCCGGCGATATCGAGGGCGGGCACCTCCTGCAGCGCCTTGGGGTGCTGCTCACCGACTACCTGCTGTTCGACAGCCTCGACAACGATCTGGTGGTGGATACCCCCGCCATGCTGGCCGGTATCGCCCCCCAGACCGGCAGCGCCCGGGTCCTGTTCGACCGGGGCCCGGAGGTCTCCCATTTCCGCTACTTCTCCAATCCCGACACCCGCGACGCCCTGCACGACTGGCTGGTGGCGGAGCGCCCCGACACCCTGGAGCTCTTCGGTCCCCTGCCCGGCCCCTTCCAGGACCTGGACGCCGGGACGGAACAGGCGCGTATCGATGCCGCCGCTCGGCGGCGCGGCCTCGCTGCGACGGAGCTGCCGGTGGTGGTGGTCCTGCCGGGGATCATGGGCTCCCACCTCTGGGTCAACCGCCGCGACCGCATCTGGTTCGACCCCCTCGACATCGCCGCCGGGGGGCTGACCAAGATCGCCTGGGACGAGGCGGGTGTCGAGGCCGAGAAGCTGTTCAGCCTCCTCTACGGGGCCCTCTGCGAGCATCTGGCGCAGACCCATCGGGTGGAGCGATTCGCCTACGACTGGCGCCAGCCCCTCGACCTGCTCGCCGAGCGGCTCGGTGAGCTCCTCGACCGGCTCATGAAGCAGACCCAGCAGCCCATCCGCCTGCTCGCCCACAGCATGGGGGGGCTGGTGGTGCGCGCCTGCATCCATCAGCGGCGCTCGGTCATGGACGCCCTGATGGCGCGGGATGGGGCGCGCCTGCTGATGCTTGGCACCCCCAATCAGGGGGCCTATTCCATGGTGGAGAACCTGCTCGGAAAGGGCGACACCCTGCGCTCCCTGGTACGGATGGACCTCCACCACGGGATGAAGGAGGTCCTGGACATCGTCGCTGGCTTTCGTGGCGCCTTGCAACTGCTGCCCAAGCCGGGTTTCCGGGAGGGCTTCGAAGGGCAGCCCGGGGGCGGCGACCCGGATCAGAGGCTCTATCGCGCCCAAACCTGGAAGACCTATCAGGAGAAGGTGCGCGATTTCTGGTTCGGCGACCACCAGTCGGCCACACCCAGTCAGAGGGCCCTCGACGGGGGTCGCTGGCTCTGGGATCGGGATGGGGAGAAGACCCCCGCCCTCCCCCCGGCCTATGAGCACAAGACCATCTACCTCTTCGGCGTCGCCCCCAACACCCCCTGCGGCATTCGCGAGGTGGCGGGGCGCCTGAAAATGGTAGGCACGACCCAGGGCGACGGCACCGTGACCTGGGCCTCCGGGCGCATCGGGGGTATCGGCCGTTACTACTACCTGCCCGTCCCCCACGGGGACTTACCCGCCACCCGCGACCACTTCCCGGCCCTCACCGAGCTGCTGATCAGCGGGGCGAGCGACACCCTCTCGACCGCCCCGCCCACAGCCCGCGCCGTCGAGCAGCCCCGTCCCCTGACCTACGACGCCGGACCACCCACCCTGGACGGGGGAGAGGCGGTGGCGAGGGGACTCATGGGCGGCCCGCCACGCTCCCGGGTGAAACCCCGGCCGACACGGCGGCTCGAAGTGGCGGTGAAGGCCATGGATCTGCGGTTCCTCTCCCAACCCATCCTCCTGGGCCACTACCAGCAGGACCCCATCGCCGGGGCGGAGGCCCTGGTCGATCGCGAGCTCCTCGACGGTGAGCTGAGCCAGCGCTACAACCTGGGCCTCTACGCCGGGCCGCGGGGGACCGCCACGGTGGTGCTACGCTCGCCCAGCGAACAGGAGCGCCGGCAGGGCAGCCTGGGCGGCGCGGTGGTGGCTGGTCTGGGGGCCTACGACGGGGCCTTGAGCCCAGACACCCTGACCGAGGCGGTGCGTAATGCCGTGCTGCGCTACCTCCTCCACATGGTGGACGTGCTCGGCAAGGAGGAGCGGGAACTGCCCCTGGCCGCGCTGCTCCTGGGCTACAACTCCTCGCTCAACCTCTCCGTGGCGGCCTCCGTGGAGGCGCTCACCCGCGGTGTGATCGATGCCAACGCCCGATTCCGCGAGGCCACCCGCCTCGGCATCCGGGTGGCCAGTCTCCAGATCATCGAGCTCTATCTGGACACCGCCATCACGGCCGTGTACGCCCTCCGCCAGATGCCGGGGAAGCTCGAGGCCCTGGCACGGCGCCAGGGCACCACGCTGGTGTGCCGACCCGAGCTGGAACAGGGCGAGGGACTGCGCCATCGGCTCTTTGATCGCCCGGACCAGAGCTATTGGCCCCGTCTCATCGTCACCGACGCCGACCGCCACGACGACGACTGCCCACCCGCTGGATTCGTGGCCCCCGGTGACGGCGGGTCAGGGGACGGCGTCAGCCGCACCCCCATCGCCGAGCGCCTGCGCTACCTCTACGTCGGCCGGCGTGCCCGCGCCGAGACCCTGGCCCATCAGCGCCAGCCAGGGCTCATCGAGATGCTGGTGCGCCAGCAAATCCACAGCGCCCTCTGGCAGGAGAACCTCGGGCGCATGCTCTTCCAGCTCATGGTGCCCCACGAGTTCAAGGATGCGGCGCGACAGCTCGAGCGCATCGTCCTGGTGGTGGATGCCTATACCGCCAACCTGCCCTGGGAGCTGATGTCCGCCGACGACAGCGCGGGGGAGGGCGAGAGGCTACCCCTCGCCATGCGCGGCCCGGTAGTGAGGCAGCTCTCTTCTTCCCGCTTCCGCCGCCAGGTGCGCCAGTGCATCCAGCGCAGCGCCCTGGTGGTGGGTAACCCTTCCGTGGAAGGCTTTGCCGCCGCCTTCCCCGATCCCCGCCAGATGAGCACCGCCGATCCACCGAGCCTCCCCGGGGCGGAGACCGAGGCCATCGAGGTGATGCGCCTGCTCGGCGGACTGGGCTATCAGGTGGTCGGGGCCATCGGCGGCGACCAAAGGGCCTGCGACGTGTTGGTGAAGCTGCTCCAGCAGCCCTACCGCCTGGTGCACATCTCCGCCCACGGGATCTTCGACCAGCGACACCGCGACGGTCTCCGCCGCAGCGGGGTGGTGCTGTCGGACGGACTCCTGATCACCGCCGCGGAGATCGCCGCCATGGAGACGGTGCCGGAGCTGGTGTTCCTGAACTGTTGCCACCTGGGAAAGGTCGATCCGGGCGAGGGGGAGCGTACGCGGCGCGACGCCAACCGGCTGGCCGCCAGCCTGGCCCGAGAGCTCATCGAGATCGGCGTGCGCTGCGTGGTGGTGGCGGGCTGGTCTGTCAACGATGCCGGTGCCCTGGTGTTCGGCCAGAGGTTCTACCAGGGCCTGCTCCAGGACGGCCTGCCCTTCGGGGAGGCCCTGTTCCTGGCCCGCAAGGCGGTGTGGGATCGGGACCCCGGGGACATCACCTGGGGCGCCTTCCAGGCCTATGGGGATCCGGGGTGGTTGGCCGAGAGCCGCGGCGGCGGCACCACGGAGGGAGGGGATCGCCGCTACGTATCGCCCGACGAGCTCGTCGACGACCTCGACGCCTTGCGTGCCACCTTTGCGGGCCAGGGGGAGCGGCGAACGGGGCGCGACCATGCCAAGCGGGCGCGCAAGATCCGCCGGCTGCTCGAAAAGCGCTGCCCCGCGGGTTGGGGGGACCTACCCCAGGTTCAGGCGGCCCTCGCCGCGGCCTGGGCCGAGCTGGGGGAGCTGGACGAGGCCCGCCGGGCCTACCTCGCGGCGATCCGGTCCGAAGACAACAGGGGTCGCGTCCCGATCCGCGCCATCGAACAGCTCGCCGACATCGAGGCGCGCCTGGGGGAGGATCGGCTCGACCCGGAGCTCATCAAGAGTGCATTGGACCGACTGACAAGTCTCGACAGCCTGGTGGCCCCCGAGCAGGGGGCAGAGGGGACCAGGGGGCACGGCCTCAATGCGGAGCGCGGCGCCCTACGGGCCAGCGCGCTCAAGCGCAAGGCCGGCCTGCACGCGCTGAAGGCGCTGGATCCGAAGGCGACCGACGCGACGAGGGCCCGAGAAGCCGAGTCGATGATCCAGGCCCTGGAGGCCGCCGCGGAGGCCTACGGCCACGGGGCGGGAGAGCCCGGTAGCCAGGGCTTCAGACCCTACAGCACCCTCAACCGGTTGGCCCTCCAGGCCCTGAGGATGCCGGAGGAGGATCCCCAACGCGCCGCCGCCATCGCACTGGCGCAGCGATGCCGTCCGGCCGCGGGCTACGGGGGTGTGACCGACCCCGGCGTCGCCACCCTGGAAGCGGACGCCTTGCTCGTGGAGCGTCTGCTCGACGGTGGCCTTGCGGCGGCGGGCGAAGAGGGAAAGCGGGCACTGGAGGAGGTTGCACGCGCCTACCGCGAGGCCCCGCCCAACCTCAGGGGCGGCTCCAGGGGGCTCGACTCCCTGCTCTCTCAGCTCTGCCGCTTATCCCGCTTCGGCGATGCCCTCTACCGCAAGGCCGGGGACCTCCGCCACCGGCGCCTGGCCGATGCCCTGATCGCCCTGGCCGAACAGCTCCAGCCCGGTACCTGCAAGCGGGACGACCGCCCGGCGCCGGGGGAGGAATCCGCAACCCCGACCCCGGCCCCCCGACGCCGACGCTCAGCTCGCCCGAGACCCCAACCCCAATAGAGCCCACCCAAGGAGTCCACCATGGCCAAGACCTACGTCCTCCAGGAAGGCGACAGCCTCGCCAAGGTCGCCGAAGCGATGCTGGGCGATCCCGCGCTGGCCGCCGCCCTCGCCGACTACAACGGCCTGCGCGACCCCCAGGCCCTCATCCGCGGCCAGCGGATCGAGATCCCCGCCACCCGGGAACTGCGGCCCCCGCCCCCTCCCCGACCCGGGGCCAGGGCGCCTCGCCCGGCGCCCTGGCCGACACCACCACGGGGTCTCTCGGGGATTATCCAGACCTTCGGCAACATCTGGGATTACGCCCGCGACGACGCCACCGCCGACCCCAAATGGGAGGCCCGGTTCATGGCCCGCGCCACCCTCCCCTTCCCCATCCCCCTGGATTGGGATCCTTCGAAGTCGGCCAACGGGATCCGCTGCCACAAACTCATCGCCCCCCTGCTGGAGGCCGTCTTCGCCGACGT
Organism: uncultured Chromatiaceae bacterium; assembly: GCA_964519095.1. Classification (GTDB taxonomy): domain Bacteria; phylum Pseudomonadota; class Gammaproteobacteria; order Chromatiales; family Chromatiaceae; genus JAEHCY01. Next base: position 8,200 of record CAZFHV010000019.1, on the reverse strand, counting down.
CCTGGCGAAAGGCCTCCGCTCCTCGGTGAAGACCTACGGCGGCGGCTACGTCTGGCGCATGAAGCGCAATGCCACCAAACCCTCCACCCACAGCTGGGGCATCGCCATCGATCTCAACGCCCGCACCAATCCCATGGGCGCGGCGGGCGACATGGACCCCGGCCTCGTTGCCCTGTTCGAAGGTTACGGCTTCGTCTGGGGCGGGCGCTGGTCAGGCCGAAGTAAGGACCCCATGCACTTCCAGTATTGCAGCGGCTACTGAGGCAGCGCGGAGCCGCCGGCGCGGCCCGCGGGCACCCCTCCGGCGCACCCAGGCAAATGCGGCCTGGCGGGGGGGCTGGGCGAGGCCCTCGTCCTCCGCGCCCCGCCAGAGGCTGCGCCAGCACCCTTTCCCACTTGCATTCCGGTCCAACCTTGGTCACAGTTCGCGCCGCCTGACATTCCGCGCGCGAGCCGCCCAGCGGGTCAAGGGACACCATCAACGCCAACTCTGGAGTCCATCGCTCATGCCTACCTCCCCTGTCATCAAGCTCGCCAGCGGTGAGCAGATCCCCATCGAGCTGCACAAGGTGCGGATCGTCCAGCGACTCAATCTGAAGCCGGTCGAAGAGCGCCTCGAGGCCGTCAAGGCGGCGGGCTACAACTCCTTCTTGATGAGCACCCGCGACATCTTCCTCGACATGCTCACGGACAGCGGCACCAACGCCATGAGCGACCAGCAGGTCTCCTCCATGCTCCAGGCGGACGATGCCTATGCGGGGTCCCAGAGCTTCGATCGCGTCAAAGAGGCGGTGAAGGACGTCTTCGGCAAAAAGCATTTCCTGCCGGTCCATCAGGGTCGTGCGGCGGAGCACGTGATCGCCCAGGCCTTGATCCAGCCGGGGCAGATCGTCCCGATGAACTACCACTTCACCACCACCAAGGCCCATTTGGAGCTGCCCGGCGGGTCCATCGACGAGATCTACACCGATGAAGCCCTCAAGGTGAAGAGCAACTACCCCTTCAAGGGTAACCTCGACGTCGGCAAGCTCAACGCCCTCATCGCCAAGCACGGGGCCGAGAACATCCCCTTCGTGCGCATGGAGGCCTCCACCAACCTCATCGGTGGCCAGCCCTTCTCGGTGGCGAACATGCGCCAGGTGCGGGAGGTCTGCGACCGCCACGGCATCATGCTGGTGCTCGATGCCAGCCTGATCGGCGAGAACGCCTACTTCGTCAAGCAGCGCGAGGCGGAGTTCCAGGACACCTCCATCGCCGAGATCCTCCACACCCTGTGCGGGCTGGCGGACCTGATCTACTTCTCCAGCCGCAAGGTCAGCTCCACCCGCGGCGGGGGCATCTGCACCAACGACATCCGCCTCTTTGACAAGCTCAAGGACCTGGTCATCCTCTACGAGGGCTTCCTGACCTACGGCGGCATGTCGGTGCGCGAGATCGAAGCCATGGCCATCGGTCTGCGGGAGACCCAGGACGAGGGTGTCATCGGTCAGTCGCCCGGCTTCATCAAGTACCTGGTGGACACCCTGGACGCGCGCGGCGTGCCGGTGGTGACCCCCGCCGGCGGCCTGGGCTGCCACGTGGACGCGGGTGGCTTCCTGCCCCACGTGCCCCAGTCCGAGTACCCGGCGGGCGCCCTGGTGGCGGCCTATTACATCGCCTCCGGGGTTCGTGGCATGGAGCGTGGCACCATCTCGAGCGTGCGCGACGCGGCGGGCAACGACATCTATGCGGATGTGGAGCTGCTGCGCCTGGCCATGCCGCGGCGCGTCTTCACCCTCTCCCAGGTCAAGTACGCCGCGGACCGCCTGATCTGGCTCCACGAGAACCGCAACCTGGTGGGTGGACTCAAGTTCGAGTACGAGCCCCAAGTGCTGCGCTTCTTCCTCGGCCGCCTGGTGCCCACCACCGACTGGCCGGAGCGCCTCGCGGCTAAGTTCCGCGCCGACTTCGGCGACAGCCTCTAGCGGACCGGTTCGGGGCAGGGATGCGCCCCTGATAGGCTGATGACGAGGGGCGACGGGGAGACCCGCCGCCCCTTTCTTCTATTGGGCCTTGGCCCGGCGGCGCGCCCGGACCGCCTCCGCCATTTGGTCGAGCAGGCGCACGGAGTCCTCCCAGCCCAGACAGGGGTCGGTGATGCTCTGTCCGTAGGCCAGCGGTTGACCGGGCCGGCGGTCCTGACGGCCTTCCACCAGGTGGGACTCCGCCGCCACCCCCATGATGCGGCGATCGCCCCCGGCGATCTCCTCGGCCACTGTGGCCCCGGAGACCAGTTGGTTCTTGAACCCGCCCGGGGTGTTGCCGTGGGAGAGATCGATCATCAGCCGCTGGGGCAACCCCGCCTTGGCCAGGTCGGAACAGGCCGCGTCCACGCACTCCGCGGAGTAATTGGGTCGCGGCCCACCCCGCAGGATGACGTGACAGTCCGTATTCCCCAGGGTATCGACGATGGCCACCTGACCGGACTTGTGCACCGACAGGAAATGGTGCCGCTGCCGGGCGGCGAGGATGGCCGCCACCGCGATGCGCACGTTCCCGTCGGTGCCGTTCTTGAACCCCACCGCCGAGGACAGGCCGGAGGCCAACTCCCGATGGACCTGGGACTCCGTGGTCCGGGCACCGATGGCACCCCAGGAGACCAGGTCCCCGATGTACTGGGGTGAGATCACGTCCAGGAACTCGCAGCCCGCCGGGACCCCGATCTGGTTGATGCGCACCAGCAGGTCACGGGCAATGCGCAGGCCCTCGTTGATCTTGAAGCTGCCGTCCAGGTAGGGGTCGTTGATCAGCCCCTTCCAGCCCACGGTGGTGCGCGGTTTCTCGAAGTAGACACGCATGATCACCTCGAGATCTTCGCTGAGGCGATCCCGTTCCTTCTTCAGTCGCGAGGCGTACTCCAGCGCCGAAGCCGGGTCATGGATGGAGCAGGGGCCGATCACCACCAAGAGCCGATCGGAGACGCCGGTGAGGATGTCCCGCACCTTGGCGCGGGTCATGGCGATGAAGGCCTCGACGGGTGTGTCCTTGATCGGGAAGAACTGGATCAGGTGCGCCGGCGGCGGTAGGGGGGCGATGTTCTCGATGCGCTGGTCATCGGTGGCCGAGGTGCGGTCGGTCGGCGTGGACCCCGAGGCATCGTTTCGGATCCTGGTCATGGGTGAGATACCCCCTCTCGCGGGTGATTGGGCAACGAAGTCAGCGGCCTGCGCCGGGCCGGTCTGGACGCCCGGCGGATTGGGGCCCCTGAGGCCATCCCCTGTCCCCCGAGGGCCCCGGAGCGGCAGCGAAGCGCGGATGCTAACAGGGCCAGTGCCCCGAGGGGAGCCCCTACGCCAAACCGCCCCTGACATCCAGCATTCGGGCGATCCTACAGTCGCCAGGGCCAAACCAACGTTGGGGACTCGTCCATTCTCGATCTGAGGCCCCTGAGCAGAATCTGCGCTGAAACGTCTTACGAACGGGGCGACGGCGTTACATTCGGACGCGGCGTTGCACCCTATCGGTTGATTGCCCCTGGAACAGCAGCGGGGCACAAACGTCTTCACCCCAACGGCGTATTCTCGAGAACCCTTCCTTGCCCATTCACTTCCATACGACAGGCATGGTTTCTTCTACCGCTCTTGTATCGGTTCTTGCGCCTAGTTTTCGGTCTTGGCCGATTGCCTAGGCAGCGGAAGTGAGACGCTGCTGGAGATCGACGACGGGGAACGCGGGAACCGACCCGCCGAGATGTCCCGAGGGTCGGGATGTGCGAACATCCGCCCAAGCCCACCGAGTCCAGGAAACCGCCATGTACCGACCCGAGAGCCCCACCCCCGAGCCCCTGGCGGACTACCGGCTGGCCGACATGGCCATGCGCTACAGCCAGTTCGTCCCGCGCCTCTACAACCTGTGCCGCTCGCTCGGGATGGAGACCGGCAAGATCATGCCCTCCCGCGCCTTCTGCTCCGACGAGAGCCAGGGCTACCCGGTGATCCTGATCGCCAAGCATTTCGGCACCTTCCCTTTCAACCATGGCCAGGTGGGCGGGGTGGTGGCCACCGACCGCCACGGGCCCCACGCCCACCACGGGGAGGACCTGCTGCTGCTCCAGGCCAGCCATGTGGGCTACGACCTGGAGACCGGCAGCTTCGGCACCTACCGTAGGCTCCAGACCAGGGATCAGGAGATCTCCACCAGCTGCGGCAAGATCTGCGCCGTGCTCGACTGGTACCAGCAGGAGCTGGCGTTCGCCCAGGAGCAGGTGTTGATCCAGCGGCGCGACGGCCAGGCCCTGATCACCATCGACAATCAGCTCCTGAACCAGCGCCGTGAGGAGGGGCTGTTCCTGCGCCTCCCGGGGCTGGTGCAGCACACCCCGGAGGGCGAGCCACGCTACGTGGGCTCCCGCAGCACCGCGAAGCTGTTCCTGGCCGCCGACAGCCTGGTGCAACGCCTGGGGCTGGAGCGCTTCCCCGGCGAGCCGCGCCCCCTGGGCCCGGACTTGAGCGCGGACCTCTTCTATTACCGACGCAACGCCTCCACCGACGAGGAAGGCCGGGGCCACCTGGAGCAGAACCTGCTCCGCTTCATGCCGCTGATCGTCACCGCCCCCTCCCCGCCCCTGGCCGCCGCCCAGGTCAACACCCAGATCGAGTTCGACCGCACCTACCGCACCCTGGTCAAGGAGCACGCTTATCAGGGCAAGCGGCTGCTGTTCGTCTCGGGGCTCAACATCGACGTCTCCCCCACCGCAGGGCGGCTGTTCCCCCTGACCAAGTTCGTCCCCTGGGCGGCCTACATCCAGGAGCGCAACGGCAAGGGCCGCACCCTGGAGCAGCTGGAACTGATGGAGCTGCTGCGCGGCCAGGGCAAGGACAACCCCGATCAGATCGATCTGGAGGCCGCCATCCAGGCCATGCAGAAGGTCGAGGAGGTGGCGCTCCGCCTCCCCGGCTGAGGGCCGCGGCGGGGGCTAACCGTAGACCTGCTTCGGCAGCCAGGTGGCCAACTCGGGCCAGAGGGCGAGGATCATCACCATCAGCACCTGCAGCGCGATGAAGGGGGCCACGCCGCGGTAGATGTGGCGGGTGGTGAGCTCTGGTGGTGCCACCCCGCGCAGATAGAAGAGGGCGAATCCGAAGGGCGGGGTCAGGAAGGAGGTCTGGAGGTTGACCGCCATCAGCACCCCCAGCCAGACGGGACTCAGGTCCATGGCCAGGAGCACGGGCCCCACGATGGGTACCACCACGAAGATGATCTCGATGAAGTCGAGCATGAAGCCGAGCAGGAACATCAGCACCATCACCAGGGTGACGGCCCCCACCACCCCGCCGGGAAGGCTGGTGAGGAATTCGCTCACCAGGTCGTCGCCGTGGTAGCCGCGGAACACCAGCGAGAACACCGCCGCCCCGATGAAGATCAGGAACACCATGCTGGTGACCACCGTGGTCTGGCGCATCACCTCCCGCAGGGTGGCGAGGTTGAGCTGGCCCTGCAGGGCGGCGAGCAGCATGGCCCCCGCGGACCCCACGGAGGCCGCTTCGGTGGGGGTCGCGAGCCCGGTGAGGATCGAGCCCAGCACGGCCACGATCAGGAACATCGGCGGTAACAGCGCCTTGCCCACCTGGGCCCAGAGGGCGGCGCGGTCCGCGGGCAGCTCCTCGGGGGGGATGGCCGGCATGCTCTGGGGCCTCACCAGGGCCATGACACCCAGGTAGATCACGTAAAGCCCCACCAGCAACAGCCCCGGTAGGATGGCCCCCACGAACAGATCCCCCACCGACACCGTCTCCGGGGAGAACACGCCCTTGTTGAGCTGGGCCTGCTGGTAGGCCCCCGAGAGCACGTCCCCCAGCAGCACCAGGATGATGGAGGGCGGGATGATCTGCCCCAGGGTGCCCGAGGCGCAGATGGTCCCCGCGGCGATGGCCGGGTCGTAGTTGCGCCGCAGCATGGTGGGTAGGGACAAGAGCCCCATGGTCACCACTGTGGCCCCCACGATGCCGGTGCTGGCCGCCAGCAGCATCCCCACCAGGGTCACCGAGATCCCGAGCCCCCCGCGCAGGCGACCGAACAGCATGGCCATGGTGTCGAGGAGGTTCTCGGCGATGCGCGAGCGCTCCAGCATCACCCCCATGAACACGAACAGGGGCACGGCGATGAGGGTCTCGTTGGTCATGACCCCGTAAATGCGGCTCGGCAGGGCCTCGATGAAGGCATCGTCGAAGATGCCCAGCCACTCCCCCAGGAAGGCGAAACCGAGCGCCGTCCCCGAGAGGGCAAAGGCCACCGGATACCCCGACATCAGCACCAGGAAGATGCCTAGGAACAGCAGCAGGGGCATCAGCTCATCCATGGCCGCCCTCCCCTGCCGGCTCGGGATGAAGGCCCGCCAGGATCAGGCCACTGCGCAGGATAGAGGCCACCCCTTGCAGGGCGAGAAACAGCGGCATCAGCAATATCAGCGTCTTGAGGAGAAAGACACCGGGCAGCCCACCGGCTTCACGGGAGCCCTCGTGGATGGCCCAGGAGGCCATCACATAGTCCGAACCGCTCCAGAAAATGAAGGCACAGGTGGGCAGGAGCAGCAGCAGGCCACCCAGGACGTCGATCAACGCCTGGGTCCGCGGCGACCAGCGCTGATAGAAGATGTCCACCCGCACATGCCCCTCGCGCTTGAGGGTGTAGGCTACCCCTAGCATGAAGAGTGCCGCGTGCAGGTAGGTGATGGACTCCTGGAGCGCGATCCAGCCCAGATCGAAGGCATAGCGGAGCACCACCACCAGCACCGTGAGCACCACCATCCCCACGCTGGCCCAGGAAACCGCTCGCCCCACGGCCTCGGCAAAGCCGTCCAGGAGGCGGACGAGGCTTCGCGCCCAGGCTTGGCTCGTCTCGGAATGGGCCATCAGTGGCTGGATCAGGACCTGCGAGGTGCCGCCGGCGGGTCGCCCCAAGCCGTGCGGGTTTCCGACATCACCAGCGAAACAGCACCCACTGATTCACGGTGATGTTGCGGGGGTCGTCGGTGCGGGTCTCGAAGGACCCGTCCCCCTTGGTATCCACCAGGTAGTAGGGCGGGCCGGCCACGGGCTGCACCTTGAGCATGTAGACGGCCCCGTTGATCCGATACTCGTAGATCGTCTCCTTGCCCGTCTCGATGATGGTGACCTCGGGCTCGATGGGCTGACCATCCGGCCCCTTGGGCATCACCGGCACATCCACCCCCTGCTGCGCCGCTGCCAAGGCGCCCACCCAACACAGACCCAGGGCCAGGATCCACTTGCGCATATTCGGGATTCCTCAAGGGTTGACCGGCCACCGCTCAACGGGCGGCAGAGGGGGCATGCTATCTCAGTTTGCCGAGAATTTCTGCCCCGCAGAGCGCCGCCAGGGCGATGCCCCTTACCCTCCCTGGACAGCGACGGACTGATACACTTTGGACCGGGCCGAGGAGCCTCCTCCTCGGAGTCCCTCGGATTCTTGGACTGACTGAGGCCCGCCTCAGCGTCTGGGCCCCGCGACCCCCCACACCCCACGAGCAAGGAGCAAGGAGATCCCGATGCCTCGAAAGCCCACTGTTCTCATCGCCGCCTGCCTGGTTGTGACCGGCTGCGCCTCTACCAGGCCCTTCCTCTATCCCAACGCCCATTATCAATCGGTGGGCAAAGAGGCCGCCGAGCAGGAGATCGCCGCCTGCATGGCGATGGCGGAGGCCGCGGGAGCGGACGGGCGGGGCGGCTCTGCCGAGAAGACGGCAACCGCCACAGCCACCGGCGCCGCCGTGGGTGCAGCCTCCGGGGCTGTGGGCGGGGCCATCGTCGGCGCGGCGGGCAGGGGCACCGCGATTGGTGCCGCCACCGGCGCGACCGCCGCCCTCATCCAATCGGTCTTCGTCGGACCCCAACGCAGTCCCGCGTTCGAAAACTTCGTCAACCAGTGCCTGCAGGATCGCGGCTATCAGCCCGTGGGTTGGGACTGAAGGCGGTGCAGAAGCCAGCGCTCAACGCCCTAGCGCCGCTCCCTGTGGGAACCGGTTGAGCGGCCCCGGAGATGGAGTAGGGGCGCTAGACGTGGGCTGCGTCGCGTCAGCGGCGCTTACGACGCCCCCCGCCTCGCCGCTTGCGGCCTAGGGGTCGGCCGGGTGCCTGAAGGTCCCCGACAAGATCGGCCTCCTGGACGCCATCGCCCGGGACGAGAAGGACTACGTGCGGCTGGC
>CAZFHV010000018.1:20423-27895 GCA_964519095.1 uncultured Chromatiaceae bacterium | reverse complement strand
GCCGGGCCACCAGGCCCGGCTCCATGTGGTGGTGGGTCCCGACCTATGAGCGAGCTGAACCCCTCCGATCCCTCCCTTCCCCCGCTCCCCGCCGGCGAGAACCCCCCGGACGAGGCCGCCCAGGCCGCAGGCCCGCCGAGCGATGCCCAGGCGCCGCGGCGCGGGCGCTCCTGGATTACCTGGTTGCTGCGGGGGACCCTCGCCCTGGTGTTCGGGCTCCTGGTGCTGGTCCTGGGCGCGGTGGCCTGGGTGGTGGGGACCGAGTCTGGCCTCAAGCTGGCCCAGGACCTGGCCCACCGCTTCGCCCCGGAGCTGATCCAGATCGAGGGCGTGGAGGGCCGGCTCATCGACGAGGTGAGCCTGCAGGGGGTGCGGCTCAACACCCCAGCCGCCGACGTGGCGATCGATCGCGCCCATCTCCACTGGGCCCCCAAGGACTTGCTGCGGGGACAGCTCACGGTGCGGGACCTCAGCGTGGCGGGGATCGAGGTGGCCACCAAGGAGGTCCCGCCAGCGCCCCCGGAGCCCGAGTCGGGGCCCCTCAAGCTCCCGGAGATCAAGCTCCCCCTCGCCTTGGAGATCAGCAACCTCGCCGTCGAGGGGCTGCGGGTCACGGACCCCGAACAGAAACCGGTGTTTCGCCTCGATCGCCTGGAGCTGGCGGCGGCGGCGCGGGCCAGCGAGGCCGAGGTCCGCCACCTGAGGCTGGTCCTGCCGGAGCCCCGGGTGAATGCGGACCTCCGGGCCCGGGTCCAGCTGACGGGTGCCTATCCCCTGGAGGCGGCCCTCGACTGGCGGGCCATCCCGGTGGGTGAGGCGGTCCTGGAGGGGCGCGCTCGCGTGAGCGGGGATCTCACCGCCCTCAAGCTGGAGCATCAGTTGAGCGGGGCCGCGGACGCCCAGCTCAATGCGCTGCTCCGGGATGCCCTGGAGCGGCCGAGCTGGCAGGGGGAGCTCAAGCTCCAGCGAGTGGATCTCCCGGCCTTTGGTCCGGACCTCCCCAAGGTCGCCCTCGACGCCCACCTCACCACCGAGGGTGACCTGGAGACGGCCAAGCTGCAGGGGCGGGTCAGCAGCGAGCTCCCCGAGCAGCCCGAGTACGGCCGCCTCCAGGCGGGTCTGGATGTGGACTGGGCCAATCGGGTGCTCACCCTCAAGGAGCTGCGTCTGGATGAGGGCAAGTCCAAGGGGCAGCTCAGCGCCTCCGGCAAGGCGGATCTCCAGGCCGGCCTGGGAGCCTTCGACCTGGCCGCCAAGTGGCAGCACCTCTCCTGGCCCCTGCAGGGGCAGCCCCAGATCAGCAGCGAGGGTGGTGCGATCAGTGTCTCCGGCAAGCCAGAGGACTTTCGTTACCAGGTCGAGGGTCGGGTCAAGGGCGTCCAGGTGCCCCCCACCCGGCTCCAGGCCGAGGGCACCGGGAACCTCCAGGGCACGGACCTCAAGCAACTGCGCGTCGAGGCCCTGGAGGGGCAATTGGAGGCCAAGGCCCAGGTGGCCTGGGCCCCTGAGATCAACTGGAAGGCGGATCTGGACGCCAAGGGCATCAACCCGGGCAGCCACTGGGCGGACTGGAAGGGCCGCCTCGGGGGGCGGGTGACCAGCACCGGCGCGTTGGCGGGCAAGGACCTCAAGGCCGATACCCGGATCGAGTCCCTGGGGGGGGATCTGCGGGGCTATCCGGTGGAGACCAAGGGTCGGGTGGTCGTGAAGGGCCAGGAGGTGGAGATCGATGGGTTCTCCCTGAGCTCGGGTCCCAGTCGGGTCAAGCTAGAGGGTCGGGTGGGGGAGGCCCTGGGGGTCAAGTTCTCCCTCGCTTCCCCGGACCTCGGGACCCTGATGCCGGGGCTCGCCGGTGCTATCACGGCGGAGGGGGCCGCCGAGGGTCGCCTCACCGCCCCGAACCTCATCCTCAAGCTACAGGCCCAGGGTCTGGCCTTTGGGGGGAACCGCCTGGCCAAGGCCGAGGGGCTGGTGGATCTGGGACTGAGCTCGGACCAGAAGGTGCGCATCGACCTGGATGTGGGTGAGATCACCGCGGGCGGGCTCCAGTGGAGCAAGGCACAGGTGCGCGGGGACGGTAAGCTGGGCGCCCACCGGCTGGTGGCCAGCCTGGAAGGCCAGCCCCTTACCGTGCGCACCGAGCTCAGCGGGGGGCTGGGGGCGGATCAGAAGAGCTACAGCGGCAAGCTTGCCGCACTGGAGCTGGTCACGCCGGAGGCGGGGCGCTGGTCCCTGAGTCAGGGGGCCCCCTTCAGCGCCGGGGGCGCCAAGGTCCAGGCGGGCCCCCTCTGCCTGCGGGAGGCGGGGGGCTCCAACGGCTGCCTGAGCTTCCAGCAGGAGTCGGCGGAGAAATGGCGGGCCAAGCTCGATTGGCCCAGCCTGGTGCTTAGCCTGATCCAGCCCTTCCTACCCGATGGGGCCAAGATCGAGGGTGATCTCACCGCCAAGGCGGACCTGGAGGGGGTCAACGGGGGCCTCAAGGGCAACGTGCAGGTGGAGGTCCCCCGCGGTGAGGTCAAGCTCGCCATGGGCGAAGGGGCCAAGGACCTCAACTTCGGTGGCACCGCCCTCAAGGCCACTGCGGGCAGTGGCGGGCTCAATGCGGACCTGCGGCTGCCGCTGGCGGGTCTCGGTGGCCTGGAGGGGAACCTGGCCCTGGACGGCTGGCGCCTCCAGGACCCCGCCCGCCCCAACCAGCCCCTGCGCGGACGTCTCCAGGCACGGGTGGACGACCTCGCGCCCCTCGGTGGGCTGGTGCCCGACGTGAGCAAGCTCCAGGGTCGCATCGACGCCGACGTCAAGATGAAGGGCACCCTGCAGCAACCGGGGATCGACGGCTACGCGCGCCTGGAGAACGGCTCGGCGGACATCCCCCTACTCAACCTAGAGCTGCGCGACATCGCCTTCGCCGCCAAGAGCCAAGGGACCACGCGGCTGGACTACGACGGTGGCCTCAGCTCCGGCGACGGCAAGCTCAAGGTGACGGGGCAGAGCCGGCTCCAGGGCAAGCAGGGCTGGCTGACCGAGATCGGCGTCAAGGGCGACCGCATCACCGCCGCCAACAGCAAGGAGTACTTCGCCCTGGTCTCCCCGGACCTGAAGCTGGAGGCGAGCCCCGAGCAGATCCGCCTGGGGGGCGAGGTGCTGATCCCCGAGGCGCGCATCCGGCCGCGCTCCGTCCCGGAGGGCACGGTAACCCCCTCGCGAGACGTCATCCAGAAGAAGGACCTGCAAGCGGCGTCCAAGCCGGGTCCAAAGGTCAACGTAGACCTGCGGGTGCGCCTGGGTGAGGAGGTGAGCATGGAGGGGTTCGGGCTGCGGGGCAACCTCAAAGGGGATCTGCGGGTGCTGCAGGAGCCCGGCAAGCCCCTGCGCGGCGACGGCCAGCTCGCCGTCGTCGACGGCACCTACCGGCTCACGGCCATCAAGGGCCTCACCAGCGCCGGTGAGCTGAAGGTGGAGCAGGGGCGGGTCATCTATGCCAAGACCCCCCTGGACGATCCGGGGGTGCTGATCATCGCCAACCGCCAGGTGGGGAAGGTGACCGCGAGCCTGCGGGTCTCGGGTACGCTGCGCAAGCCCAAGATGAGTTTCTTCTCCGACTCCGACCCCGCCATGTCCCAGTCCCAGGTGCTCAACTACCTGCTCACGGGGGGCGCCTCCTTGGGCTCCGGGGGCAGCGCTCAGCAGGTGGTGGAGATGGGCACTTACCTCTCCCCCAAGCTCTACATGCAGTACGAGAACAACCTGGGGGACAAGACCAACAAGGTGAAGATGCGCTACGACCTGACCAATTCCGTCCAGGTGCAGACCGAGAGCGGCGATGCCCAGGGCGTGGACGTCTTCTACACCTTCGAGCGGTGATTCCGCCCAGGGGGCCGAGCTGCCGGTTCCTCCGGCCGCGGTGGCCGCCGCTCCGCTGGGTAGCGATCGGCTGGGTGCTCATTGCCTCCCCTTGGACGCTGGCGGAGCCGCGAGGAGAGGTCGGGACCCTGGTGGGAAGTCTGGATGAGGCGGGTCTCTACGGACCGCCCCATGGCCGGCGAGCCCTCGACTACGAGTACTGCATTCCGAGCCTGGTGCCCCATCGCGAGGAGGTGGCCCGCATCGATCCCAGCGCCCAATTCCACGAGGGCTCACCGGGCCGAATCGGCTGCGGACCCCAGGAGCTCCGTGTGACCGGCAACAGCTACCAGCCGGGGTTTCGCGCCCTCATCGAGCGCCTCCGGGCGCTGCCTTACGTGGCCCGCATCGAGCCCCTCTGGTTCGAGTGATTCCCAAGGGGCGTGCTTTCGCGGGCGGTTTGCGCCGGGCCCTGCCAGGGCGGTGCCCGGTGCTCCCAAGGACTTGAGGGTCGGGTTGTGCGGTCCCTGTTTCGGCATCCTGGTCCGGGGCCATGACCGAATCCCCCCTCTCCCACCCCCGCTACTGGCCAAGCTGGCTTGCGGTGGGCCTCATCCGCGCCCTGGGGCTGTTGCCTTATCCGCTGCTGTGGCTGCTGGGGTCCGCCCTCGGGCGGTTCGCGTACCTCCTGGCCTGGGGACGCCGTGGGATCGCCCGCCGCAACCTGGAGCTCTGCTTCCCCGACTGGTCCCCCGCGGAGCGCGCTCGGGTGCTGCGGCGCAACTTCGCCCTCATGGGACAGACCCTCCTCAGCCAGGGGGTCAACTGGGGCATCTCGCGGCGGCGCGTGGCGCGGCTGGTGCGGCTGCGCAATCCCGAGCACCTGGAACGAATCCGCGCCGAAGGGCGGCCCTTCATCGTCCTCGCCCCCCACTTCCTGGGCATGGAGCTGGGGGGCATCGCCCTCTCGGCCCTGGTCATGCCCGGGGTCACCCTCTATCAGCGCATCCGCAACCGCGTCTTCGACCGGCAGGTGCGCCTGGGCCGCACCCAGTTCGGCAGCCTGGCGGTGGAGCGCCACGCGGACCTGCTGGGCCTGGTGCGGCTGGTGCGGGGTGGGCGCTTCTTCTACTACCTCCCGGATCAGGACCCGGGGCGTCGCCGCGGCATCTTCGTCTCCTTTTTCGGCATCCCCACCGCCACGGTGCCGATGCTCAGCCGTTTCGCCCGCCTCACCGGCGCCGCCGTCATCCCCGCCTTCGCCCGATTGCTGCCCTGGGGCAGGGGGTTGGAGCTGATCCTCGGACCGCCGCTGGAGCCCTTCCCCACGGACGACCCGTTAGAGGACACGAGCCTGATGAATCGGGTGATCGAGGAGGCCATCCGCACCCTGCCCGAGCAGTACTTCTGGGTGCATCGGCGATTCAAGACCCGCCCGCCGGGCGACCCCAGCCTCTATTCCTGAGGCGGATATCCGGATGACGAGGGGGTCAGACGCAACAGGAGAGACGCGCCTGGGAAGGCCGCGGGACTGGCTGCTCGGCGCCCTGGTGCTAGGGCTCTTGGTCGTCTGGGTCGAGCAGAGCGTGGGCTGGGGCAAACTGTTGGCACCCTGGGCCACCCTGGGCCTGGGCCAACTGCTGGGCCTGGTGGGCCTGAGCACCCTGAGCTACGGCTTCCGCGGGGTGCGGGTCTACGACTACTTCCTGCCGCTCACCCGTGGCCGCTTCCTCACCAGCCTGCGTCTGAGCGTGCTCCACAACGTGGCCAACAACCTCCTGCCCATGCGCAGTGGCGAGGCGGCCTTCCCCCTGCTGCTGCGGCGCTATTTCGGGCAGCGGCTGCTGCACGGCACCTTCGCCCTGGTGGTGATCCGCCTCCTGGACCTGCACTTCCTGGGGCTGGTGGCCCTCGCCGCCCTCTACGCGCGCTCGGCGCAGCTCCCCTGGATTCTGGCCGGGGCCCTCTGGCTGGCGGCCCTGCCCCTGGCCTTCGCCCTGCGGGGTCGCGTCCTCGCCTGGGCGCAGGGCGGCCAAGGTCGCTGGCGGGGACTCCTGAGCGAGGCCATCGGGGCCTTACCGGAGCGTCCCCTCCAGATCGCCCGGCTGTATCTCTGGACCGCGCTCTCCTGGATCACCAAGGTGGTGGCCTTCGCGGCCGTGCTGTGCCACTTCGTTCCGCTGGAGCTCTGGCAGGCACTGGCCGGGATCATCGGGGCGGAGCTCAGCAGCATCCTGCCGGTCCACGGCATCGCCGGCACCGGTAGCTACGAGGCCGCGGCGGTTGGGGTCCTGGTGCCCCTGGGGGTGCCGATGGATCAGGCCCTGACCGGGGCGGTCAACCTCCACCTCTTCCTACTCGGGGTCACGGCGCTCCTGGGCGTGCTAGGCTTGCTCATCCCAAGACGCTAGTGGAGTGTCCGGTCGGCATCCGCGGGCATTTGGGGGTCTTGAGCCGAAGAATCTCCACGGTTTGCCACCGGTGCCGATCAACCGGATGAAGGTCACTTCTAAGGTGCAGTACCATGCGTCTATCCGCTGAGGTCCAAAGCGGGCATGGGCTGAGTCGCAGGGAGCTTCCTGCAGGGTGCGAGGGTGCCGGACCGCATTCAACGCTCGATTGCTTCGCACCCGGAAAGGCAAAGGGGAACGTGGATGGGGGATGAGTCCTCATCAATGATTCACCAGGGACATAGGGAGCGCTTGCGCAAGCGGTTCCTGGAAGAAGGGCTGGACGCGTTCGAGGACCATCAGGTCTTGGAGCTGCTGCTCTTCCATGTCATCCCCCGCGGCGACACCAACCCGCTTGCTCATCGGTTGATGCGTCGATTCGGGAGCCTATCGGCAGCGCTCGAAGCAGACCCCAGAGACATCGCCAGCGTCGAGGGCATGGGCGAGAGGACCGCCGCATTCCTCAGCTTGATTCCCCAAGTCACTCGCCGCTACTTCCACGACCGTGTCAGTCGCGATACCCCGCGGCTCGACAGCCCCGAGGCGGTCGGGGACTATGTTGCGCCGCTGATGGCCGGTCGACCGGAGGAAGTGTTCTATGTCCTATGCCTGGATAGCCACTGCCGGGTGCTGTATCCGGCATTGATCAGCGAGGGGACCGTGAAAGAGGCGCACGTGGAGCCGCGGCACGTGGTCGAGGAAGCCCTCCGGCACCGTGCGGCAAGCGTGGTCCTCGCGCACAATCACCCCGGCGGAGCGGCCAAACCATCCAATGCCGATCATCGGCTGACAGGCCTGCTGGTCCAGACCCTGGGCGCCATCGGCATCCCGGTGCTCGACCATGTCATCGTGGCCGGCGAGCAGACTTACAGCTTCGCCCGCGAGGGCGTCTTGCCGAAATTCGCATAGTCTGCGAGAGAACGATGAAATACACGGACAGTCAGCAACAGGCCATCGAGACCCTCGAGGGGAATCTTCAGATCATTGCCTGCGCGGGGTCGGGTAAGACCCAGGTCATCTCCCAGCGCATCGTTGCCATTCTGCGGGACAAGGCGAGGGACGGGGTGAACCCGTCCAACATCGTCGCCTTCACCTTCACCGAGAAGGCGGCGGGTGAGTTGAAGGATCGCATCCATCGCCTGTGTAAGGATCAGCTCGGTCACGATACCGGGCTCGCCG